>NZ_CP012678.1:1245490-1556863 GCF_001298525.1 Psychrobacter urativorans
TGCAACAATTAATCCCGCAAAATGATGAACCAAGTAGCCAAGATGGTGAACCGAATAGTGAATTAGATTGGTTTGGTTGGGCAAGTCGTGTTTATAGTGAATTTGCTAGTGAGGTGGTGAATACATTATTAAAACAGGCGAATATCGATGCCGAGTCGGTATTGGCGATTGGTTGTCATGGACAAACCGTTCGTCATCGCCCGCACATGGGCTTTACCTTACAGCTGCTTGATGCCAATATTATCGCTGAGCGTACGGGTATTAGTGTGGTGAGTGACTTTCGTCGCCGTGATATGGCGGTCGGTGGACAAGGCGCGCCACTGGTACCTGCCTTTCATCAGGCACTATTTGCAACAGCGGATACCACGCGCGTGCTGCTGAATTTGGGCGGAATTGCTAATATTGCGGTCTTGCCAGCAACCGTGAACCATAATGACAATCAAGTCGTTGGTTATGATACCGGTCCGGCAAATTTGTTATTGGATGCGTGGACCGCTTTACATATCAATCAAAGCTATGATGCTGGCGGCGCTTGGGCGGCATCGGGACAAATTATCGAACCATTACTCACGCAACTATTGACGCATCGTTTTTTTGACCAACCTTATCCCAAAAGTACGGGACGTGAGGATTTTAATCTGGCGTGGTTACAGTCAGAATTGCAAATATTCGATCATGTAGCGCCTAATATTGATTATTCCTCAGCCGATGTACAAGCAACGCTGACTGAACTGACTGCTATCAGTGCCACGGAGCAGATCAAACTATTTATAGGAAATGGACTGATAGGAAATAAAAAGATAACGGAAGCAGTTTATATCTGTGGTGGTGGTGCGCTGAATGATTATCTGATGACGCGATTGCAAACTCATTTACCATATTGCGTGGTCGAAACTACGGCAAGTTTGGGGCTTGATCCCATCTGGGTTGAAGCGGTGGCATTTGCATGGCTAGCCCGACAAACGTTGATGGGCGAAACAGGCAACTTGCCGGCAGTGACTGGCGCGAATAAACAAGTGGTATTAGGACAGGTATGTTTTGCATGATTTTTAAAATGCGGCAAGGGTATTAACCCTGATTATTATAGGGATCAGCTTATATCTTATGGCATCAAAATTATAATGATGACTATTAAGTTTACAGACGTGCACTTATGTGCTTTATAATGGTTGCTAAAATACTGATATAACGCTATAAATAACGCAGTGTGACCGCGTAATAACCGTATGATATAAGCACGCCCATCCCTTTAGGACCGCAAAGCATAGGACATATCGCATGAGCCAACATAACGATTCACAGACATCGCAAGACCACAATGCTACTGCAAAGTCGCAACAAAAGTCGCGTTATAAGCCGCCCCATTATGAGCGTGCTGACGACATGCGTGTGGTAGTGACGGGGATGGGCGCTATTACCCCTCTAGGGCTGGACGTCGAGAGTACATGGACACGGTTATTAAATGGCGAAAGTGGCATCTCACCAATCACCCATTTTGATGCAGAAGACTTCCGCGCCCAATTCGCGGGTACGGTCAAGGATTTTGATGCGCAGCAATACATGACGGCTAAAGACGCACGCCGTTATGATGAATTTATGCATTATGCGGTGGCTGCTACGTCAATGGCGCTGAAAGATGCAGGCTTTATCGATGCCATTAGCGTCGATGATGTCCCTGTACAAAATGTCGATCAAGAACGCTTTGGCGTCATCCTAGGTTCAGGCATTGGCGGTATTCAAACCATTGAAGACAGCTGCGCCATGCTACGCGAAAAAGGCGCTAAAAAAGTCTCGCCATTTATCATCCCCGGCTCTATTGCCAATATGGCAGCGGGTCTGGTGGCGATTAAACACAAATTAAAAGGTCCTAACCTTGCCACCGCCACCGCCTGTACCACGGCTACTCACGCTATCGGTTTGGCAGCGCGTTTAATCGTTTATGGTGACGCTGATGTGATGATTGCCGGTGGTAGCGAAAAAGGCTCAAGCCCGCTTGGGATGGCAGGATTTGGCGCGATGCACGCGCTATCGACACGTAATGATGAACCAACCCGTGCCTCACGACCATTTGATAAAGACCGTGATGGTTTCGTACTTGGTGATGGTGCAGGCGTGATGGTATTAGAGAGCCTTGCTCATGCTAAAGCACGTGGTGCAACGATACTTGCTGAAGTCGTGGGTTTCGGTATGAGCGATGACGCCAGTCACATTACCTCGCCACCAGAAGATGGTCGCGGTGCGGCACGCGCTATGCAAAATGCCGTTGATGATGCTGGTATTGATGCATCGAAAGTTGGTTACGTCAACGCCCATGGTACGAGCACGCCTGCCGGTGACGTTGCCGAATCGCTTGCCATTGAGACCGTATTTGCCAGTGTAAAAGACAGTATCTTAGTCAGCTCAACCAAATCCATGACAGGGCATTTATTGGGCGCAGCGGGTGGTATTGAAGCCATCTTTACCGTGCTAACTCTACAACATCAGCACGTACCACCAACGATTAATCTCGATAATGTGGCAGACAATTGCAATCTTGATTATGTGCCTCATCACTCTCGTAAAGTCGAAAACCTGAATTATGCTGTTTCTAATAGCTTTGGTTTTGGTGGCACCAATGGTTCACTTATTTTTGCCCGTTGGTCTCAAGCTTAGGCAATCTTTAGAATTAAGTAATGCTTATGATTAAGCAATATTATTAACACGACGTTGATTTTAATGTTGCTACGTTTGTCCCCTTGCAGCCCCTTATTGTACTTGCGTATGATAAGGGGTAATTTTTGGAAACTTATGGAACCCATCATGTCAAGCTACTCATTTTCTCATCAATTCTACCAGCATTGGACACTTGCTCCAGAAGCAGTACGCGCAGCGATTGTCCAAGAATTGACGGATATCAATACGTTATTACAACCTGATACTGCTTTTGACAATTTTACTTTTAGCGAACATGATCTTGATGCGCATCTCGATACTCTATATAACGACCATGAAATTGAGCAAGCGGCCGCTAAAAAACTTGCCGATGAGCAAGCTCAACAAGCCGCTGAACAGCAGCGCTTAGAAGAAGAAGAAGAAGAAGAAGAAGAAAAAGAGAAAGCAGAAGAAGAAGCAGAAAAAACTAAGCTTATTAACGATCAAAAAGCTGAAAAACAAATTACCACTGCTCAGCAAGATAAAATAGAATACAATAGCATTGCAGATACCACGGCTGACAGTAAAACGAACAACAGTCGCAATTACGGTAACGTCAATAGCAATAAAGACAAAGTCATATCCGCTCTGAAAATTAATAGCATTCCTGATACGGTTAAACAAGGTGCCGCTAAACCAGATGCAGCCATCAACATTCCAGTAAATGTGCCCAAACTAAGTCAAGCGAATGAAGATTTAATTCATTCGCTTGGGATGCATATCGATGACTATTTAAGTGAGCAAATGACACAACTGTCGGAAGATTTAAAATCGTGGCTACGCGAGGAAATTACCCATCAGCTCAGCACTCACGGACAAACGACCAATAATGTTGATAATAAAAAATAGTCGCTAGCAGATATTTTTATCTATAAAACTGAAAAAAACACTTAATCTTATTATTTTTCTATCCAGAACAGTATAAAACAATATTAAAAAGCACAAAAAAAGTACCGAGTAAATAAATGACTCGGTGCTTTTTTTGGTATTTCTTATTGAGTAAATGCTTTTTTATAGCGCTTTTGTACGTTCAATGAGCCACTCAAGCGCAGCGCCACTCACACGTTCATTGAGCTCAGCGTAGACTTGTGCATGATAATTATTTAGCCATTCTTTTTCTATTGGCGTTAATAATGACGGTTCAACCAAACGCGTATCTATTGGGCAATAAGTAACAGTTTCAAAATTTAAAAAATCGCCAAACGCTGTTTCAGTTGGCTGCTGTACAGGCATATTGACCATCAAGTTTTCGATACGGATGCCCCATTGTCCTTCACGATACAAGCCGGGTTCATTACTAGAAATCATCCCTGCTTTCATCGCGCGCTCTTTTGGTGTGCTGGCGCTATAGGCAATCACTTGCGGACCTTCATGGACGTTTAAAAAGTAACCGACGCCATGTCCCGTACCGTGACCATAATCCATCTGTGCTTGCCAGAGTGGCGCTCGGCAAATCGCATCAATCAATGGCGATGCAATACCATCAGGGAAATGTGCTTTTGCCAAAGCAATATGAGCTTTAAGCACGGTGGTAAAATCACGTTTGTGCTCAGCGTTCACTTGTCCAATACCAACGACGCGGGTAATATCGGTCGTACCGTTTTGATATTGCGCGCCTGAATCAATGAGTAATAAGCCGCCTTCACCCTCGCTCACATCTAAATAGCTAAAACTTTCTGGCGTAGCGCGATAATGCGGTAATGCACCATTTTCATTAAAGCCTGCAATCGTTGGAAAGCTTGGCGAGACATAATGCGGTTGTTTGCTGCGGACATCAATAAGCATACTATCAACGTCTAATTCACTTAAGCGCTCACCGTCTGCCAAACGCTGCTCAAAGGCTGCAAAAAACTCACATAATGCCGCCCCATCTTGACGCATGGCTTCGCGCACATGGTCAATGTCAGCATCAGCTTTGACTGATTTTAGTAAGGTACTTGGCGCCATTTGCTCAATAAAGCCGACGTCATCGACCATTTTTGATAACGTTCCTACCGCCACTTTACTTGGGTCTAGTAACAATAAGTCCTCTGGAGTCAGTGCGCCTAAAGCATCTTGTATTGCGTCATAATCCGCAAGGGTAATGCCGCTATCTTTTAAATTTTGCTCAATCTCTGCACTGACTTTAGACTTATCAATAAATAAGGTGGCATTGCCTTCAGCATCTGAGTCAGCGGTGATTAGCATATGCGCTAAAAACACTGGATTATAATCAACATCCGCACCGCGCAAATTGGTCAACCAAGCGATATCATCTAAACTGGATAATAAATGATGCGTTGCACCTGCCTCTGTCATACCTGTACGTACGGCTGCCAACTTTGACGCCCCTGATTGCGCGACAAATTGTGCATCATGTGCGTATAGTTTTGCCGTTGGTAACGCTGGACGATCTGTCCAAATATTAGTGAGCACATCACGGTCAGTAATTAAGGTAATATCATTGGCGTCAAAAGCGCTCAACAATCGGTCTTGCTCGGCAATAGACAGTACATTGCCATCAACCGCCACACTATCTCCTTCTTGGAGATTTGCGGCGAGCCAATCAATATGATTAGGCTGCTTTGGTGCCAGCTTTTGTAAACTGATCCCCGTATCTGCCAATTGCTCAGCGGCATGAACCCAATAGCGACTGTCTGTCCACAATCCTGCAAAATCAGCCGTCACCACCAACGTCCCCACTGAACCCGTGAACCCTGACAACCACAGGCGCGCTTGCCAATATTCCGGCAAATATTCAGATAAATGCGGATCCGCTGACGGCACAATAATGGCAGTAAGGTCTTGCTCAACAAGTGCTTGACGCAGGTTACTGATACGATCATGAATATTTTGCTTATTCATTGGAGTATTCCTTATTAATTGCTTGAAGATATTGCTTAAAGGTATTGCTTGGACTCGCTGCTTGGTTTAGCGTTACGGTGTAAAAGCGCAAACGCTATATAACGACACTATTACGTTAACAAAACGATAGTTTTAATAAAATCATGTTGTTTCGATAGCGCACTGCGATGACCGTTATGCTAAAAACGTATCATACGATGTTTGGGCAAACTATCAGCTTTCAATGGTTTATGGATACTATTTGTCCCAATCCACCAATAAAATAAAAAACGTGCTATCAATGATGGTAGCACGTCTGGTTATATTGCAAAAATATGTCCGTTATTTATCAGTCATTCATTTATTCATTAACGCAACTGATCCGCCTGCTCACTCTTGTTAAGCATATTATTAACAGGCCTTGATAGTACTAATAATAAGATGGCGGTAGCTACCAAAAATATCGTCATGGTCGTAAATAAACCCGGTAACCCTTCGATTTTATCCGCTGACACGTAACCACCGAA
Source organism: Psychrobacter urativorans (assembly GCF_001298525.1). Lineage (NCBI taxonomy): Bacteria > Pseudomonadati > Pseudomonadota > Gammaproteobacteria > Moraxellales > Moraxellaceae > Psychrobacter > Psychrobacter urativorans. Next base: position 1,251,532 of record NZ_CP012678.1, read on the forward strand.
GAAGGCGGCAACCAAATTACCCAGCGCCACAGAAGCAAAAAATAGCCCCATCATCTGACCTTGCATTCCTTTTGGCGCAAGCTTGGTCATAGCCGATAGTCCAACTGGACTGAGTGCCAATTCGCCAAGGGTAAGCAAAAATAAACTGCCGACCAACCATAAAGGTGATGCCAAACCGCCTGCATTGGTCAAAATGCTTTTAGAGGCAAATATCATCAATGCAAAGCCTGCCGCTGCTAATAACATTCCCATTGCAAACTTGGTCATGCTATTTGGTTCAAGCCCACGATTGCCAAGTTTGACCCAAATAATACTCGCGATTGGGGCTAATAATAAGATAAATAGTGGATTCAATGATTGAAACCAAATACTGGGTATCTCAAAGCCTAAAACATTAAGGTCGGTATAATTATCAGCAAATAAGTTAAATGACGTTGGTTGCTGCTCAAAGCTTGACCAAAATAGCGTCGAGCCAATAATCAATATGAAGCAAATCAACAACCGCAGCTTATCGGTTTTATCCAGTCGTGGTGAGATGAACATCACCGCAAAATATAATAGAACGACGGCAGCAATAATATAGGTCATATATTCTGCCACCATTTCAGGCGCAAATGGGAGGATACCCGACGCCACCAACACGACAAGGAGAGCTAATAAGCCAATAAAGCCGGCTACCCAGCGACCGACATTTTTGAAGCGACCGCTCGTTTGTTCCCATTCAGGACTAATATTTTTGGCACGCGCATAACGATTTAACGTTTTTTTGGCTGAAAAGCGATAAATCAGCAAGGACGCCAACATACCAAGACCGCCGACCCCAAAACCGACATGCCACATGCCTTTTTCTTTAAACACGCCGACAATAAGTGCTGCTAATAACGCACCAATATTGATACCCATATAAAATAAGGTAAAACCGCCATCACGGCGCGAATCACCTCTGGGATACAACGCCCCAACCATCACTGAAATACAGGTTTTAAATAACCCTGAACCAAGCACAATGCACATCAGCCCGACGAAAAATAGCGTCATACCAAATATAGCGGATAGCGCAATACATAAATGACCAAGCGCAATGATAATACTGCCCCACCATAGCGCACGCTCTTGACCGAGCCAATTATCAGCCAACCAACCACCCGGTACTGCTGCTAAATAAAGTGAGCCGGCAAAAATACCATAGATAGCCGATGCAGTGGCTTCGTCAAAACCAAAACCGCCACTACCAACTGTCGCCACCATAAAGAGTACCAATAGCGGGCGAATACTATAATAAGAAAATCGCTCCCACATCTCGGTAAAAAATAACGGACGTAGCGGTTTGGGATGCCCCATAAATCCATCTTCTAGCGCGGCTAGTTCTGCCGCACTAAATTATGTTTGTGATTCCGTGCTCATGATTTTATTCCTTTAAATACCACTATTATGATGACCCACCCCTTGATTATGCTGTTAGGCGATCATATAGGCGGATTATTGTTTCATCTGAATTTAAACAAGTAAAGGACAAACTGTTCATTCATTAGTCAGATTTCCATAAAAAAACCTCGCGCCCAGTAACTGGGAGCGAGGTTTTTTGTGACTAACAATAGCCATTATTTCAAAGTATAAGGCTCATCAATAAATATGCCTAATTAAAATAGCGGCTAGTACTTTCGATTGTTAGCCATAGTATGTCTGTTAAAAATGTGCGACAGTTCGACAGTCTAACTATTTTATAGCCTAACTATTCTACAGTCTAATTACTGTGCCGTTGCCGTTTTATCAGCATTGCCATCTGTTTTTTCAGCGGGCGCAGCGGCATCGGTAGCCGCTTTATCTGCAGCAGCAGGGGCAGTTGCGGTAGCCGATTCAGCAGGTGCTGGTGCAGCACTGCTATCAGTAGCCGTTGCTGCTGGCGCAACAGTGGCATCCGCTTTAGCTGTGGCAGTATCTGCTGCTGGAGCAGCGGCGACCGCTTCAACTGGCGCGGCGGCAGCGGCAGCTTCATCAACTGGGGCTTCAGGGGCAACGTGATGACCTGCTGGGCGTAAGTAGGCTGAAACAGCAATCAGTAAGACGATTGCTAAAAATAAGCCAACACCGCCCAACGCAAACATAAATTCTTTCTTAGGGTTGTTTTCGACAATATGTTCTGACATACCTGCTCCACCTTGCACAAAAAATATTTAAAATATTGGTCTATTATATCGCAATTTATACCGATTTGTTAAAACCCTTAACTATTTAAAGGAATTATTATCGAGGATTTGCTCATAAGGCTGTGATAAGCGTTTTTATTGACCCAAACGAGCACGAGTAGTCGAGCGTTTGCCGAGATAACTTAATAATAATAATAACGCAATAATGATTAAGATAGGATAATTACCCATGCTCATAAACGGCGTATTACCGACCCGCGCCTGAATATCACCACGTAGCACGGTGCGTTCAAACTGCGGTGCGCGCTTGACGATACGACCTTGGTGGTCAATGATGGCTGTCACGCCGGTATTGGTCGCGCGTATAAACCAGCGTCCATTTTCAAGGGCACGCATTTGTACCATTTGTAGATGTTGCAACGGACCTGCGGACGTGCCAAACCACGCATCATTGGAGATGGTCAATAAAAAATCCGTATTCAGCGCATTTTTCCGCGTGGTGTCGGGATACGCCACTTCATAACAAATAGCCGTGCCCAAATTATGACCGCGTACATGCAGTGGTGATTGCTTGTCACTACCGCGGCTATAGCTCATGATATCTTGGCTACCCGCTAGATTTGGCAGAATATCAAAGAGCCCTTGAAAAGGAATATACTCACCAAAAGGCACCAGACGTTGCTTTTTATACATCCCATCTGCTTCAGCACCGAGCGCAATGACACTATTATAAAAGGGTGGATACTTATCAATTTTAGGATTAAATGCCGCTTCATCTCTATAAGGAATGCCGGTTATCCACGTGGTATTGGTGGCTTTCGCCATTTTTACCATTTCACTGATAAAGCCAACCGCCTCATCTTGAAACATGGGAATAGACGATTCAGGCCATAAAACAATATCACGTCCCCACTCAGTACGCGTTAACGTCGCATAAATCTTCAACGTTTCAATTTGATATTCCGTCAGCCATTTTAAATCTTGCGGAATATTACCTTGGATTAATGATACTGATAAATCTGGTGTACCTTTCGGCTTCGTCCATTGAGGATTAATGAGCCACAAAAAGGTACTGACCACCAATAACGCGATAGGTGCAATCATATAACGTCCGCGACGACGTAACAACTCTACAATACTTGCCGCGAATAACACCGCCACAAAAGAGACGGCAAACACGCCTGCCACGGGCGCAAGTGACGACAACCAACGTTGCTCAGTAAAGGCGTAACCGACGAATAACCAAGGAAATCCCGTAAACAGCCACGTTTTCAGCCACTCTTGTAATATCCATAAGGCGGCAAACGATAAAGGCTGCTTACCCACTACCCGATTAAACATCAGCGCCAAAAAGCCATGGAACAATCCCATGCCAAGACCCATGATGGCAATCATAATCAGCGCCAACCACGCCGGCGTAGCGCCATAATCGTGAATGGAGGTATACAGCCAAAATGCACCGACACACCACAGCCCCATGCCATAAGCCTCACCGATCATAAACGCCCGTTTGCCACTCATCTCAGGCAATAACAGCGCATATAAAATAGCCGGTGACACAATAGCGAGCGGCCATATGCCATAAGGCGCCAGCGCAAATAAAAATAGTGCACCAGCCAACCAAGCCATGACCATCGTTTGCCATAATGGCATTTTTTTAGACTTATTAGCATTTAACCGCTTTTGTAAATCTACTGTAGACAGGCGCATATCAATTATCCAAGATGACAGAACTTAAAACCAAAAAATCAATTTCTAGGGGCATTTGAGGACAGTCTATCAACATAAAACTGCTCTCAAAATTAAACCCGCCTATGATAACAGTCTGTATCAATAAATGGAAAAAATTGCGCTCCTTGAACAGCAAGTCTTTAACCCTACATTTATAAAAATTTAAGCCATAAAAAACACGACCGCAATCGTGTTTTTATTATTTAAGCCAACGAATATATTAAAATAGAAGCCTAATGACTACCGATTAATAATTGCTTATCAGGATCGGTCTTGGTCAATTCTAAATTATGAATAGATCGCCCTTCGACATCGGTCACCGTAATCTGCCAATCATCTATTTTTATACTTTCCCCTTCCAAGTCGCCGACATGACCCAGCGTTTGCATCACAAGCCCGCCCATAGTATCGACATCGGTATCATCAAAATGACTGCCCAACTCATCATTACAGTCTTCAATAACCGTAGAGGCTTGTACCAACCACGTATTGGGCTTTTCTGGATGCACAACGATATTATTAATATCACTGTCTTCATCGAAATCATCGTGTTCATCAACGATATCGCCGACAATTTCTTCGAGTAAATCTTCCATCGTCACGATGCCAGCAAAGTTACCAAACTCATCGACTACTACTGCCATGTGAACTTGGGTGCGTTGTAGTGAACGTAATAAGGTATCAGAACGCGCCGTTTCGCTAATATATAGTGGCTGGCGCACCAAATCTTTTAGGCGTTTACTATTAATTTTATCGTCTTCGTCGCGCACCATATGCACTAAGAGCGGTATCAAGTCTTTCGCAAGTAAGATACCGATAACGGCATCATCATCTTGGCTATCAAACACGGGATAACGCGAATGGGTGGTCTCAAGAATGATATCCATCACTTCTGCAAGGCTGGTGCTTTCGTGCAACCCTATCACTTGCGGACGTGGAGTCATGATTTCGCGAACTTGGGTCGCAGGTAAATCAAGCACGCCTTCTAACATATCAACGGTATCAGGTTCTAAAAACTGGCGTGACTGTTGTACCAAGCTAATCAGTTCATCACGGGTTTCGGGGGCGGTCGATAGCCAGCGTTTTAAGCCGCGCATCGACCAACTACTCGGGCTGGGAGTGTCGTCAGACATGGTGGTGTGAGTTAACCTCTTTAATTAATGATAAGAAAAATAGTAAATGGGGATAAAAGTTTTCGATAAAAGGTTTCAATAAAAATAGGCAATCGTAAATAAAAATCCCGGATAAATTTTACCTTAAAACCAGTAGTGCAAACTAAATTAGCTTCACTTTATCGCAAGCTTACTCGACATTCAACGACAAATTTATCCAAATTGTATTGTCAGCGTGTTATAAATTTTGCTATGGTCAAAATCTATATTTACTTAATCGGCACTTATGTTCCCTCGCTCTTTTTTTTCACGCTTATTATCGACGCGTACCAACTCTCACAATATAGCCATTCGCCATAAAAACGGCAGTTGCCAGCACCACAAATGGCGACATTATATTGTGCAATTTTTTATCGCGCTCGCCTTGGTATTATCTGCCGTTTGGTTACTGATGGCAATTTGGTATCAATTTGGCGCCCATGCGACGGTTACTTGGCTGACAACGATTGTGATTGTGAGTTTATTGACTGCATTATTAAGTGTGCGCTACTTACCTAAGCGCGTCACTAATGCAATCTTTAATAAATCATTTACCAGTAAACCCCCTCTTACTAAAAACCTTACTCATAACCATACTGTCGATAAAAATACTGGCGATAAAAACACCATTATTAATAAAGCCACCAAATGGCTGGCACGATTATATATTGGCGTTTGGGTTATTGGTCTTGGCTGGTTTATTTCTATCGCCCCGCAACAACTGCGTGATTGGAAACCAGAAGTTGGCGAGAGGCTGTCGTACACGCGCGATGCCAATAACTCAGATTTGGTGACTTTTAATAATGTGCGTAATTTTGATTGGCACAGTGGTGACGATGCGACCGAGCGTTGGGAGACGCGCACGGTCGATATGAGTAAACTGTCCGGCGTTGATGTGATTAACTCATACTGGATGGGACCGTTAATTGCTCATACTTTGGTGAGTTTTCGTTTTGAAGATGATAGACCGCTGTCATTTTCGCTAGAAATACGTAAAGAAAATGGCGAGTCATTTTCGGCATTGGGCGGATTTTTTAAACGTTATGAGCTGAGTTTAATTGCCGCAGAAGAGCGTGATATTATTTATACGCGGAGTAATGCGCGCGGTGAACAAGTCTATTTATTTCCTGTCAGCCATCTTCAACAGCGCGAAGTCAAATCATTATTTGAGTCTTACTTAACCGCTGCTGATGAACTCAACGCCGAACCCGCGTGGTACAACACGTTGACCAGTAACTGTACCAATATTATTTTTTATATGGCACGTGTCGTCAGCGGTGAGCGGCTGCCGTGGGATTATCGCATTTGGGTATCCGGTTGGCTGCCAAATTATCTTTATGATTTAGGCATGCTTGATGCCAGTCCTCAAAACAACACTCAGTCTGCGAACAACGCTCAATCATGGTCAATGGATACATGGTATGAGCGCGCGCACATCAATCCTAAAGTTAAAGGCTTTAATAACAGTAACAATATTCATGGCAGTGAGTTTTCAATGCAAATTCGCCAAGGTATTCCGATTCCACCGCTGGCTGACCGCCATGCCATACGCGTTAATCCCAACTAAAGAATACGAACTAAGGTTTTACCCAATTTACTACGCGCGTTTCCATCTCTTCATCATCCATACCGATTTCAGTCACGCAGCGCCCTGCCACACCGACATTGGCAGCACGCATTTGTTGCTGAGTTGCCACCGCATCTTTGGTCAATAATAAATGCCAGCTTGGTAGGTTTTGCCCTTTATACAAGCGCTTATAAGCACAGTGCGACGGTAGCCAAATCATGTTAGGCAGATTATCAATCGTCAGTTGAATACAATCTGGTACGTGCTCTTGGCGTGTCGCATAATGCCTGCAATAGCCCGTCGCGCAGTCCATAAGCTGACAGGTCACATCGGTATACTCGACCAGACTTTCATCCACGTTGCCATCTTCATCTTCGTCGATATATTTAATCAAACAACAACTGCCACAGCCATCACATAAAGCTTCCCACTCATTATTAGTCAACTTATCGAGCGTAAAACGCGTCCAGAATTGCTCGCGCAACTCGGTCTGGTCCGACTGGATACTGGCTTGACTGTTGCCTTCTGCTTGGGACGCAGTCAACGGGCTTGGCTGAGGCGTACGAGTAGATTGTAAAAAATTTAAATTCATATATTTTCTTAACGGTAGGCAGATAAATTTGGGTAACGAGCGTTACAGTATTATAGCTGTTTTTGACTAAGTTGGGCGTTATGGTAGTACGGGTAAGCAAACTAAGCGTTATAAATAAAGCTAAATCAATAATACTCATGCTAGAAAACTTCAAATATAAAAAGGACAACACTATGTCAATTAAGACCTTTGAGCTCATCAGCACCACAGATGACGGCGTTCAGCTTATCAGCTACGTAGCATTACCAGACAATGCTGCAGACGACAAGCCCGTCGCCGGTATTTTAGTCGCACCAGAATGGTGGGGCGTAGTCGAGCATCCAAAAAATGTTACCGAACGCTTAGCAAAAGCGGGTTATGCAGCGGTGGCAATGGATATCTATGGTGAAGGCAAGCTAACATCAGATGCTGCACAAGCAAATATGTGGATGGAGCAAGTATTAGCCGATCAAAACATGCTGATGTCACGCTGCCGTTTAATTCTTAATGATTTCAGTGACCAGCTTGCCGTTGATGGTGACAACTTAGGCGCAATCGGCTTTTGTTTTGGCGGCAAAATCGTTCTCGATATGGCGCGAGAAGGCATGCCATTAAAAGCAGTGGCTACTTTCCACGGCAATCCATCACCTAAGCAGCCTGCCGATGAGAAATTCACTGCTAAGGTATTGGTCGCTCATGGGCGTGATGACTCGATGGTATCAATGGATGCGATAGAAGGTCTAAAATCAGAGCTAGATGCTGCCGATGTCGACTACACTATTGATGTTTATGATGGTGCTAAGCACGGTTTTACCAACCCACAAGCAGATGAGCGCGCAGCCAAAAACGGCGTAGATTTGGGCTATAACCAAGCCGCCGCCAAGCAAAGTTGGGAAAACATGCTTGAGTTTATGAAAGAGAATTTAGGCTAATTACAGGCTATATTTTTAAATCTAAACTCAGGTTTTGGTTAAAAATGACAAATAGTTATCACCATTCGCCGTTACGAAAAACTGATAGCAGAGTAAGCATGTCTTACTCTGCTTTTTTATGTCTGTATGGAAATTCATTACTATTATTAAACCGCTACAAAAGCTTACTAGCCGTAGGGAATTGAAACGCTAATATATAATGAGAATAACTGCTTAATCATTATCTAACTTAATAAATCAGCAACTCTCTAACCTAATCACTCTCTAAACGATAATAAGGTAGAAGCTATGAAAACCATTCAAGAATTATATGACTTTACCGATAAGACGATCATTATTAGCGGTGCAGCAGGCGCTATCGGTAGCGAGGCAGCACGCTTTTTAAGCTCACTCGGCGGTAATATTGTTCTCGCTGATTTAAATGAAGACAAAGTGAAGCAAATTGCGGTGGATATCGAAAAAGAAACAGGTAATGCCACCTTAGGCATGAAAACTGACTTTACCGATGAGACTCAAATTGAAGCCTTGGTCACTGCCACGATAGAAAAATTTGGCAACATATCTGCGGTAGTGAATAACGTTGGTTGGGGCGCGAATACCCCATTATGGGAATCTAATACCGAAAAAATGGTTGACGCCTATAAGCTTAATACCTTAGGTGCTTATAATTTAACCCGTTTATGTATGCCATATTTAAAGAAAGAAAATAATGCTTCTGTGGTATTTTCAGGCTCTATGGTCGGTAATACGCCATCGCCAGAATTTATTGAATACAGCACTGCCAAAGCGGGTTTGCTAAATATGGTCAGAAGTATGGCGGTAGCATCAGGACCTGAAGTGCGCTTTAACTCTTTAATTATTGGAACGGTAGATAATGGCGCCTCATCTGAAGAGGCAGGCTATACTCAAGAAATGATAGATAATGTAGTCAAAGGTATCGTGCTCAAAAGGCGCGGTCTACCAGAAGATATCGCTTATGCCATGGCATTTTTACTAAGTGATGCAGCGTCGTGGATTACAGGTACTGAGCTGACCGTCAATGGTGGCGGCGTTTATAAAACTAAAATGCCTACTTCATAGTTATGGAAACCCCTAGAAATAGTAACCAATGAGCATACGGTAGAATTTATCCTACCGTATGCTTTTTTATATCACTATATTTAAAGAGGCTTATGCGCATACGAGCCTTGAACCTTCTAATGACTCGGTCTGATAAAGTTGTATTTATTGTTAAATAGCGTCATTATCACTCAATGGACGGACAGACTGAGTGGGGATGATGCTATATTTTTTGATGGGTTCTTTAGGCTGGCTGGCAGTTATCACCTTGCTGGTGATTATGATTGTCCTCTATATTAGGTTGCATCAGCAACTGGCACAATTGCAACAGGATATGGCGCAGTTAAAAAACGAGCTGAAGCACCAAACGCCTAAGCAACGAAAGGAAAATATAAGCCTTCTTCAACACTCCTTATCTACTCATTCTGTAGCCGATAGTGCACTCAATAGCTCTACTGTGGGGGGAAATACTTCTTCTATAAATGCTACTACTGTACAAGGTATATTTGACGCCAAAGCACCTATTGCAGATACAGTTTCATCGACAGCAAAATCAATGCCGCCACCGCTACCGGTAGATTCTTCAACCCCTAACTTTATATCGACGCCTGCAACTCAACCCCTCGTGCCTGACAGCCAGTCTTTAGATAATAGAAATAGCATCGCACCGATAGAGCCTGACGAACGCTCATTTCCGATTGTTACCTCGCTTTTCCACTCAATTCAAAATTGGTTTTTGGGTGGTAATTTGGTGGTGCGGGTTGGGGTATTGGTTTTACTCGTTGGCGTGGTGTTGTTATTACGCTTACTCAGTGAATATATCGAAATTCCGATTGGTATTAAGTTGTCAGCGATTGGTGTGTCAGGATTGGCACTTGCCGGTTTGGGATTCAAGCTTGTGCCCAAGCGCTTTGCCTATGGCATCACGTTACAAGGCGCAGGACTGGCAACCGCTTATTTGACCACTTTTTTTGCTTACAGCGTTTATGAAGTGATGAGCAGCTTACCTAGTTTTATTACTCTTGGCATATTATCAGCAGTCACTGTTGCTTTAGCCGTGCGGCAAAACGCGTTTCCCTTAGCACTATTGGCATTATCAGGTGGCTTTTTTGCACCGATTTTGACCAGTCAAGATACGGGCAGCTTGACGGCATTGTTTAGCTATTACCTGTTATTAAACGTGACCATTGCCGTTATCGCTCATTATCGCCCGTGGAAAGTGCTGAATTTATTTGGTGCAGGCGTAACCTTTGGGCTTGCATATTATTGGGGGCTGACTGAAAATTTAACGGTAATAATTGATAATCAACGCTGGAGCTTGGTATTGCTCGTAGCTCTACATGTGCTGCTATATTTATTTGTGGTCATCCGCTACGCCCAGCAAATCATTGCTTATAACGATGACAATGAATACGCTACGGTTAATGCCCTTACCGCCAGCAACAATGAGCAAACTGTTGATAGCAAAAATCAGCATGAAAGCTATGTGTTTCCCATTGATATCGGACTCCTATTCTCTGTACCCTTATTAGCATTTGGTTTATTTTCGGCGTTACTGCATGATATTAATCACGCTTTAACCATGACTAGCGCGATTTTAGCGGCGGTATATTTAGGACTTGGTTGGACGTTTATTCAGCGTAGTCAACGTTATGCGCTAATTACAGAAGGGATGCTGGCATTAGGTTTTGGCTTTTTAGCGTTGGTGATTCCGTTGGCATTAAATGCAGAATGGATTGCTTTTGGTTGGTCGGTACAAGGACTGGCGCTAGTATGGTTTGGCAGGCGTTCTCTGCGGGCGTGGTCGGTATTATTGGGATTGTTGTTGCAGCTGGTAAGTATTGCTATGTTGTCCGATACCTTTGTAATTGCCCTTGATTATTATCCAACACTCGCATTAACGATTTCTGCCATCAGTGCCATTGCCAGCGTTTTTATTTTACGTGCCAGCAATTCGCCTATTAATAACATAAAAAATTCGCTGATTAATAATACTGATAATCAGCTTTCCCGCAATCAAGCACTGCCAGATTATGCCAAAGTATTGGGTATCAGCGAAACGGCAGCTCAGCAATGGCTTGCCAGCATCAATAGCCAAAGTGTAGCGTTTAAAATCATTTGGCAACGTCCCGCTTTAATACGCTTGTTGACGCTAGCCGCGATGGGTTGGCTGCTGTATGTCCTTATCATCGACTTTGATCAATGGTTTGCTAGTTGGCAATTGGCAACGACGGCGCTGATTGCATTGGCGACATTGACCAGTCTTATCGTTTATTATGCAGTGAATCAATACCGTCCGTGGCGTGAGGTCAGGCAATTTAGCCATGGTTTGTTGCTATTCTTTTATGCCATGCTGATATTACAATTGCCACAAAAATATGAAGTTGACTATCAATGGACGACCTTTTATTGGTCAATATTTACAACCTTAGTCATTGGCTGGCTAATGCTTGGGCAATTGTGGTTAAAAACGTGGCATGACAATACTATCAATAGCAATACTACTGCCAATAACGACAATCATAACGGTACGGAGTTAAAAAGCTACGATAGTGCCAGCTGGCTTGGCACGGGCATTATCATATTGGCAGAATTGGTGCATTATAAGTTGCCTGATTCAAAAGGCGTGGTTACTATTCTTGTGCCTATTGCGCTGATGCTGGCTGGTCTGTGGTTAACCTACCGTCAGCAAAGTGACAAACAGACTGGAAATTCTTCTTCAGGGCGCACGCTCTACTGGTTTAATTGGCAAAATGCGCTGTTAAATAATGCCAAAATATTTGTACCATTAACCTTGTTCTGGGTAATTTTTACCAACTTTACTTACGATGGTGTGATTTGGGGATTGCCTTATTTCCCATTATTTAACTTATATGATGTGACGTTATGGCTGGTAGTATTTTACGGACTGGGCGTGTATTTATTGCGTCAACGTGGCATACAACAGCAAAATCTATTCACCGCCATTCGCAAAAGTGACACGTTATTGATTGTGTTGGCGCTGATTGGTTTTTGGATAGTTTCTAGTATGCTGGTCAGAACGCTGCACGCCTTTATTGGTACGCCACTATGGATTGGTCATTTGTACGGCAGTACAGGCAACGCATGGGACAGCGAGCAAGTGCAAACGGGGCTGACGATTTTATGGACGCTATTGGCATTGGTTGCGACCATTATCGCCAGTCGCTATTGGCAGCGCGCGCTTTGGTTTATGGGCATTGGCTTATTGGGTATTGTGGTGTTAAAACTGGTGTTGGTTGATTTATCACAGACAGAAGCGATTTGGCGAGTAATTTCTTTCCTTGGTGCAGGCAGTTTGATTTTATTGATTGGTTATTTAGCCCCCTTACCGCCAACACGTGATGAGACTGTAAAACAGGCTGAATAATCATTTCTCATGAATACAAATCTAAATGGTAGCGTGAACACTTTTTAGCATCCTTACTTTTTAACATCAGTACATGGCTTATGTAGTAAACTGAACGTCATTGCTTAAAGCGACGCATTGTTACTTTAAGCACTCTATTTTATCAATAATTAAGTTTTATGAATAAAAGGTTGTAACAGCAAATGGATACGAGAGCGAATATTCAGTGGTTCCCCGGACACATGAACAAAGCGCGAAATGAAGTCAAAGAAATCATGCCACAAATGGACGTGATTATCGAAGTGCTCGATGCGCGCATTCCTTATAGCAGCGAAAATCCGATGGTCGCCACCCTGCGCGGTGACAAGCCGGTGATTAAAATCTTAAATAAAGCCGACCTTGCCGATCCTGAGATGACGCAAGCATGGATGGATTGTTTTGAGCAGGAAGATGGCGTCAAAGCACTGGCTTTTGATGACAATAAAGCGGCAGATGTACACCGTATTATTGAGCTGTGTAAAAAACTAATGCCCAATAAAGCTGAAACAGGCAGACAAATTAAAGCCATGATTTTGGGTATTCCAAACGTCGGTAAATCAACGTTGATTAATACTTTAGCTGGTCGCGCCGTTGCCAGAACGGGCAACGAGCCTGCGGTCACCAAGTCGCAGCAGCTGATTAAACTTGACGGTGGCATCATGCTCTATGACACGCCCGGTATGCTGTGGCCAAAAGTAGAAAACGCCAATTCAGGTTATCGCTTGGCGGCAACGGGCGGTATTCGTGATACGGCATTTGATTTTGATGATGTTGCTGGTTATACCGCTGAATATCTATTGCAGGCGTATCCTGAGCTGTTAAAAGAGCGTTATAAAATTGAAGAACTGCCTAAGACGGATGGGGCGTTTTTTGAAATCGCAGGGCGCAATCGAGGGTTATTGAAGAAAGGTGGCATAGTGGATATTTACCGCATGTCAGAAATCCTCGTCAATGAGCTGCGCAGTGGTACGATTGGGCGCATCAGTCTGGAAACCCCTGATATGCGTGAAGCGGAAGAAGCTGTCGTTGCTGAACAACGTATTGCGCTTGAGGAAAAGAAACTGGCTAAGGAAGAAGAAAAACGCTTACGTCGCTTAAAAACGCGGAAGAATCGGAAGTAGGTTTGAGTTTTTATAAATAGTTTTGAGGGTTAAGATGACAGATTATAATGAAATGAAAGCCTTAACCTTCGATGATAGAGACGAGTTTTCACGTAAGCCAATCGCTGAAAAAATCATTAAATTATTGGACTCAGATATTAATGTCTCACCTCTAATCATTGATGGTAAATGGGGTACAGGTAAAACTGAATTTTGCTTTAAACTCAAAAACCTTATTGAATCAGAGAACTCCAATGAATATAAAGTTGGCTATGTTAATGCTTTTCAAGCTGACCATGCCAATGAGCCACTGTTAACACTGATTGCAGAAGTGGCTGGCTTCTATGGTGAGAACAATGACAAACGTCAAAGTTTTATCGCCAGCGCCATCCCTTATCTACGTTTAGTGACGGGTTTAGGGATTAAAGCTACACTGAGTTTTGCATTTGGTAGATATGCTGCTGATATTCCTGACGAACTCGCAGATGGTATTGATGAAATAAAAGAAGGTTCTAAGTCTCTTATTGACCAATCTCTTGAATCATTAATAAAAGACCAAGTCGAAGCTGAAAAAAATCTAGCTACATTAAGAGACGCATTAACTGATATTGCATCTACTAATCCCATCATCTTACTGATTGATGAACTTGACCGTTGCCGTCCTGATTTTGCAGTCATGATGTTAGAGACCATTAAGCATGTTTTCGACGTTAAAAATGTGCAAATTATTTTGGTCACTAATGTGGAACAACTAAAGGCTACTATCAAGCATAGCTATGGTAGCGAAACCAATTCGCACGATTATTTATATAAGTTTTTTAAATATCAAATTAATTTGCCAACCGTCAGTAAAGATGAAGCTAACGGTAATACTGAAAATAATATCACTTATTTTCATTCTGCTGTTCAGGTGAGTAAAGTAATACCAGAAGATTTTAAGAATAGCAGTTATATTTATGACATTGCTAAATTTACCGAGATTAAGCATTTATCATTAAGAAATATCGAACAGATTGTTCGTTGTATTGAAACGCTTATTATATTTGAAGATAACTCGAAAAGTAGAAATCCAGAGGTAGAGCAGCTTTTAATAGTATTTTTATCATTTGTATATATTGCTAACAAAAATTTATTTGAGCAAATTCGTGATAATAGTATACAAGCATCAGATATCTTAGGCTTTAGTTCTTGCGAAGATATTAATTTACCAAGTGATAATAGTATTTTAGAGCAATACCCGACAAAATTTCTTATTCTTTTAATACTCCATAACCTTACAGAAGATAGATTTATTCGGACTTCAAACTATGAGGGTAATATGGATTATGAATCTAGCAGGTTAATAGAACTTATACTAAATAAATTCAATTTTACGCATGAAGTGAATTTCTCTTCTTACCATGTAATAGAATCAAGTTATATTTACAAATATATAGATCATACTATAAATAACTTACTACTCTTTGATATTG
The DNA here is from genome assembly GCF_001298525.1 of Psychrobacter urativorans. Lineage (NCBI taxonomy): Bacteria > Pseudomonadati > Pseudomonadota > Gammaproteobacteria > Moraxellales > Moraxellaceae > Psychrobacter > Psychrobacter urativorans. The sequence continues at coordinate 1,266,668 of NZ_CP012678.1, forward strand.
TTAAATAGCCCATATATAAGGCAGCTACTAAACAATATCATAATAAAATGACTGATAATAATATTGCTTTTACACAGACCAAAGACCATCTTGACACCTTCGCCCCGCGCCTACTCGACTGGTTCGCTATCAACGGTCGTCACGACCTACCATGGCAACAGCACCTGACCGACACGCCCAATCCTTATATCGTTTGGCTATCTGAAGTCATGCTACAACAAACGCAAGTCACTACTGTGCTGCCTTATTTCGCGCGCTTTATGGACAGCTTTCCGACAGTGCAAGATTTAGCTACAGCAGAATGGAATACGGTCGCGGAGCATTGGGCGGGGCTAGGTTATTATGCGCGTGCGCGGAATTTGCATAAGGGCGCAAAGCAATTGGTTGCCGTGATTAATGAGACTGGCGATTTTCCGCAAACTTTGGCAGGCTGGGAAGCCATTGCAGGTGTGGGACCTTCGACCGCAGGCGCGATTATGGCGATGGGCTTGCACCGTTATGGCGTCATTTGTGATGGCAATGTTAAACGAGTATTGACACGCTGGGCAGCTATTGAGGGCGATATCACCAAGTCCGCAACCACTAAAGAGCTGTGGGCATTGGCGGAGCGTTTAACGCCAATAGAGAATTCCGGATTGTTCGCCCAAGCAATGATGGATATGGGCGCAACCTTATGTACAAGGCGCAAACCTGCTTGCCCGTTATGTCCACTCCAAAACGATTGCCTAGCGCATGCGCAAAATCGCGAAGAAGACTATCCAGTAAAAGCCAAGAAGCAGCCCAAACCTAGTAAATTTAGTAATGCGCTGCTGATTCAAAATGTAGATGGCGAGATATTATGGTTACAACGCCCTGATAGTGGTATTTGGGGCGGACTTTGGAGCTTACCGCTAGAGTTTATCGAAAAAGTCAGCGATAACGTTAAGGGTAAAACCACCACTAAACAGACAGACATTCTTGATGAAAAACCTTTAGAAGTAGCAAGTAACGAAAAGGTTTACGAAGCCGAATTTACGACCGCTGAGCAAATTATTAATGCATGGCTGAATAAGAATAACTTGGTCGCAACACCCATCAATAAAACCTTGTTAGATGATGCACCGATTAAACATTCATTGACCCATTTTCATTGGTATTTAACCCCGCAATCATTGATCTTGAATAATGAGCAATCGCAAGCATTGACCGAAGCCTTACAAGCGGCGGAGATTAATATCAATTGGTTAAACGCTGCTGATGCGCAGGCAACCCTTGGATTACCACGAGCGATGGTTAAGATTTTAGAATAAGCCTTTATACTCAACCGCTTAAAAAATTGATAAAAGACATAAAAAAAGCGACTCAAAATATATATGAGTCGCTTTTTCTTTATCTATAACAGTATAGTAATTAGGATTTCGACACACGCAAACGCATCAAGCCCTCTTGCTGTACCGTCGCCACCAATTTGCCATCTTGCCAAAATTGCCCATGATTGAGCCCCATCGCGTTTGAGGTGGTATCGCTCCACATGTCATATAATAGCCAATGATTCATATCAAAAGTACGGTGAAAATGCATCGAATGGTCGATACTTGCCGCTTGCAGCCCACTGGTCATAAAACTGACGCCATGTGACATCAGCCCAGTACCCACCAAATAAAAATCCGATGAAAATGCCAATAGCGCCTGCTGAATCGCCTGTGGTTGTGCACCCAATTCACGAATACGCAGCCAGTTGGCTTGTTTGGGTTTCATCGGTTCAGGGTGAATGGGATCACGCGGTTTGACGGGTTTTATCTCCACATGACGACGGCGCATAAAGCGTGCTTTGAGCGCGTCCGGCACTTTACCGACATACTCTTCCTTTAACTCTTGCTCGGCAAGTAAATCTTCTGGCGGCGGATAAAATGGCATATCTTCTTGATATTCCAAGCCATTCTCCATCGGCGCAAATGACGCCATCATCGTAAATATGACTTGTTCAACGGGCGGCTGACCCTTCACTTGCTTATATTGAATCGCTGTCACTTGACGCGCGGATAAACTACGACCATCACGCAAACGGCGCACCTGATAAATAACGGGCTGATCAATATCACCACCACGCAAAAAATAACCATGTAACGAGTGACAAGGCTTATCTTCTGGCAACGTATGCGCCGCTGCCATAATCGCTTGCGCTAGTACTTGCCCGCCAAAAATACGCGCGCCGACATAGTCATGGCTTTTACCCTCAAACACATCAGGGCTCACTTCGATAAGCGTGACAGTAGCAAGTAGCTCGTCGATCAGTTGCGAGTAATCAGACATGACAGCATGTTTCCTTATTTTCTATCCCTGACCCCATATCACGCCGATAGCAGTGCGATACCGTTCAGAATAGCAAAAATTATTTAGCGTTAATAACGTATTATCAACAGAAAAATCGTCCATGACTGCGGGGTGAATAAACGATTATCCTTAGGCGTTTATTGATAAAAAGCAAACATCTTACCCAATATTTGAGTCTTTGACCAGTGACCACTGCGAGGTTATAACATCTTATGCTGACTATTAAAGCAGACATAAATAACAGCTTAAAATCAGCTTAAAAAATCATGAATAGAAATTTAAAATAAAAAAAGAGGCGCTACAGGAACACCTCATTTTATCATCACAAGACAAGCGTTAAGGCTTCACTGCCACCAATACGCGGATAGAATCCGGTACTAAGGACAGGCTTGCCAAGGCTTGCTCACCTTGCGCTTGTAATTGCTCTAGGCGCTCAATCTCTTCAGGACGCACGTTAGGATTGATGGTTTGCAGATGTTTAAGACGTTTGATTTCACGTGACCATTGCTGGCTAAAGCGGTCACTTGCCTGCTCACCAATATCCGCCAATTGCTTTTTGGCAATCTCTTCTGCTTCATAATAGCGAGTTTCAATGACGTCGCCACGTACTTTAATGACTTGGCGTGCACGGTTTTTATCCAAACGCTCAACGTGCGGCATAATCATATCTGCACTGATACGGGCGGATAAATCAGTCCCTTGCTCACTAATAAAGACGCGGATATTTTGTGTCGGTAAGGTCGCAGGTAGGTTTAATATTTTGGGTGCAATGGCTTCTACGCGGAAGTTTACTTCTACCATCACCATCCCTTGCGGCATGGCCGCACTTTTTAACGTCGCGACTGTGGTATTACCAAAAGTACTGGTGGTTGCCAATTCATATATCGCCTGCATCAGCGGATGTTCATGGGTAATATACTCAATCTCTTCGCGTTGCAGCGCTAAATTACGCTCAAAAGATAAGGTCATACCGTCATCGTCACCGAGTGGTAAGCCATCGATATAGTCGCTAATCTCGGTACTGTCTACCGGCGCAATCACCCATGAACCATCACGCTGGACGCTATATTCAATATTTGCCGATGCCAAAAAGCGCTCAACGAACTGTGGCAACACATTGTGACCATCAAAGTCATGCATCGCTTTGGCAATACGCCCCGCTACCCGTGGACGGCAAGAGTTATATTCTAATAAACGGTCACGACCGGCTTGCAGTTGCGCTTCAAGCCCCAAGCGTGTTTGCAGTGCATCTTTGATAACGGCTTGCAAAATCGTCCGATTATCTGCCGTATCGGCGCCTTCTAGTAGTGGCTTTAACTCGGCAATATATTCCTCTTGCACGTTTTGCGCGGTTGGCGAGATTTTATTAAAAATGTTTAATGCACTGTCATACCACTGATATAAACGCTCTTGCGCTGTACCTTGTACATAAGGGACATGCAAGGTTATTTCCTGCGTTTGTCCGATACGGTCTAGGCGACCAATACGCTGCTCTAACGTATCTGGATTAGCCGGTAAATCCCATAAAATCAGCTGACTGGCAAATTGGAAATTACGCCCTTCTGAACCAATCTCCGAGCACAATAAAATCTGTGCGCCTTCACTATCCGCAAAGTAAGCTGCCGCTTGGTCACGCTCAAGTAACGTCATTTGCTCGGTAAAAATTGCGGTTTTGATACCCGCATGCAGACGTAATACCGCCTCTAAACTCTCAACGGTTGCGCCACTACGAGCAATTAATAACACTTTTTGATGTTTTAATGCACCTTTTAAAATATCAATCAGCCAAGGTACGCGTGGGTCATCTTCTAACCAACCACCATCGGGCTGATTTTCTTCGCCCCATAGCTGTTCGCGTAATTTGCCTATAGTCTGATAACTATTTTTCCACGCCTCAGGTAATGGCAAGGGATACGGCTGACTGCTACGCCCATGAAACCCTTTGACGCTTTCACGGGTATTACGGAAGAGCACGCGCCCTGTACCATGACGGTCGAGCAATTCATTGAGCGCATAAGTACGTAATTTTTCATCGTCGTTAATCGCTGCAAGTTCATCTAAGCTAATATTTAACAAGCCCGATAATGCCGCAATTTGTCCTTCACTTAAGGGCTTATCTTCTATTAACACGCCAGCCACCGCCGCCGTTTCGGCAAAAGCATCTTGACCCGCGATAAATTCATCTAAATCATCAAAACGATTGGCATCGAGCAGACGCAAACGCGCAAAATGGCTTTGCGTACCCAACTGTTCAGGCGTTGCCGTCAATAACATCACCCCTGCAGTTTCTTCGGCAAAATCGGCAATCAAATCATATTTATCATTGCCGCCGCGTTCTTCATCCCAATGCAGATGATGTGCTTCATCAACGACCAATAAATCAAAGCCCGCTTCCATCGCTTGGTCATATAAATCAGGATGGTCGAGTAATAAATCCATACCGGCAATAATACATTGTTCGGTTAAAAAGACATTTTGCTCAGGGTCATGCTCTTTAATCGCTGCCGTACGTACCAAATCGAACAGCGCAAAGTTGAGATTAAAGCGGCGGCGCAACTCAATCATCCACTGATATTGCAAGCTATCCGGCACTAAAACTAATACCCGTTCCGCTTTACCCGTGAGTAATTGCTGATGAATAATCAAACCAGCTTCAATGGTTTTGCCCAAGCCAACTTCATCAGCAAGCAACACCCGCGGGGCGATACGCTTGCCCACTTCATGGGCGATATAAAGCTGATGCTCGATGATATCAACACGCGCGCCCATCAGACCTTTTAACGGATGACCGGCAAGTGCGGCTTGCATACGTAGGATATCTTGGCGCAAATCATACCAATCACCACGCTCAATACGCCCAGCAAGCAAGCGCTCAAGCGGTTTTGCCAAGGTAATATTAGCAGCAAGGCGCGTTTCCATGATGCCTTTTTCATAACCATCGACACTGTATTTCAGCACGCCCATCACTTCATCGACGGCAGTGACAATATGGCTCTGACCTTGTTGGTCGCTGATGCTATCGCCTACCTTAAATACCACGCGTGATAACGGCGCAGAGCTTTTCGCATAGACGCGCGTCTCTTCACTTTGTGGAAATAGGATATGCACACAGCGATCATCGACATCGATGACCACACCCAAGCCAAGCTCGGACTCAGTATCAGATAAATAACGTTGACCAACAGCGAATTCAGAATGGAGCAATGGAGCGGAAGTAGTCATAGGGCGATGTCTTTTGTACTCAGATGATAAAAATAGGCGGTAACAACCACGGCTCTGTCAGTAATCAGAGACGTCATGCTACCTTATTTAAACGAACATCACGAATATAGCGATGAGCGCAGTTATTAAAGTAATAAAACTTATCTATTATATAACGTTAGCAGCTAGATGCGTACGTTAAGTCGATTTTTCAAGAGCATTTAAATGGCTAACATCAGCAGTCAATTGAATTTTGCTCTCATGTTTTTGTTTTCTGTGGGTCATGCTACATTAGGCAAGCCCCAACATCATGCAACACACCTACTCACTTCAATAAAAAAAATTAGATAAAAAATCATAAATAAGGACATAACATGCAAGCGGTATTTTTAGACAAAGGCACGTTTTCAGAAGGCATTGACTTGCCCGCACCAGCAGGGATTAGCAATTATATTACCCACAATGACACGCCACAAGACGACCAACTCATCATTGAACGTTGCCAAGATGCGCAGATTATTTTTACCAATAAAGTAAAAATTAGTGCTGAGGTGATTGCCAAATTGCCCAAGTTAAAACTGATTCAAATCACGGCAACCGGTATGAATAATGTCGATCAAGAAGCCTGTGCTGCTCATGATATTGCGTTATATAACGTCGCCGGTTATGCGGTCAAAAGCGTGCCCGAACACACCTTTATGCTGATGCTCAATGCGATGCGTGCAGGCATTTATTATCATCAAAAAGTGATTGATGGTACATGGGAGAATGATGGTAATTTTTGCTTGCTCGATATTCCACTTATCGATTTAGAAGATAAAACGCTGGGCATTATTGGTATTGGCACAATTGGCAAGCGCGTGACTGACATTGCTCGCGCCTTTGGCATGACCGTCTTATGGGCAGAGCATCAAGGGCGCACACCGCGTAATGATGACTATACCGCGTTTGACGAGGTACTAGCGCGTGCGGATGTGATTAGCCTGCATTGTCCATTAAACGAGCAAACTGAGCATTTGATTAATAAAGACACCATTGCCAAAATGGTTAAAAAGCCCATTCTTGTCAACGTCGCACGTGGCGGTATTGTCGATAGCCAAGCCTTAACGGACGCGATTCATAATGGGCAAATCAGCGGCTATGGTAGCGACGTGTTTGAGCAAGAGCCTATCATTACTAATGACCCTTTATTAACGTTGAAAGACCATCCTCGCGTTATTTTTAGCCCGCATAATGCGTGGGGCAGTAGAAGTGCGCAAGAAACTTTATGGCAAATGCTCAGTCAGCAAGTCAGCGCCTTTATTGATAATCAGGCAACCAAGTCATAATCTCTAAAAAAGCATGATTCAAGAAAGCATGGTTTAAAAAAGTATGGGTTAAAATGGAGCGGGTTAGCAAAGTACTCAATTAAAAAGGAATGGGACTTTCCCAATCCATCCATGCACCCAATACCGGATGCTTCAGGCGTAGTTGCTGTGCATGGAGATTGAGCCGTGGCGCAATTACCAACGCTTCATCTTCTGCATAAATCGGGTCACCAATCATGACGTGACCGACATGCACCATATGCACACGCAACTGATGGCTGCGTCCGGTCACCGGCTTGAGCGCCACCCGCGTCACCTGATATCCTGCACAATCTTCATGCGCTAAAATCTCATACAAGGTTAGCGCGTGTTTATGCCATTCTAAATCCACAATATGGCGCGGCTTAGTTTCAGGCTCATAACGTACAGGTACTGATATTTTACCCTTTGCGCCCACCGTTTCCCATTCGCCAAAAACTCTTGCTTGATAAGTTTTTTGCGGTAAGCGTTCAATAAACTGCTTACTGATATGAGTTTGCGCGGCGGCATTTTTCGCAAAAATAAGCAGTCCGGAAGTGTCCATATCCAAGCGATGAATCAGCTTTACTGCCGGATTGGCGCGCTCAAGTCGGGACAATAAACTCACCTTTAGCGTCTTACCATCCACGCTAAGTAACCCAGCTGGCTTATCAACCACCCAAATATCATCATCTTCATAAACCGTAATATCTTGTGCAAATGTCTTAAAAAAATCGGGTGAATACTGAGCTTCTTGCTGGTTTAAAGCAGCTATTGCGGCATCGGAAAACGGCATAAATGACTACTTATTATTAAGTTAATTGAATTGATACGGCGTGAAATAAAAAAGAAATACTTACGCAGCATAATGCGCCAAGCAGATATTAAATATTTAAAAATAGTTTCATGATGAACTCAGTACCACGTGAAATGAAGTCAATAACCATTAAACTGATGAGTACTCAGCGCGTTACTTTATATTTCGATTTATTGTACTAAACGTAATTGTTGATTAATTTAACCTGTTTTTGAGCGTTCACACCCAAAATACATGGTAAGATAATTGCAAATTATATCCATTCTAACGTCTTTACCGCCATTAATCTGTAAGCGGTGCTTGCATTTTTTTGCTAAAAAAGAAGACCCAACAAGAGAGAAAAATGATGTCAGACCTTATTGTAAATACCACCGATGCTGATTTTGATAAAGATGTTCTAGAGTCAGATGTGCCCGTTTTGGTAGACTTTTGGGCAACATGGTGTGGTCCTTGTAAAGCCATTGCCCCTATTTTAGAAGACTTGGCAACTGAATACCAAGGTAAAGTTAAAATCGTTAAAGTCGACGTTGATCACAATCCACAATCTGCCAGCCGTTTTGGTATTCGTAATATCCCGACATTATTCGTCTTTAAAGGTGGCGAAAAAGTAGATGCAGTTATGGGTTTACAGCCAAAAAATGAGCTAGCCAAGGTTCTTGATAAGCATTTATAAGCACATATATAAGTACTTAACTCAAATATTAGTGCTTACATAATAATATATTACGTATTAAGTACTGCACTGAACGAGTAAACATAAGCCGTTATTTTATATAAATAACGGCTTATTTGTTTATTTACCGCATAAAAAGAGAATTATGTGACTTTTTTAGCAAAAATAATTGACAAGTCTGACGTGAAAACCGTATAGTCTGCTGACAAGAGAAAATAGTAGTTTTCCTAAGCGTCTTGTCGCTGTTCTCCTCGTGTTTAGCACTACAAAACACAATTATCATTATTAAGCATAGCTACTGAATAAAATTACTAAACCTAATTAATGATACAGAGTTCTGTTCCTTGACTCTTATGTAGCTTTTTTTATACTCATTTTTTATCCTTTTACCGTAATTTTGTACCGCCGGTGATAATGTGATATATAAAAATCAATGCTATCTAAAACTCAACTCGTTACACATACCCATATTGGTACACTTCCGTTATCTTAATCAATGTCGTGGGTTATCCAGCTACTGGCTGTTCTTACCCAATAAATTGCTAATGACTTATCTATGAATTTAACTGAATTAAAGAAAAAATCAATCGCTGAGCTATTGGCTATTGCTAAAGAAATGGGTCTTGATAACATGGCGCGTAGCCGTAAACAAGACATTATTTTTGCGATCCTAAAGACGCATGCTCGTAACGGCGAAGCCATCTACGGTGATGGCGTGCTTGAGGTATTGCCTGATGGCTTTGGCTTTTTACGCTCCTCGGAAGGCTCATATTTAGCCGGTCCTGATGATATTTACGTCAGCCCCAGCCAAATTCGACGCTTTAGCTTAAAAACCGGTGACAGTATCGCCGGTACTATTCGTCCGCCCAAAGACTCTGAGCGTTATTTTGCGCTATTAAAAGTTGGTGAAATCAACTTTGATACGCCAGATCGTTCACGCCATAAGCTTATTTTTGAAAACTTAACGCCATTGTTCCCCACTGAGCATCTCAAACTTGAGCTTGGTAACGGTACGACTGAGGACTTGACGGGTCGTATTATTGACCTAATTGCGCCTATTGGTAAAGGTCAGCGTTCTATTATTGTCGCACCGCCAAAAGCGGGTAAAACAATGCTGCTACAGACCATTGCCCAATCCATTACCCGTAATAACCCTGAATGTTATTTGATTGTGCTACTCATCGATGAGCGCCCAGAGGAAGTCACGGAAATGGTGCGTACTGTACGTGGTGAAGTGGTCGCCTCTACCTTTGATGAGCCACCGCAACGTCACGTCCAAGTCGCAGAAATGGTCATCGAAAAAGCCAAGCGTTTGGTCGAGCATAAGCAAGATGTCGTCATCTTACTAGACTCTATTACTCGTCTGGCACGCGCTTATAACACCGTGATTCCGTCATCAGGTAAAGTGTTGACTGGTGGTCTGGATGCCAATGCCCTTGAGCGCCCAAAACGCTTCTTTGGTGCTGCGCGTAACGTCGAAGAAGGTGGCAGCTTAACCATTATTGCCAGTGCACTGATTGATACTGGTAGTAAAATGGACAGCGTTATCTTTGAAGAGTTCAAAGGTACAGGTAACCAAGAGATTACTCTTGAGCGTGATTTGGCTGAAAAACGCGTCTTCCCTGCGATTAATATCAAAAAATCTGGTACTCGTCGCGAAGAGCGTTTGCTTGATGAAGATAAGCTGCGTAAAGTTTGGATTTTGCGTAAATTGCTGCAGCCGATGGATGGCGTTCAAGCCACAGAGTTCTTATTAGACCGTCTCAAAGAAGCGAAGACGAATGATGAATTCTTTGAGCAAATGAAACGTAAATCACAGAACTAGTTATTGCATAGCATTTATTCAGTCAAAAAGAGACAGCTTCATAGCTGTCTCTTTTTTGATGTGTTTTTCAGTTTATACTTACGTTAAACCTAAAAAACCGTTAGCGTATTATCGAGATGAATACAATAACCCTAAGCAAAACCACTACCAATGACACAGCCAAGTAACATCAATTACATAATATTGGCAAAGCTTAGCGTTTTTACTACGACTAAAACCTTCAGAATAGCTTATTATTAGACACAGTATAAATATATGCTGCTTATAAATACTATCGTATATTAATTTTGATCACTTACACTTTCTAACTTATATAGGTACTCATATGAAATTTGCTAAAACTATCGCAATGACGGTTATCGCTAGCTCTGCGATCATCATGACTGGTTGTAACTCTAATGGCTATGGCTACAATAGTGGCTTAAGTAACACCGCTAAAGGTACTGCTGCTGGTGCTGCTGCTGGTGCACTTATCAGAAGTGGCGGCAACAGTAAAGACATCGCACGTGGCGCGATTGCTGGTGCTGCGGTTGGCGGTGCTGGTGCTTATATTCTTGACAATAATAAAAAGCACTAATATCTAGTGTTATAGCTCAAATTTAGGTTTATGTATCAGACTTAAACTTAAAATCAAAAAAGCCTATCCTTGCAAGGGTAGGCTTTTTTAATGCTCTTTACTTTTGAATCCAATAATCAATTCAATTATTAAGAAAAGAGCTTTATAAGGCGTCATTGTCTATAACGCACCGCTACAGTCTATAACGCACCACTAAAGGTATCACAGGCTTGCACATTACCACTTTTAAGTCCACGGCTGAACCATTGCACACGCTGTTGGCTAGTGCCATGAGTAAAGCTATCTGGTGTCACTGTACGACCACTAGCTTGTGCGAGACGATCATCACCAATTTGACTGGCGGCATTGATTGCCTCTTCGACATCACCTGGTTCTAAAAACCCACCCTCTACTAATGATTCATTACGGTTTGCCCATACCCCAGCAAAACAATCTGCTTGTAATTCCTGCAACACTGATAATTTATTGGCTTCTGCACGCGTGACTTGACGACTCGCTTCATTCACTTGCTGAGTAATGCCCAATAAAGTTTGAACGTGATGACCGACTTCATGCGCGATAACATACGCTTGCGCAAAATCACCCGCTTTACCTTGGTTTTCGGCATCGCCTGAACCTTGTTGATCACCACTGATATCCAGATTTTGGCGCATCTCTGCAAAAAATGACGTATCAAGATAAACGGTCTGATCACCTGGGCAATAAAAAGGACCTGTGGCAGAAGTGGCACTACCGCAAGCCGAGCTGACTTGCCCATTGAATAATACCAATGAGGGATCTTTATAAGTTTGCCCACCTTCTGTAAATACCTGATGCCATACTCTTTCAGTATCACCAAGCACGACCTTAACAAATCGGGTATCGCGATCGTTATTCGTAGCAGGCTCAGTACTGTTACCACCGCCAGCAATTACCTGCCCTGTCTGCAGCGCGGTCATCGGATTTACCCCAAATACCAACCATAGAATACCAGCAATAATAATACCGCCGATACCGCCTCCAATCATTTTCCCGCCACCACCACTCGCACGGACATTAGAGCTTCCTTCTCTACCTTGCCATTTCATAATATGCTTCCTCAAATACAGTACAATCAATATATAATGATTATGTAGACCGATTAGTTATCCTAACGACCTATTTAATATAAGCTATATAGCTACTGATACTCGTTATTAATAGTGTTATAATAGAGATTAATGTTGATTATACGAATTGCTTCTGCTTTTTATTGTATTAAAACATATAACGAAAAGAGCGCTTCTAATATTCTTCATTACTTTATTGTTACTTAATTGTACAAAGCCTTTTCTTTTCATAATAAAAGATATAGAATGCGTGCAAGCTGAGCAGCTGCGACTAAGAATAGTTGAATCCGAAATATTTCGGATAGTCAACACTTTGTTGTGGCTGCTGCTCATTTCATTTTTCCGGAGAAACCGTATGAAACTTAAATTACTTGCTCTAGCTGGTATCATGGCCGCTTCTATGGGCTTAACTGCCTGTGATAGCAACAAAGAAGCTCCTGCTGACGCTGCTGTTGAACCTGCTGCTGATACTACTGTTGTTGTAGATCCTGCTGCTGATACTACTGCTGACACAACTGTTGTTGTAGATCCTGCTGCTGACGCAACTGTTGTTGAGCCTGTAGCTGATACTGCTGCTGACACTACTGTTGTTGAAGCTCCTGCTGACGCAACTGTTGTTGTTGAGCCTGCTACTGATCCAGCTGCAGCTGCTGATGCAGTTGTTGAAGAACCTGCTAAGTAAGTTTTATTGTTTATACAATAAAGACGTACTGTAGTAAAAAAGAGAGCCTATGCTCTCTTTTTTTATGTCTATTATTTGATATTAAATATTCGATATTATTATTAATGGCTTAACTGCTAAGTCTAACAACCATTAAAAAATAATGGTTTTAATCATCAGGCATCAAATAGATGCTCATCGACCTTTTGGCGGAATTTTTGACCTGTTTTAAAGGTCACAACCCGACGCGCAGAAACATCAACAGGCTCACCAGTTTTTGGGTTACGACCTGGTCGGCTATTTTTATCTTTAAGCTCGAAGTTACCAAAGCCTGAGAGCTTGACCTCTTTGCCATCAATTAAGCTTTCTGACAACTCATCAAAAAAGTTCTCAACCAAACAGCGACCTTCTTGGCGTGTCAAGTTAAGCTGATACATTAAATGCTCAATCATATCAGATTTGGTTAAGGTACTCACGGTACGACTCCTTTGCGATGCTAATAATATAACGTGATAACGTCGTGTAGCGGTATAACGAACAATCTTGGCTATTATAAAGGTTTTTTAGCATTCTTTTAATAAACTAGCGGGAAAAACCCTTTATTAATAAGCAGTTAGATTTTATTATAAACATACAGCGCTATCAACCCATCTACTCATAAAGCGTTGGATTCAAATAGCGCTAGCACGTTATTGCACATTAATAAGGTTGTTAAGTATTAACTGTCACGCAATTTGGCATGATGTTGCTCAGTTAACGCATGGATAACGTTATCCGTAACAACTTTAACCGTATCATCTGCGAGTGTTTGGGTACTGTCTTGCCAAATAAGCGCAAAAGCCAATGAACGCTGCCCTGTCGGTACATGCTCACCTTGATACACATCAAACAACCATACGTCCGTCAACATCTCTCCCGCTGCCGCACGTATTGTCGCCTGTAGCGTCTGTAAACTAATATCACTATCCACTAAAATGGCAATATCACGGCGCACTTGTGGAAATTTGCTAGGCGTTGCAATGCTATGTTGTTCTCGAGCTAAGCTTAACAACGGCGCTAACTCTAGTTGCGCCACCCATGTCGCCGGTAAATCCAGCTGTTTTGCGGTATTAGGATGTAGCTGTCCTAGCCAACCGAGATAATGGTCATCTATGTATAACTTGGCACTTTGACCAGGATGCAAGAAATCCAGCTCACTACGCTCATAGCGGATACGGGCGCTGTCAATGAGTGCAGGTAGCAATTGCTCAACATCATGTTTGAGGTCATAAAAATCTATGGCACGATTTTGATACGCTTGCTCGTCCCAAATATCACCGACCGCAATCAAGGCAATACTGGGCGTTTGTACCAATTCACTGATGCTATGACCAACAAAGCTGAGACCTGTCTCAAAAAAGCGCACACGTGACTGCTGACGGTTTAGATTGTACTGTACGCAAGGCAGTAAGCTGGATAGTAACGTACGACGCATTACTGCTAAATCGCTAGAGATTGGATTGGCAAGCGCCAACACTTCACCAAGCGCTTTATCATCAATCAACGCTTCTAATTTGGCATCACTAAAGCTAAAACTAATCGCTTCCATGTAGCCTGCATCAACCAGAGCCAACTTCATCTCATAGGTTAAATCGGCAGTATCGTCATAATCCATGCTGACTTGCAGATGTGGCAAGGTGCTTGGAATATTGTCATAGCCATAAATACGCGCAATTTCTTCGATTAAATCTTCTTTAATACTCATATCAAAGCGATACGATGGCGGCGTACAAAGCAAGCTCTCCGCTTGCTGTTCTACTGCAAATCCTAACTGGGTTAGAATACGTACCATCACTGTCGGTTCAATCTCGATACCAATTACATCACGAACTTTAGTAAGTGGTAAGCTAATTGGTGCGCGTGCAGGTAATTGAATGTTGTGCTCAACACTTATTACTTGTCCCGCTTGACCACCAGTAATACTGGTAATTAAATTAGTAGCACGCGCAAGCGCTAACTCTGGCAATTCAAAATCTACCCCACGCTCAAAGCGCTGCGAGGCATCAGTATGCAAGCCAAAACGGCGCGCACGTGCAGCAATCGCTAACGGGCTAAAGAATGCGCTTTCTAACACAATATTAGTCGTGCTATCAGTCACACTACTGCGTTGTCCACCCATGATACCAGCCAGTGCCAGTACGCCTTGGTCATCAGCAATAACCAACTCATCGCCAGTTAGGCTGATGGTTTGTTCATTCAGTAAGATGACACTTTCTTTTGGCTCTGCTAAACGGACAACGATATCACCAACAATCGTATCGGCATCAAAGGCGTGTAGCGGTTGCCCAAGCTCCATTAACACATAATTGGTCACATCGACTAAGAAATTATGTGTACGTAGTCCCGATTGCACTAGCGCATCTTGCATCCATTTTGGCGTTACCATACTGCGATCAATATGACGGATGGATTGTAATAAATAGCGTGGGCACTGCTCTACGGCATTGACGGTGACATTTAGCGTCGATGCGGTACTACCTGCTGCTGCACTATTAATAATATCAATCTCTGGCTGCTGCATCGGCAAATCATTAATAACCGATATTTCGCGAGCAATACCACGTACACTAAAGCAGTCACCACGATTAGGCGTGATTGAGATATCAAATATTTGGTTATTCAATCCCAAATAGTCACGGATATCTGCGCCAATCGGTGCATCTTCAGGCAGCTCAAGTAAACCATCTATTGAGTCTGTCAAGTCAATCTCAGAAGCACCGCAAAGCATGCCATTTGAAGCGATACCACGGAGCTCACTGTGCTTAATTTCAAAGCCTTGTTTGTTGTCGCTAGGCAGCACCGCACCAACCGTTGCCACCGGTGCTTTCATACCAACACGCACATTAGGCGCACCGCAGACGATTTGGATAGGTTCTGCCGCGCCAATACTCACTTGGGTCACACGTAGCTTATCGGCATCAGGATGCGGGATAACGCTGATGACTTCGCCGACGACGACGCCACTAAAAGGACGCGCAACGGTGTAGCGATCATCAATCTCAAGCCCTGCCATGGTTAACTGTTCGGCTAATTGCTCACTGGTATTTGCAGGATTTACCCATTGACGTAGCCATTGTTCACTGATTTTCATAAATATCTCGGATCAAAATAAAAGTAGGGCTTGTTGGTCGTTACATCTCAACGATTTAGCCGAATTGTTTTAAGAAACGCACGTCATTTTGGAAGAATAAACGCAAATCATCAATACCGTAATACAGCATGGCAAAACGCTCAATACCCATTCCAAAGGCAAAACCAGTATATTTTTCGGCATCAATACCACAGTTGGTCAATACTTGTGGATGTACCATACCGCAGCCCATCACCTCAAGCCATTTGCCATTATCAGCCAAGATATCAACCTCGGCTGATGGTTCAGTGAATGGGAAAAATGAAGGACGGAAACGCACCGTTAATTCTTTACCAAAAAACGCCTGCAAAAATTCGCTAATCAACCCTTTTAGCTCAGCAAAGGTGCTCGACTCTGTCACCATTAGCCCTTCTAACTGATGAAACATCGGTGAATGAGTTTGGTCTGAATCATTGCGATAAACACGCCCTGGGCAAATAATACGAATCGGTGGCGCACTTTTTTCCATCGTGCGAATCTGTACCGGACTGGTATGCGTACGCAGTAAATAATGGGCATCAAAATAAAAGGTGTCATGCATGGCACGAGCCGGATGATGCGACGGAATATTTAAGGCTTCAAAGTTATAATAATCGCTTTCAACTTCAGGACCAGTTGCCACATTGAATCCTGCTTGTACAAAGAACTGCTGCATACGCTGGGTAATCATGGTCACGGGATGCAAATGACCTTTTTGTCCACCGCGCGCAGGCAACGTAATATCAATACGTTCCGCTTCGAGCTTGGCATTCAAGGCAGCGATTTCTAACTGTTCCTGCTGCTCAGTCAATGCTTCATTAATGCGACTACGGACTTGATGCAACCAGCCGCCATAGGTTTTTTTATCGTCATTGCTCAGTTTACCAAGCTGCTTTGACCAGCCAGTGAGCAAACTTTTTTTACCAGTCAGCTGTACGCGTAGGTTTTGAAGGGCGCTCACATCGTGTGCTTGAGCAATCATAATTTCTGCCGCATGGGCAAGATCGGTCAACTGTCCTTCGTTAAGATCACTCAACTCAGTTGATAAGGTCGGTAGCGCCGACAAATCGGCCGTAGCAGCAGGGGTAGTCATAAGACGTTTCGTTCCTGATTTAAACAGACTATTAATGGTAAGGGTTTGACTAAATATTCAAAGTATCTAACGCGCCTTTTATAAAAGAGCCGTCGATTAATAACTTGGATATTGAGACTTTAATGGGTTTAGATGCTAATAAATGCTCTAAAAAAATATATCGTTAAGTTAAGTCACATAAAAAAAGCCACCGACCAGCGGTAGCTTTTATTAATATAGCTGCTATTAATTAATAGTAAACTCGATTCTTTAAACACTTATTACGGTTAGCTTAATAAAGCATTTAAACGAATTTAATATTTATGCCAATTCCGCTTTTGCTTTTTCGACCAATGCGCCGAAAGTCGCTGCATCATGCATAGCGATGTCAGCTAATACGCGACGGTCGATGGTGATGTTGGCTTTTTTCATGCCATTGATAAAGCGGCTATAGCTTAAGCCGTTTAAACGTGCACCAGCATTAATACGAGCAATCCAAAGACGACGGAAAGTACGTTTTTTGTTACGACGGTCACGGTATGCATATTGACCAGCTTTAGTTACTGCTTGTACCGCTACACGGTAAACACGTGAACGGGCACCGTAGTAACCTTTAGCGCGTTTTAAGATTTTTTTGTGGCGACGATTCGCCTGTACACCACGTTTTACACGGGCCATAATTTGCTCCAAGATATTTTTAAGCGATAATCAGTATTGTGTTACCACAAACCCTGTTATCAGATTACAAAGTCACATAAAATAGATGACAATAGTCGATTAGATGTATGGACACATACGACGAACAGCTGCTTCGTCAGACTTGTCCACCATCTTAAGACCGCGCAACTGACGGATACGCTTAGATGATTTCTTGGTCAAAATGTGGCTTTTGAATGCTTGCTTACGCTTGAAGCCATTCGCTGTTCTTTTAAAGCGTTTAGCGGCGCCGCTTTTGGTTTTCATCTTCACTTTCATGAGTGATTGCCTCTTTATCTTCGGTAGAACCTGGTCGTCAAATAGTCATACTAGCAAGCATTATCTATATAATTGCTAAATTTCTATTTGCCTCGAGGTGGGAGGCGCTATTTTAGCAGAATCGTCGCTGTTTTGCCAACCAAAGTTTTAGCCACTATTTTATATCATTTTTATCAATGTTTACTTTTCAGAAAAATAAAATTTAGTGAACTAAAGTTTAATAAATTAGTGGTATCCTCTATTATTTAATAAGCTTTAACTTTATATTACCTTTATTTATTCTTTAAAATCCATTGCAGATATGATGATAGTAGTGATAACACGGTTAAACTTATATTATAGATAATGTTTAAGAATTTTACCGTTCATGACTAAATTGATTGAATATCAGCCAAGGCTATGCTTAAGTGAGGACTGAGCTTATGTATACCTTTAAATGCTATTCAGAACGCACTATTCATCTTATAAAAACAGTCAACCATAAAGTTGATGCTTAGCATCAATTGCGGTATCGCCAGTCCATATGCTTGCTTCGTAAGCGATCATAATCGTATATAAATCATTATGTTTAAGCAAATTAGGAGAGGACGTTGTCAGATCAAGAATTAACTTTCGATGACGGTGTGTTTGTATTTGAGACGGTGATGCGCGTGCGTAATGCCGAAATTGATGTGAGTCAATACTTGACGCTTGAGTCAATGACCGCGCTACTTGCCGAAGCGCGAGCGCGATTCTTATACTCTAAAGGTATTCAAGCAAAGAGTGCGGATCATCAAGGTTTAATGGTTGATCATTTACAGCTGGCTATTATCAGCCAAGTACGCGCGCGCGAAGAATTATTATTTGAGGTAGGAATCGAACAATTATCCGATAATGATGGTCAGTTGGCGATTAAAGTCACGCGTATGTATGATGGCTCGTTAGTGGCAAAAGCTCGAAAGCATTTTATCAATTATGACTATCGTTTAAATAAAATAAGTACCATCACTAGCTGCATACAAGAGGCACTCAGTCCGCAGCCGTTTGAAATTTAATAATGATTTAGAATATACTCTATAGTGTTGGTCTAATAGACTTGACGACCACCTCTCCTTTGTTACTCACACGATATAAGATAATAGACAGACTATGACCGTACCTGCTTGGCTTACTGCCATAACCTTTAATGCTGATGGCTTGCTTCCTGCGATTGCACAAGATGCGCAATCAGGACGTATTTTGATGATGGCGTGGATGAACGCTGAAGCGCTGCAATTAACGGCGCAAACACAGACCGCGGTTTATTTTTCGCGCTCGCGTAACAAGCTCTGGCACAAAGGGGAAACTTCAGGGCACACTCAGCACGTTCACGATATTCGCTTAGACTGTGATGCCGATGTGATTGTACTAAGTGTTACTCAAATTGGTGGTATTGCCTGCCACACAGGGCGCGAATCATGTTTTTATCAGCGGTTAGATTTATCAGGCTCTGAACCAACATGGCAAAGCGTCGATGCGATATTAAAAGACCCTGTGGATATCTATAGCTCTAATAAAGCTATAAACCCTACTCCGCAAGTAAATACTAACAATAGCATCCCTCATAATGACATTAATAACGCGCCCATTTTACAACAGCTAGATCAAGTGCTAGCAGAACGCAAACAAGCCGATGCAGACAGCTCTTACGTCGCCAGCTTATATGCAAAAGGTCTCAATAAAATATTAGAAAAAATCGGCGAAGAAGCAACAGAAAGTATCATTGCTGCTAAAGACTTTGACAACTGTGATGAAAAAACTAATAAAGCACAATATGATGCGGCACGTGATGAGCTGATTTATGAAGTGGCGGATGTTTGGTTTCATACCTTAGTTGGGCTGGCATGGTTTGATATTGAATCGGATGCGGTATTAAATGAGCTTGGACGACGCTTTGGATTATCAGGTATCGACGAAAAAGCAGCACGCCAACAATAGCTTACCAACAACAGAACAATAATAGACAGATAAATACCAGTCGCTCATGATGACAATTGTTTTCACCTTTTTGTCATGAGGGCGCGTTATAATATAAGCACATTCAACGTATTATCATACATACTGGTTTTATCAGGTTATAAGGATACCGTTATGGGCAGTTTTTCCATTACGCATTGGCTTATTTTATTGGTCGTGGTGGTTGTCGTATTTGGCACCTCCAAGCTGAAAAATGCTGGCAAAGGTTTGCCTGACGAATCATAAATTTAACGTACTATTATAATTATTGCTCTTACCAAGACATAAGGATACCGTTATGGGTAGTTTTTCTATTACGCATTGGCTGATTTTGTTGGTGGTGGTGGTGGTCATTTTTGGCACCTCTAAACTTAAAAATGCTGGCAAAGATTTAGGCGGTGCGGTTAAAGGCTTTAAAGAAGCTGTGAATGACGAGCAAGCAGAGCATAAACATAAGCATAAGCGTCGAGTTTTGGATCACAAAGTTGGCTCCCCTGTACAAGATGAGCAGTCAGGTACGCGAATCGATGATATCAAAATCAGTCCTGCACCAGCGGATGACCAACATAAAGTCTAATGTTTGACAGCCCCATGATTTAAAGTCCAGTCGCTATATTCATCACTATATTTGAGCATTATGTTTGATATCGGGTTTTCTGAATTACTCTTATTTGGCATCATTGCCCTCATTGTACTAGGTCCAGAAAAACTGCCTAAGGCAGCGCGGACGGCTGGGCAATGGTATGCCAAAATTCGCCGCACCGTATCAACCTTGCAGTCTGAAATAGAAGCTGAACTTGATTTGGTGGAAACGCGCCAACAAATGGAACAAGAAATTGCCAAAATCCGCCAAACTGAAGCGGAGATGCGCCGTGAGATGGCAGAAATGCGTGGCAGTATTAAAGAGTTTGAATACACGCAAAGTCAAAGCATATACACTAAAGCCCAGCCTGAATTAGCGAATGACTCAAAACCAAATCACCATATGCCAAGCCACTCTAAACAAGAGAGCCCAGAGCCATTCGCGCCAGCAGAGTTCAATTACGCTTATGAGCAAGACCAAAGCCATGAGCAATACCAAGGGATGAATGAATCTATAGAATCAATTTACAGCGCTGATAATCATAGTACTTGCAGTTATAATACTGATAGCAATGCCACAATATCAGCTAAAGCCGACAGTATCGCTGCTGTTCAGCCGATGATCACTAGACCTTGGGAAAATATGTGGTTTCGCCTAGGTGCTTATGATAAAGCGCGACGTCTACCCTCTGCGCCCTACTTACCGAATTATAAAGCCGATACGTTATTAAACGATGCTGCTATGAATACCCAAGGAACGGCTGAATGAAACTGTTTAAACAGCGTAAAAGCCGCCTAGAAAAAATAGCCGAAACCGAAGCATCATCAGCCGCCTTATCAAAAGATAGCCACATTAAATCGGATAACACTTCAAGCATACTTGCTGATATGCCTATTACTGAACATTTAATTGAATTGCGCGCGCATTTAATCAAAATATGTGTTGCGGTTCTTATTATATTTTTGGCATTGGTAGGTTTTTCTCGCGAGCTATATAACTTCTTATCTGACCCACTGGTCGCGCAGTTACCTGCCAATTCGACCATGATTGCAACCGATATCACCTCAAACTTTATGGCACCTATTCGGCTGACTATATTTGTTGCGGCATTTGTGGCAATGCCATATATCTTGTACCAAATTTGGTCGTTTGTCGCACCTGCCTTATATAAGAAAGAAAAGAAAATCGCCATTCCATTGCTATTATCTTCAATATTTTTATTTTATTCAGGTATCGCTTTCGCCTACTTTGTTGTTCTAAAAGGGGTGCTGAAATTTTTTATTATGTTTGCCCCGCAAAACGTCGTGCCTATGACGGATATCGACAGCTATCTCAGCTTTGCATTAAAGTTATTTATGGTATTTGGGCTGACTTTTGAGATTCCTGTAGTGACATTGCTCTTGATATTGGTCGGTTTTGTCTCCATTCAGAGTCTCAAGGACAAACGCCGCTATATTATTGTGGGTTGTTTTGGGGTTGCAGCCATAGTGACACCGCCCGATGGTGTGTCGATGTTGATGTTGGCGATTCCGATGTGGTTGTTATTTGAGTTGGGCTTATTATTTGCACAATTATTGATTAAAGAAGAGTCAAAAACCACTTTAGTAGCAGAGCATAACGTGACAGATAATTAATTATTTAGTGAGTCATGCCAACACCATTCAGCCATTGTCTATGCAGTGGCTTTTTTTACCCCCAATACTTTATTATCTTGTCTTCGTATTTTAGGTAGCTTTTTATGTCTGCATCTATGCCCGCTTATATGAGCCATCCCACAGACGAACAACTTGCTGCGCTGAATATGGCGATGGATCACAAGTCATTTAAAGTGGTCGCCTATGCCGGTGCAGGTAAAACCACGACCTTAAAATTGATTGGCGAGCGGCTGCGCGGGCGTGGTTTATATTTGGCATTTAATAAAGCGATTGCTAATGATGCGCGGCAAAAATTCCCCGGTCATGTTGATTGTCGTACTTTTCACTCGCTCGCCTATCGCCACGTGCCGCGTGATATTACCGCCAAATTATCTTTGCCGCGCTTTTCACCCAAACGCTTGGGCGATGATTTAGGCTTGCAGCCAGTGCAAGTACGCCGAAAAATGGACGGGGTTAATAAGTACGTTACTTTAACGCCTGCCCGATTGGCACGTTTTGTCAGTGATGCGGTCAGTCATTTTTGTAGCACGCATGCCAGTTATCCAGCGCCACGTCATATTGAGTTCCCAAAATGGTTGGACAGCTCTGACGGCGAACAATTGCGCGAAATGCTCTATCCTGCCGTTGAGCAGCGTTGGCTACAGTCCATTGATGCGCGTCATCCGGCGGGTATCGGTCATGATATTTACCTAAAATTATGGGCATTGTCGAAACCCAGTATTCCCGCTGACTTTATCTTATTTGATGAAGCGCAAGATGCCGACCCGTTAATGATGGGGATTTTAACTCAGCAATCTAAGCAAGTGATTTATGTTGGTGATGCCCATCAGCAGATTTATGAGTGGCGCGGCGCGGTCAATGCGATGAAAAAATTGCCACTACCGCAAACCTTATTGACCCAATCCTTTCGCTTTGGTGAGCCAATTGCGGAGATTGCCAACACGCTATTAAAGGCACTACAAGAAGATGTGCCACTGATTGGCAATCCTGCGAAGCACTCGTCGACTGATAAAGGGTTGGTACACAGTAAAAAAGATGCCATTCTCTGCCGTACCAATGCGGCGGCGATGTCGCAATTATTAACCGGATTAAAGTTAGGGCACCGCGTGGCATTGCAAGCGGATACCGAGCGGATGCTTAAATTTTGCCAAGCCGCGGAGAATTTAAAGCATGGCAAATCAGCATATGGTGTACCGGAACTGGCATATTTTTATAATTGGGCGGACGTACAAGAATATGCGGAAACTAATGAAGGCAGCGACTTAAAAACGCTGGTTAAATTGGTTGATGACCATGGCACCAATGTGTTGAGCAAAGCGGTAAACAGCTTAACCAGTATTGAAAATGCCGACTATGTTATCTCGACCGCGCATAAAGCAAAAGGTCTTGAATGGGGACGCGTGCAGCTCGATGATGATTTTTATTATGATGTGACGACTAATGGTATTAAAATCAGTCCTGAAGAACTGCGTTTGCTATATGTTGCTTGCACACGAGCGCAGGTCAATTTAGATATTGCCAATATTCAACCCTTAATATCAGGATTGCAGGCAGGAAAAAAGGTAATTTATGGCAGCTAGTATAATAAATAACCGGCAACCTATCGCCGCCGTACAACAATTTTTTGCTCATCCTGTACGCTTACTTGCCCCCATGGAAGGTTTAAGCGATCCGTTAATGCGCCAAATACTCACGCAAATCGCCCATAATTTGGGTCGCCCTTATGATTGGTCGGTCAGTGAGTTTATTCGCGTGACCCAACATCTGCTACCCGCGCATGTATTTTATAAATATGTGCCAGAGCTACATAATGATGCCAAAACATCTTCTGGCACGCCCATTCATATTCAACTATTAGGCAGCGACGCGCAGCTGATGGCAGAAAATGCCGCTTATGCTTGTGAGCTTGGTGCGCCTGCCATTGATATTAACTTTGGTTGTCCTGCTAAGTCAGTGAATAACCACCGAGGCGGCTCGGTTTTGCTAGATGAGCCTGCGGTGCTGTATGAAATTATCAGTGCTGTCCGCCAAGCTGTTCCTGCCCATATTCCTGTGTCGGCAAAAATTCGTTTGGGCTATACCGATACGTCTAAAATGGACGATATTCGTGGGGCAATTGCCGATAGTGGCGCTGATTGGCTGACCATTCATGCGCGAACCAAAACGCAAGGTTATAAACCGCCTGCTTATTGGGATAAAATCCAAGCATTTAATACCCTTGCTATTCCAGTGATTGCCAATGGTGAAATTTGGACCACAGAGCAAGCACAGTCCTGTATGCAGCAGTCGGGTACGGCTCATTTAATGCTGGGGCGCGGGGCGGTGACGCGTCCAGATTTGATTGCACAAGTGGATAAAAATTACGCATTAGATAATGACGCGCATAATACGACCTTATCTTGGCAGGCATTAATACCGCATCAAATCGACTTTTTACACGGCGAAGCGAAAAACGATATCGTTCTTATCGGACGCTATAAACAATGGCTGGCGATGCTGACTAAAGGCTATCCTGAAGCGCAAGCATTGTGGCAAGATATTAAACGTGAAAAAGATAAAGCGACTATTATCAAGGCGCTACAGTGCAGTATGCTTTAACAATAGTCGCTTTTATGATAAAAATAGCAATATTAAGCGCTAATTCGAATCGCTAAATAAAATAACATCAAACTACACGCCATTGATAATACCCAAAGTATTGAGCGAAACAGGGCTAAATTGGTGATATACGCGACGCAATAGCCCATACGGATAATGACATACAGCCATGCCAGCTTATTAATAACAGGTTGCGGCACAAAGAATAGCATCGCGACCAATACTGCCGCCAAAAATATCGGCAACGTCTCATAACTGTTTTGTTGCGCGGCATTAGCTCGTGATGCTGCGCCAGTGGTACGCTGCAAAAAATCACGTGGATGCGCGTTATCTGCCAAGTGAAAGCCGCCTAGCACTTTAGCCAACATCGCCATGAACAGTGGTAATAAGCTCGCGACTACCATTGCCCAAATCGCTGCCGCTATCGTATCAGGAATTAAGCTAAATAGTGCACTCATCAGTATTTTTGCCCCTAGCCTGCGATAATTTCATAATCATGAGTCACATTCACCCCACCATTCGCCAACATACGACTCGCTGAGCAGTATTTTTCGGCTGATAAATGAATCGCCCTTTCAACCTGTTTTTCTGCAATATCGTTACCCGTCACCACAAAATGCAGATGAATATCGGTATAAACTGCTGGCACGGTTTCAGCGCGTTGGGCAGTTAGCTCGCAGCGTACCCCTTGCACATCTTGACGCGACTTTTGCAAAATCCCCACCACATCATAACTGGCACAGCCACCAAGTCCGAGCAAAATCAGCTCCATAGGGCTTGCGCCTTTTTCTTTATCCGCATCAATCTGCACGTTATGTCCTGATGGCGACACGCCCATAAAAGCTTTATTTTCCTGCCATGTGACGCTTGCTGTTGATTCTGCCATGAGCACTTATCCTTATTTTCAATTTATTATAAATAATTTTTTATATGCTTGGATTAATATTACTTCGCTAGTGTAGCACAAGCTAAAACGCGATTTTATAGCGTAAGTGTCATTGGTTGTCATACCCAATCTTACCTTTTTCAAGCCTACTGAATAACGTCAGTCATTCCTCATTTGTTTATTAAATTTTATTAGTGAATTAGCCCACTAAAAAATCAATGTAAGTAATTGATTATTAAAGGTTAAATTTGTGAAACATTTTATAGCAAAATACTGTTACACATTTAGTCTTTTTCTTGGTTTAATAATGGCAATGAATCTTATTTTAATAAGGTATCGATAACAGTCGCCCGCTACTATCAGGCACTCTATAATAACTATGACTGGTGTATCAACACTCTATTGAAATGAGCGGTTTAAAATAATTGGAAAGGTTGAGTCATGATAGATGCAGACGGCTTTCGTGCCAATGTCGGCATCATTTTGGCAAATACACAAGGGCAAGTTCTGTGGGCAAAACGTCTTGGTCACGATGCTTGGCAGTTCCCCCAAGGTGGTATTGACCGCGGCGAGACGCCAATGGATGCGATGTATCGTGAGCTCTGGGAAGAGGTCGGGCTATATCCGCGCCACGTGGACTTATTGGCGGTGACGCAAGATTGGTTACGCTACCGTCTACCAAAGCGTTACGTGCGTCATGGACAATATCCTTTGTGTATTGGGCAAAAACAGAAATGGTTTTTGCTGCGCTTAGATGAGGCAAACACGCAACATATCCGCTTCGATGCGGGTAAACCTGAGTTTGACCACTGGCAATGGGTCAGTTATTGGTATCCCATTGGACAAGTGATTCACTTTAAACGCGGGGTATATCAGCGTGCACTGCAAGAGTTGGCGCGCGAGCTGCCTCTCAAGCAAGAGCTAATTATCCCTGAACAGAATAATCATTTAATTCAGTTCTGATGTTTTCAATAGTTCTGTTTCAATAGTTCTGTTTCAATAGTTCTGTACTGTTAGATTTTATTCTACAATGCAAAAAGCCTGTATTTAAGCGATACAGGCTTTTTTTTGGTTAACTTTTACGTCGGTGATATAGGGGCGATATAGAAATAACTAGGGTTTAATAGCGATTTTTAATACGCCATCACGTTGATGCATAAATAAGTCATAGGCTTCGACGATGTCATCTAAAGCATAAGTATGGGTCACCATTTCTGACAAATCCACCCGTCCTGTTTCGATGACATTCATTAAACGGCGCATGCGCTCTTTACCACCGGGACATAAAGCAGTGCGAATCGTGTGGTCACCGAGACCTGAGGCAAAGTGTGCCATGGGAATGGTTAAATCTTCTGAATAAACTCCAAGACTAGATAGCGTGCCACCCGGTTTTAATACTTTCAGCGCCTGCTCAAAGGTAGTTTTTAAACCCAACGCTTCGATACTACTATCAACGCCGCGACCGCCAGTGAGTTTTAATACTTCATCGACCACATCGACTTCGTTAAAGTTAAGGGTAATATCTGCGCCCATTTTTTTTGCCATGGCTAAGCGGCTATTGTTACCGTCAATGGCGATAATGGTCGAAGCACCTTTGAGCCTTGCTCCGGCAGTGGCACATAAGCCAATTGGACCTTGCGCGAATACCGCAACGATATCACCGATTTTAATATTGGCATTTTCCGCCCCTTTAAAGCCAGTAGACATAATGTCGGGGCACATCAGCACTTGTTCATCGGTTAGCCCATCAGGCACAGGCGCGAGGTTAGCTTGAGCATCTGGCACTAGAACGTATTCGGCTTGCGTGCCATCAATGATATTACCAAAGCGCCAACCGCCCGTGGCTTTATAGCCATGACACGCGCACGTGCCGTCTGGCTGAATGTAGCCTCCATCTTGTGAGGGGAAACCGTCTTGACAAGCATACGAGCTAAAGCTGGGACAAATTGCGCCAGCGATAACGCGTTGTCCTTCTTGGTAGCCTTGTACCGCTGAGCCTAGTTTTTCAATAATGCCTACTGGCTCATGACCTATCGTTAATCCTTTGGCAACAGGGTATTCCCCTTTATAAATATGAATATCCGTGCCACAAATAGTGGTTGTGGTAATTTTTAGTAAAGCATCATTCGGTCCTACATCCGGAATCCTTTTATCTACAATCTCAATTTTACCCGGCTCAATAAATATCAGTGATTTCATCATGTTCATGTCACAATCCTTGTATGATCAGCATTAACTTAAATCGCATTAGATATTAATCGTAGGTTTTGATGCCCTACTCATTGAGTGTATGACATAAGAATAGCAATTCAAAGTAAAACCACACTTATTTTAGGGATTTTATATTAATCTAATGTGAATGGTAGAGGTTGATTATCCAATCAAAATTAACGACTTAAAATGAAATAAACTTGTTATCTATTCATGCTGTGTATGCTGATACTCTCGACTGTTTAATTGCAAATGATATTTTTCTGACAAATTAATGGACTTCGAATCATAACTTACAGTCAAAATACTTTGAGTGCGTGTGCCATAAGTTGGCATGGTCGTCTCAATATTCGATAAAGCTATCGGCTCAATATAAATAGAAGACAATGCTTGTTCAATGGCAATGTCCAATCCTGTTTTGGGCAATTTATCTATGGGCGCTTTGGTAGTGTCTGACAAAGCTGCAAAGGCGGCATCTTGCCAATACTCAAAAGCACTATTTTCGCTTATTAATGGCAGGACTTCTTGGCGCAAACGGCTGCGCAGTCGTTCAGTTTTAAACCAGCTGTCTTCTGGCTGACCATTAGAAAATACATGCAACCCTGCATAAAGTGGCGTTGGCGCATGACCACGATTATTAACAATGACCGCTTGCTGTGTATCACCAATAATAAGGTTAAAACCTCCATAATCGAGCAGATTAATTTGGTGGGCAAATGCCATCGGACTTAAATGACTGGTTAAAAAGTCAGTCACTAACTCACCACGTGAACGCTCATTATCACTTGCCTGTGCGCCATCACGAAAATTTAACACGGCTACCCAGCGTCCGTTTTGATGGTGGTACGGTTGGATTTCTTGATGAATACCGAGCCATGTACCTCCGCTCTGCTCATCTCTTCCCGCAAAAATAGGCTTGTCCGTCCACTGATGCAGAGGTTCAGTCGGACGCTGCAAAAACTCATCGCGGTTAGACAATAGTATTAATGGCAACTCATCAAACAATTGCCAAGCGATGGCGACAATACACATAAAACTCCTTAGATTTCAGACTTTCCAAAATTTCAATCTAAGATTTTAACACTAATTTATCTGTCTTTATTCTAGCGTTATTTTTGATTTCTTATCACTCAGACTTTATATAAACCACTACTCAAAATCACTTGTGACACAAAACTGCATCCATAACGAGTGTATGCCTATGGGTTGATTTTTGCTATCATGAGCACCATTCCACAATCACTTTTATGATGCCTTTATGATGATTCATCCCCAGTTTGACCCTGTAGCCTTAGCGCTTGGACCTGTCGAGGTACATTGGTACGGCTTGATGTATTTATTAGCTTTTGCTGCGGCTTATGGTCTGGCATGGTATCGCAGCACCAAGCGTGATACGTGGTCGACGGATATGGTATCCGATTTGATATTTTACGGGGCGCTTGGGGTTATCTTAGGCGGTCGCATCGGTTATGTGCTGTTTTACCAATTTGGCGAGCTGTTGCAAAATCCAGCTTATCTGCTAAAGGTTTGGGAAGGCGGTATGTCCTTTCACGGCGGATTTATTGGCGTAATGCTGGGTATGTGGCTTTTTGCGCGTAAGTATAAAAAATCGCCATTTGAAGTCTTTGATTTTGTAGTGCCCGTAGTGCCAACGGGTCTATTATTTGGTCGTATCGGCAACTATATTAATGGTGAGCTGTGGGGACGAGTGTCAGATGGCGGCTATAATTGGCTGACTTATTTTCCGCAAGCCGCGGGCGTTGATATGCAGCAACTACAAGCTAATCCGGCGCTGCAAAATTTGATGCTAGAAGTAAATGGACAATATTTACTGCCTCGTCACCCATCACAACTTTACGAAGCCTTCGCTGAAGGATTGTTATTGTTTATCTTTTTATGGTGGTATTCCTCAAAGCCACGTCCACGAATGGCAGTGACCGCTATCTTCTTATTGGGCTATGGTCTGAGCCGCTTTATCATTGAGTTTTTCCGCCAGCCAGACGTTGACCAAGGTTTTATCCTTTTAGGATGGATGACAAAAGGGCAGCTATTATCGGCACCGATGATTATTATTGGCTTCATCTTACTGATTTATGCCTATAAACGCGGTATCTACGATTGGGGTAAGCAAGGCGCTTATTAAATTCTCAGTTTCGTTAAGCCTGATAGTAATAAAGCGTTGTAATAATATCAAAGAGCACTTTTATGAAAAATAGCAAAAATGAACACGCCTATCTCGATTTGCTGCAATACGTGATGAATAACGGCACTGAAAAAGGCGACCGTACCGGAACAGGCACAATCAGCCATTTTGGGGCGCAGTTGCGCTTTAATCTAGCCGATGGTTTTCCGTTATTAACCACCAAAAAAGTGCACTTTAAATCCATTGTGTACGAATTATTATGGTTTTTAAGTGGCAGTACTCACGTTGGCTATCTACAGCAGCATAATGTGCGTATTTGGAATGAATGGGCAACCGCAGCACAAACGGCACGCTTTAATCGTGCTGAAGGGGATTTGGGTCCGATTTATGGGCATCAATGGCGTAATTATGGCGCTAGTAAAAAAGAAGACGGCAGTTATGCGGCTGATGGTGTCGATCAAATTACCGAAGTGATTCATCAAATCAAAATCAATCCCAATTCACGGCGCTTAATTGTGTCAGGCTGGAATCCTTGCGAGGCAGAACAAGTTGCATTGCCGCCTTGTCATACGCTGTTTCAGTTTTTTGTGGCAGACAATAAACTGTCTTGCCAGCTGTATCAACGCTCAGCCGATTTATTCCTAGGCGTACCGTTTAATATTGCCAGCTATGCATTATTAACGCAAATGGTGGCGCAGGTGTGCGATTTAGAAGTGGGTGAATTTATCTGGACGGGCGGAGATTGCCACATTTATCAAAACCACCGCGAACAAGTCGAATTACAGCTGACTCGCTCGCTGTATACGCTGCCCACATTGACATTAAATCCTAACGTTAAAGATATCTTTGCGTTTACTTATGAAGATATCAGCGTGGATGGCTACGAATCGCACCTCGCTATTAAAGCGCCTGTGGCAGTCTAATAACGCGTTTATATTTTAAGAGCTATTTTAAAAAAAGGTAATACCATGAGTATCAACAGCATCGAAGTGGCGCAAATTGCCGCTATTAGCCGTAATCGCTGTATCGGCAAAGGCAATGATTTACCATGGCATATCCCGACTGATTTGCAGCATTTTAAGCAACTGACCACCCAAAATAGTGATGATACCATTAAAGGTATTGTCATCATGGGACGCAAGACCTTTGAATCAATGGGTTCTAAACCACTGCCAAAGCGTATTAGTTTTATCATTACCAGCCAGCTGGATTATGCGCAGCAACAAGGGCTGATAGAAAAAAAGAATGCGCACGTGCTGCATGATTTAGCCTCTGCCCTACAGCAAGCGGCAGACTTGGCAGCAGAATTACAGTTAAAGACCATTTGGGTGATTGGTGGTGAGCGCGTGTTTAGCGAGGCGCTAAGCGTTACTGACCGCATTGAGCTGACGCATGTGGATACCGATATTGAGAATGGTGACGCATTTTATCCTGAACTACCAAACGAGTTTAAAGTCGTGGCAGAGTCTGAGCAGATACACGATGAAAAAAGTGAGCTGGATTTTAAATTTGTGACTTATCAGAAGTGACTGATTAAAAATAAAACCGCAAATCAATAATGAGTAGCGGTTTTTTCATCATCAATAACAAAAAATTATGCTGGGATACGACTTATTCATGCAACACTTTATAAATCGTATTTGCCAACACTTTACCAATCCCCGGCACGCCTGCCAATTCTTGTTGTGATGCGCCAAGTAACTGCTGCATACCACCAAAATGATTGAGTATGTCGCGGCGGCGCTTTTCACCAAGTCCCGGAATGACCTCTAACACTGAGGATGAGCGGCGTTTATCGCGCTTTTTACGATGCGCCGTAATGGCAAACCGGTGTGCCTCATCACGAATATGCATCAATAAATGCAGCGCCTTACTGTCCATGGGCAAATCAAGCGGCTCGTGATCTAAGAAATGCAACACTTCAAGACCTGCCTTACGCCCTTCGCCTTTTGCTACCCCAATCAGTAAGGTATCGCCGAGAATACCTAATTCTACTAGCACCTCTTTTGCCATACTCAGCTGACCTTTTCCGCCATCAATCAATAACAAGTCCGGTAACGGCTGTTTTTTATAACGGCGCGTGAGTACCTGTTTCATCGCCGCATAATCATCTCCACCGACAATATCATGAATGGCATATTGACGATAATCCCGCCGGCGTGAGCCACCTTGATCAAACACCACGCAACTGCCAATGGTCGCCTCACCCATGGTATGCGAAATATCAAAGCATTCGATACGATCAATCGTGCGTTCAGTCACTGACGCTAATACGTCTTTTAATGCCCCAAAACGCGCATGTAATTCTAAATAATCACCCAATTTGGTTTTAAGAGCGTTCGTTGCATTGAGCGTTGCCAAATCAAGCCACTCCGCTCGATGTTCGCGTACGCTAGTTTTAATGGTCACCTTACTACCAAAATGGGTAGCCAGTGCCTCGCTAATAGCTACTTGATCGGGCAACTGATGGCTTAGAATAATTTCAGCAGGCAAATCATCGGTAACTTGAAAATAAAACGAAGTAATAAAAGCAGATAAATTATCGGCAATCGGCTCGCTGCTATCAACGTCAGGGAAGTAATTTTTGCCACCCAAAACTCGCCCACCGCGAACCGTCAGGACGTTAACTGCGGTCATACCCGCTTGGCTGGCAATAGATATCACATCGGCTTCGCCCTCTACCGTATACACCGCTTGCTTGGCTTGCACTTCACGCAGCATAGACAGCTGATCACGATAAAATACCGCCTTTTCAAAATCTAACTCTTCCGCTGCACCTTCCATTTTGGTAATCAGCGTACTATGAATATCACTTGAATCACCCTTTAAAAAACGAATGGTATTATTCACATCTTCTGCGTAATCCTCTGCCGTCACAAAGCCTACACAAGGCGCACGGCAGCGTTTGATTTGATATTCTAAACATGGGCGTTGACGCTGTTTAAAAAAGGTATTGGTACATTGGCGCATCTGAAACATTTTTTGCATGAGTACTAAGGTTTCTTTTGCCGCATGAGCAGAGGGAAAAGGTCCAAAGAAGCGACCCTTTTGATGATTGCCTTTACCGCGCCCATAAGCCAGCCTTGGATAAGGTTTGTCCGCTGAAATGAAGACATACAGATAGGATTTATCATCACGCAGCAACACGTTATAAGGCGGACGATGTTCTTTAATGAGATTTTGCTCAAGCAATAAGGCTTCAGTTTCACTACGGGTAATGATGGTTTCAATATTATGAATCCGCGCCACTAGCGCCCGTGTTTTTGGATGGTCAATGGTCTTGGCAAAGTAGCTGTTCACACGGCTTTTCAGTGATTTTGCCTTACCAACATAGAGAATATCACCATTTTTACCGAGCATTTTATAGACACCCGGCAAATTCGGTAGACGCTGGATAAGGTGCTTTAAGCGAGCTTGCTTATCTTCTTTATCAGTAATAGCACTTGGCTTCGACACATTCACCATGGCAGACAATACTCTCAAATAATTCTGGAATGTCTTTAGTTATGGGGCAATTTCCTCCCGATTGCAAGCACAAAAAAGCCAGCGCGTGGCTGACTTTTTATCATTACTCAATTTAATAACACTTTATTAATGACGAAAATTCGGCAGCAAAGCGGGAATCCCCGGCAACATTCCGACCACAGCCATAACGCCCGTTAACACGACAAACATCACTAGAGGAATAATCCAGCGGCTCATTTTTGATAAGCTGGCACTACGCTCTTTCGAGCCAATCAACCCTAAATTATCGAGCAGTAAGGTGATTGACCAGCCAAATGCTGGGTTTACCAATGCTGATGCAAACACCACAATAGCCGCCGACTGGGTGGTTTTTCCTTCGCGTGTCATTTCCATCCCAGCTTCCAATAGCGGAATAAAAACCCCAACAATCAGCGCCACACACATGACCGGTTCCCAAATTGCCAAATCCATCGGATAACCCCAAAGACCGGCAACCACACAGAACAATGCCGTTAGCAATGCGCCCGCTGGAATCGGACGCTTGGCAATTGCCGCAGGCACGATATACGTACCCCAAGACGACGCAAAATTTGCACCACCAAGTACTGAGCCCGCAACTTGGCGAAATGAGGCGCTGACCATCGTATCATCAATATCCATCAGCACCTTTTCCGTACGTTTTGGATAGCTAATTTTTTGAAAAACCTGATGTCCCAAGAAGTCGGGTGACCACATAGCCACCGCCAAAATGGCAAACGGTAACACCACAATAAAGCTTTCAACCGTTGGTAGACCCAGCATCCAGCCCGTATTTTCGCCCCACCAATACATCGGGCTCATATGTGGTAAACCGGGTGCTGTTTTAAAGGCAAAGGGCGCACCTAAAGCAAATGCAACCCCACCGCCTAACAAACAGCTCAGCGGCACCGCAAGCCAACGCTTATTAAAATTCTCTAGTACAGCGTAGAGCACAATCGTGAGTAAAATCACCACAAAGGCAATATACGACATACCAATGCCTTCTGCCCATGTAAATAAGCTCTTCACCTGTGACGTCGTACCGATAAAGCCCAAATACAGCAGCAAACCACCACAAACACCCTTACTGGTGAGATTTGCCAGTAAACTTCCCCCTTTACTAATCGCCAGCAAGAGACCAAAAGCACCAATCAGCAAACCAAATGCCATCGGGTGACCACCTGCCGCTACTACGATAGGAATCAGCGGAATCAATGGACCATGTGTCCCAGCAAGGTTAGCTGTCGGCAGCAAAAACCCTGAAAACAGAACAATAAAGAAAGATACAATTAACAGCTCATAGCGGACATTCTCTAATACAAACGCCTCTCCTAAGCCGAGTGGTCCTGCAAAGGTTGCGGCAATAGCACCCACCATCACGACTTTACCAATGGTCGCCGCCATCGCTGGAATAGTATCTTCATACTCAAAACGATAATCACGAAATGGCAAATTGGCACGCCAACGCTTAGGCTGCATGATTTGTAATTCATGTTTAAGATAGGCATCGCGGTTTTTAAAACTGGCGCTTGGCTCATGCAACTCAGCATAGCTGCCTTGCAACTCATGGTCGTCATCGGATAAATCTAACGGCGGATTCGCCTCTAAAGCGGCTCTTTGCGGGTTACTCATCACATCTCCCTATGTCGACTGAGGTTTTCATTGCTTTGTGTGATGCCTTATTTCCGTTTGATCTTATAATCGTACAAAAAATAAGCCAAAAGACATAAATTGGCAGTTATTGTATGCTAACCATACTTTAATTGCGAGTTTTTCGCTTAAAAAGATACTTTATGTATCAATATCTTAGTTTAAATGCTTTTACTCCTTTTTAGCCAATTAAACCGCTTTTTAGCTTAATAGTAATATCAATATTTAGACGTTTAGATGCTCAATCGTATGACGGCAATATGCCAATTGATGATGTTTATAGGTCAAGATATTTGGCGATAACAAGTATGGCGAAGCATAACGCTAGCCATTTTTGCGGCGGCGCTATTAATGAATGATGAATATTGAATGTGTGTGTTATGAAGGAGTGTGTTATTAAAGAGCAGTTGATTAACAAGATAGTGACGTATGGATAGCAACACATGGACAGCAACGTATTAATAGTTATTTAATACGTCCAAACTGAACGAGTAAGCAAGATTTTTGGTTACGCTTTAAGACTGGTGCTATCTGCTATTTTTAATTATGATAGCAATCTTTTGCTCAGCCATTAGGTAATCGTAACGGTCAGAGGCAACGTCGTTCATTTGCGCCAATAACGCTGTCATCACTATTTACTATGACACTAGATACTTGTCCAATGCATCAAGCGGATACCACTGGCATGATCATCAAAAGACTAAAGGATAAAACATGAGTCTGTTACCGAAAAATTTAGAGACGCTAAGACGTAAAACCAAAAAAAGCATCATGCCCCTACTCACCCCTCATCTACTCAAGCTGCGTATCAACACCTATGCACCTTACGTTGGTGCCGGCATTAAAGTTGAACACGTTGATTTAGATCAAGGGTTGTGTGTGGTCAGTATGGGTCTTAACGCGCTTAATAAGAATATTGTGGGCACGCAGTTCGGTGGCAGCTTATACTCAATGGTCGACCCTTTTTATATGTTGATGCTCATGCACCAATTAGGCAGTACCTACGTTGTATGGGACAAAAGTTCGCATATTGAGTTTATCGCTCCCGGTAATAGTAAAGTGACGACTCGTATGAAAATTCCCAGTACCGAAATTGCAACGATTCAAGAGCTTGCAAAAGAAGGTGAACCGGTCTTTCGTGAATACACCACCGATATCGTTGATGAGCAGCAAAAAGTTATCGCGACCGTCACCAAGACTATCTATATACGCCTGCGTAAGTACAGTAAATCTAAAGAGCAGAGCAGCCGTATTGATATTATGGAAGCATAGAAAAAATTAAATGATTAAACGATTAAACGATTAAACGATTAAAATCTAAACTCTACACATACAAAAACCCCAATCTGGCATCAGCACAGATTGGGGTTTTGTCTTTTTTGGTACTACCCGCTTATTTATATGATAAACCTATGAATAAGGGCTTGTATCTGATTTTTCTTTATTGCCGAAACGCATAATATGGGCTCAGCAATAAAGTAATATTAAGCGCAATGCTTAAAACCAGATACTGGATAAAATCTAAGCGTCAGCTTTTGGCTTAACAACTTTAGGTGCACGCGGAGCAAGCTTCTCGCGGATACGTGCTGATTTACCAGAGCGCTCACGTAAGTAGTATAGTTTCGCACGGCGAACTGCGCCACGGCGTTTCACTTCAATGCTCTCAATGATGGGTGAATGCAATTGGAATGCACGTTCAACACCAACACCACTTGAAATTTTACGAACCGTAAACGCTGAGTTTAAACCGCGGTTACGTTTAGCAATAACAATGCCTTCAAAAGCCTGTAAACGCTCACGTTCGCCTTCACGTACTTTTACTTGAACGACGACAGTGTCGCCAGGACCAAAGCTTGGACGTTCAATAATTTGAGCGTTTTCAACGGCTTGAACCAATAGATGCTTGTTGCTCATGAGAGTTATCTCCTCACATTAGATAATAGAGGCTTCGCGCATATCACCTGTTTGTAATAAGTAATCATGTCTATTATTGATATCTTGTATTAATCTATCTATAACAAACACAACGTAAATGGGGTTGCAAACGGCCATTATGATATGACCTGTTTAGTATTGCTCAAAATTTTACTTATTAACTGTTTATCAAACTATGCAAGCTATTTTTTAGTGGCTTTAGCCAACGCTTTTAGCCACTTAGCTTGCTGTACACTGGGGCTGAACGCTTGCCATAAGTCAGGACGCCGTGTTTGCGTGCGCTCAACTTGTTGACTAAAGCGCCACTCGGCAATATTGGCATGGTGACCTGATAGCAGTACTTCAGGCACTGCCATACCCGCAAACTCATGCGGCTTCGTATAGTGTGGGCAGTCCAGCAAACCATCGACAAACGAGTCTTGCTCTGCTGACTTATCATCACCCATGATATCGGGCAGACGACGTATCACACTATCCATCAGCACCATCGCTGGCAGCTCACCACCGGTCAGTACGTAATCACCCAGTGACACTTCCATATCGACATATTGTGCTAATAAGCGCTCATCAATGCCTTCGTAACGACCACATAATATAATCATGCCATCATAGTCAGCCATGCTAACCACGCTATTCTCACTCAGCGTCTGCCCTTGCGGTGACATATAAATCACCGGACAGTGCGCTGCATCCATACGGCAACCGTGTTGACTTGCCCGCAAGCGTGCATCGTCAATGGCTTTAGATAATGGCTCAGCCATCATCACCATGCCAGGACCACCGCCATATGGACGTTCATCAATACGGCGATAATTGTCAGTGGTATAATCACGTGGATTAAGGCATTCAATGGTGACTTGTTCTTGAGTGATTGCACGCCCCGTAATACCAAAATCACGAATCGTTGCAAACATCTCAGGGAAAATACTAATCACGGCAAAATACATCTGGATCCCACATTAAGGCGTCTTAAGAACGACTCGTTAATAGTCGCTCTGCCATGCTACAAGTACGGTTTTGGCAGCCATATCGACTGTCACCACCGTTTGCTTATGCCACGGTATCAAACGCTCTTCACCATCTAAACTGTCTGCCGTTGATGCCACACGCATAATATCATGAGCACCCGTTGCAAACATCTCAGTGATATCACCCAGATACTCGTCTTGTTCATTCATGACCCGCATACCAACCAAATCCGACCAATAATATTCGTCTTCGTTTGGTTCTGGCAACACATCTTTTGCGACCCAAATCGTCACACCGTTCATGGTTTCAGCAACATTACGGTCTGGAACTTGCTCAAACTGAGCGACCAGTCCTGTACCTTGCTCACGCCATGCTTTAACGGTTAGTGGTTTCATACCGCTAGCTGTTTTCATCCACCACTGTTTAATATCAAATATTTCCGCATGTTCATCTGTATCGCTAAATACCCACAGCCAGCCTTTAATGCCATAAGGCTTCTTAAGCTGACCAATTTTCATAAGGGTATTGGCGTCTGGAACAGAGGACATAACGGCTAACCTGATATAAATAGCAGTAAATAATAAAGGATGGTTAAAACAAACCAACAGCGACAAACAGTTAATCGCGTATACCGGTCAGACCAGCTACGCTATGTGTTCTAAAGCCGACTAATGAACGCGGCGAACGCGCTATCAGTACTTAACAACTAAAAGTGACTGCTTAAAACTTAAGCAGTCGCTTCAGTAGTAGTTGCAGCCTTGTTGTAAGCTCTTACTAATGAAGCAACGCGGTCTGAAGGTTGTGCACCTTTAGCAATCCACGCATGATACGCTTCCATGTTTAAGCGTACTGCTTCTTCTGACTCTTTAGCGAGCGGGTTAAAAAAGCCAATGTTTTCGATGTAGCGACCATCACGCGCGCGGCGTTGATCAGCAACAACAACTTGATAAAACGGGCGTTTCTTGGCACCGCCCCGTGCTAAACGAATAACAACCATGTGAATTCTCTCTTTCGCAGGTATACCAAAAAGGGCATAATTATACCATAGTTTTATTTTATTGAAAATATAAAACATGTTTATTTAATTATTTTATAACAAGGGCTTAAAGAAGATTAAGTGAAAAATAAGGTCAATAATTATTACGCTGTATTTAGTAAAATTGTGGTCAAAATCTCTCCTACCGTAATGCTGATAAAACATACTGATAACACGAATACCAAGCGTGCACCCATAGCGCATTGAGAGCGATTACACTATACTTTATGGCATACCTGTAAGAGTAAATCATACTAATGACGACACCACCCTTACCCACGCGCCGTAATAGCGGGTCTACACTGTCTTATTCTAATAGCTGGCTGACGACTTTAATGGTCGCATTTATTGTTATCATCAGTGTAGGAATAACGATTTGGTTTTTTTGGCGTAGTTTCTATTTGCCAGAATTAAAAACGCATGCGCGTTATTTGACTAGTGAGCTACAGCTGACCAGTAGTGTAAAAAGAGACTGGCGGAACAATCCTGAAATACGCCAGTGGGTCTATCAGCATTCACATGTGACCGTAATCGACAATCCCAATGAGTTTCCAGAGGTTGAGGACAAGGCTTTTGTGGGAATTTTTACGGATGTCTTACAGCGTGAAATTAGCGCACAACTGGGTCGTCCAGTTAAAGTTTATTTTAAATTTAAGCCTACCCCGCAGCTGTGGGTACAAGATAGCCGCGACAGTAGTTTTTGGATTCGTGAGTCGGTGGTTTATTATTCACAATATAGTCCAACCTTATTAATATTATTTTTATTTGGGCTGCCGATATTGACGCTGCTGACCATTATTTTACTTGCGCAACAGCTCAACCGTCCGTTACGCCATTTACAACGTGCCGCTAATAATTATATTCGTCTTGGTCATGCAACGACTTTACCTACGCACAAG
The DNA here is from genome assembly GCF_001298525.1 of Psychrobacter urativorans. Classification (NCBI taxonomy): domain Bacteria; kingdom Pseudomonadati; phylum Pseudomonadota; class Gammaproteobacteria; order Moraxellales; family Moraxellaceae; genus Psychrobacter; species Psychrobacter urativorans. The sequence continues at coordinate 1,306,365 of NZ_CP012678.1, forward strand.
GGTCCTACTGAGATACGTCAGGTAAATATGGCGTTTAATCAAATGTTTACCACGCTTAATCAAGCGCAAAAAGAACGAACTATCATGCTAGCGGGCATTTCACATGATTTGCGCACACCGCTTACCCGTATGCGCCTAACCGCAGAGATGCTACCGGACGATTTTTTTCGCGAAGGGTTGATCTATGATATCGAGGATATGGATGCCATCTTGGAGCAGTTTATCTCATTTATGAAAGATGGCTCTGATGAACCGGTGAGCTTGACCAATTTAGAGGTAATTTTTAATGAAATTATGGTGCAATTTGCGCCAATGAAGTTTGTTTATCAGTCAGAATGTCATAAGGCTGTACCCGTACGTCCGCTCTCGATTAAACGCTTAATTATCAATCTGGTGAACAATGCCAATCGTTATGGAAAACCACCGATTTATCTGTCTACCACCATAGTGCCAACAGTCGTAGAAACGGCTATTGCAGAAGATAATATCGTTAGTGAAAATGCGGTCAATAAAGAGGCCCAAGAGCAGCTGATAATCTGTGTGCGCGATTGTGGTGACGGTGTAGCAGAAGATCAATTAGAGCGTATTATGCAGCCCTTTGAGCGTGGCGAAACCGCACGCACCACCCAAGGTAGTGGACTTGGTTTGGCAATTGTGAACCGTATTGCGCGATTACATCATGGTACCGTTGAGGCCATTAATCATCCTGATGGCGGCTTGCAGGTCTGTGTACGCATTCCCTTAATCTCTAAAGTTGAGGGTGAAGACCTAGAACGCATAGCAAGCACAGAAGACATTGATGTTTAGTCATTACAAGCGCCCACTCATACCATAGAATAAAAGACAAAACTGCGATACGGTGGATAAAAGAATAAGGGGTTAGCGATCTGCCTATTAAGATTAAAATTGCAAATAAGCACTCTTAATCTTTGCTACCGATTAGCGGTGGAATGTGGACAGCGCTATTGGTAAAAGCTAACGGCTCAATCAACTCGGCTTGTGCCATTTTTACACTATGAGTCGCTGTCGGCTGCTGAACGAAAAGATAATAGCCCAGCGTGAGGGCATTTAATATCACTAATCCGCCAAATAAATATGGCATGCTCTACCTTCCTATTTTTTGAAATGATATGAATGTTAACATACGCGCTTAACGCTTATCAGGATGTCCTAGCCTAGTACAACCCTTTATCAACTAAACGTTCGGTCACTTTTTTCTTGGGTAATTTGATCCGCGGCAATCGTTTGAGTCAATGGTTTGACAGGCCATGTCATGGTGAAACGAGCACCACCAAGATTCGGACTTTCATCCACACTCATACTGCCACTAAACCAAAAGGCAATCCGTGACACAATCGACAGTCCTAGTCCGTAACCACCCGACGCGCGTGTCCGGCTGTCATCTAAGCGCGAAAAGGGAATAAATACTTTTTCGCGATCCGCTTCTGGAATACCTTGTCCATCATCCTCAACGCACACAAAAGCGTTGCCTTTCTTGACGCCAGCGCTAATAATAATGGTGGTTTCAGCATAGCGCAGCGCATTACCCGCAAGGTTTTGAATCACGCGGTGCAAATAGCGACGATCAGCTATTGCGGTCACTTTTGAGCTTGGCGGATTGCCAACGATTTTGATATCTTTACCTAAAGCATTGGTCTCACGCACGATTTGCTCAATCAGTTCTTTAAAATTTACAGGTTCTAAATCTAATTTTGGCGAACCTTCTTCAAGCTTCGCATAAGTTAACATCTCATCAATCAGACCATTAAGCGCCTCAATATCTTCATCGATATAATCACGCTGCGTGAAGCGCGATTCTTCGTCATCCGTATCGGCAAGCATATCCACTGCAAAGCGAATACGTGCGACGGGCGTACGCAGCTCATGTGATACCGCCCGCGTTAGCTCGCGCTGCGACTCAATCAGGCGTTTAATATGCGACGTCATCGCATTAAAAGTCGCTGATAATCGGGCGATTTCATCTTGACCAATGACTTGAACTTGACTGTCTAGGTTGCCTTGGCTCACCTCATTGACACCCACTTGAATCAATTGTAATTTACGTTCAAGCGGGAAAATCAGAGCATAAACGCCTAAGCTGATCAAAAACATACTAATCAGAATCATACTGACAATTAAATTTAGCGGGAACCAGTTAAATAAAGGTACAGGTCCCATTAAAATTGCCATGCCACTGATTTCTGAGGGCACAACCACTCGGATAGAGGAATCACTTTGGCTGGTACTTGTGTCTTGAAACAAAATTACGATTTCATCACGGCGTAAGCGTGCAAGCTGGTCACTGTCGAGGTTAAGCTCATTCACCCCTTCTAACGCTAACGGGAAAGGAAACTTTTTTTCTAGCTCGGCAAGACGCGCACGCTTAGCGGATAGCGTTGTATAATAAGACATATCATCTAATAAGAATACCGACATGGCACGCACTTGCTGTTCAGTAACTTGTGATACCTTAACGGTTAACACACTCTCGCCATCTGGCATACGGTGATAAACATCAGCATAGTTTTGTTGGCTAACATAGCGCACGACTGTTTCATCTCTATCAAAACGACGAAGCTCATTGGCGCTAAAATTAACCTCTTTAATCGGTATAATACGAAAGGTTGAGCCGAATAAACTACTGGCATCAGATAACCAGTATTCGCGTTGGCTTTCACTATCTTGACGTGCGATACCCTCAGCAACCAAGTAAAAAGCACCCGTGGCCATATTTTCACGGTATGACTGTACGCGTTCCTTATTAATCGTATCCATCAATAACTGCGCAAATAACGCCACACATAAGCAGACAATTAAGAGCCCAGCATAGATGCGAACAAAAATACTGTGTTTTAAAGAAGAAACTAATGACATACGTGCCGTGACCAAATTTGTTGAGTTATGAGTTACCGGATAATGAAAAGCGACTACTTAAATAAACATTCAGCGCTTTGGCTTCATCGCACAATTAAACCACATAACGCTGACTATAAGGCTAAAAACTTAAAATTTATCCACAAAAAAACCAGCATCACGCTGGTTCTTTATGTTTTACAAATAGCTATCAATACATCAACAATACTTTGGTAGACTTAGTTACCTTCTTTTACGAATAAATAGCCTTTACTGCGTACGGTTTTAATACGTTTTGGGTTCTCTGGATCATCACCAATTTTTGGACGAATACGCGAGATACGTACGTCAATCGAGCGATCTTGACCATCATACTCAATACCACGTAGACGCTCAAAGATATCTTCGCGCGATAAAATACGACCAGCATTCGAAGCAAGAAGCCACAATAAGTCATATTCAGCGCTGGTGAAATCAACCAACTCTTCGCCAAGCATGACCGAACGACCACCATTATCAATAATCAATTCGCCGAACTCTAAACGCTGAGGCACATCTTCTGATGGGGCATTTTCAGAGCGGCGTAATAACGCACGAATACGAGCAAGCAACACACGTGGCTGAGCAGGCTTAGCGACATAATCATCCGCACCCATCTCTAAACCCAATACTTGGTCCATATCTTCAGTACGAGCCGTCAGCATCAAAATAGGATTTTGATAATGTGGGCGCACTTCACGACATACGGTTAAACCATCGCTACCAGGAAGCATGACATCGAGTACTACTAAATCTGGCTGTTCATTCACGATACGGCGAATAGCACGATTACCGTCCGTTTCAATCGCTACTTCTAAACCATTTTTGACCAAATAGTCTTGGGTCAACATCGCTAGACGCTCATCATCCTCAACAATTAGGATTCGAGGGGTGTTATCGTCTTCGTTCATTGTCATTGTGATATCCTCTAATGTATAAAATCGAGATAAGAAAAAGTTAATCGTCTAATAAAGTAGAACAAGTCATGTTCATATAGATGGTATAAATGTGGTAGCACAGTATACTATCAAACACGCAACTTCCTATACTATAGCCTATTGCTGTTAACAAAACCTATAAACAACACCGACTAAAACGTTAGTTTACGTCCGTTACTGGTCATTATTACTGCAATAAATAATGATAACGCTAATCACGCTTCTATCTCTTATTGATTTATTTTGGTTTATAAATTTATTTGTAAAAAAATGGTCAATGATAATATAACCAAATAGTCGTCATCACGCTAGTCTCTTTCTATTCTCTTTGTGACTTTCTATTTAGCATCCTATAAAACAACCATGCGCACATGGAATATTAATGAATACGTTTAAAGTAGGTTGAAGCAACATTGATTAGACAATAAAAAAACAGCCCGTAATGGGCTGTTTTTTTATTGCAATTAAGCTATCACTCAAAAATTCTAAAGCGGATAAGCTTAGGCGCGGTTTTTGAACTTACGAATCGTCTGTAACTGCGCCACTGACTCTGCTAATGAGGCTAGAGCTACGTTAGTTTGCAGAGTATCAGATTGATTGACGAGCATTTGCTCTGCTTTTTTGCGTGCTTCGACGATTTTGCTTTCGTCAAGGTTATGTGCACGCATTGCCGTATCAGCTAGTACAGTAACCATCTTCGGTTGAACTTCTAACACACCACCTGATACATAGATAACGATTTCTTCACCATCTGGTGTTTGTACGCGCATTGGACCCGGTTTTAGCAAAGTAATGAGCGGAGTATGGCCTGGTAACACACCAACTTCACCCTCGCTACCAGTCGCAATCAACATACTGATTTCGCCTGAGTATAGCTCTTCACGGGCACTTACGACGCGACATTGAAACGTTGCCATCCCTCTCTCCTTACTATTTCAGCAGTTATAAAACGGTAATGCGAACCAGTAAACGGCTTAATAAACAGCAATTTACTGATTCGTGCCTAACGATGTCTATTACGCTGCAGAAGCTTTCATTTTTTCTGCTTTAGCAACAACTTCATCAATACCACCTGCCATGTAGAACGCTTGCTCTGGTAGGTCATCGTATTCACCAGCGATGATAGCTTTAAAGCTGGCGATGGTGTCACGTAATGATACATATTTACCAGGTGCGCCGGTGAATACTTCTGCTACGTGGAATGGCTGTGATAAAAAGCGCTGAATTTTACGCGCGCGATAAACGACTAATTTATCTTCTTCTGATAACTCATCCATACCCAAAATAGCAATGATGTCTTTTAGTTCTTTATAACGCTGTAGAACCTCCTGAACACCACGAGCAACGTTGTAATGCTCTTCGCCAATCACTTGTGGATCAAGCTGACGTGAGGTTGAATCGAGTGGATCAACCGCAGGATAAATACCTTGTGACGCGATATCACGACTCAGTACCACAGTTGCATCTAAGTGAGCAAAGGTAGTCGCAGGTGATGGATCGGTCAAGTCATCCGCAGGTACATATACCGCTTGCACAGAAGTAATAGATCCTGATTGCGTAGAAGTAATACGCTCTTGCAGCATACCCATCTCTTCAGCAAGTGTTGGCTGATAACCAACCGCTGATGGCATACGACCTAGTAGTGCTGATACTTCCGTACCGGCTAGCGTATAGCGGTAGATGTTATCAACGAACAATAGAACGTCGCGACCTTTACCAGTAGCAGGATCTTTGGTATCACGGAAGTATTCAGCCATGGTTAAACCAGACAGCGCAACACGTAAACGGTTACCCGGTGGCTCATTCATCTGACCATATACCATCGCTACTTTAGATTTGCTAAAGTCTTCGGTATTAACAACGCCTGCTTCTTGCATTTCGTGATAGAAGTCATTACCTTCACGCGTACGCTCACCAACGCCTGCAAATACTGACAAGCCTTCGTGTTTCAGCGCGATATTGTTAATCAGTTCCATCATGTTAACGGTTTTACCAACACCCGCACCACCGAACAAACCAACTTTACCACCTTTCGCAAACGGGCATAATAAATCGATTACTTTAATACCAGTCTCTAACAATTCAGTGCTGTTTGATTGTTCTGCATAGCTTGGTGCTTCACGGTGAATCGACCATTTAGCATCCGCAACTACTGGACCTTCTTCATCAATAGGACGACCTAGCACATCCATGATACGACCAAGCGTACCAATACCTACTGGCACAGAAATTGGACCGCCAGTATTCGTAACGGGTAGGTTACGTTTTAGACCTTCAGTTGAACCCATGGCAATCGTACGTACGATGCCATCGCCGAGCTGTTGCTGTACTTCTAGAGTGGTTTCAGTGCCATCTACTTGTAAGGCATCATAAATCTGAGGTACTTCGTTACGGTTGAACTCAACGTCAAGAACCGCGCCAATAATCTGTACAATACGACCGCTACTCATTGCGTTCTCCATGATCTTCTATATATAGGGGGTGTCAATTATGAAACAGCGGCAGCACCGCCAACGATTTCCGAAATTTCTCGGGTAATCGCCGCTTGACGCAGCTTGTTATAAACCAACTGTAAATCGTTAATGAGGTCACCAGCATTATCTGTTGCTGCTTTCATCGCAACCATACGCGACGACTGCTCAGAGGCAATGTTTTCCATTACCGCTTGATACACAATCGACTCAATATAGCGCCCCAGCAGACCATCAATCAACGTTTTGATATCAGGCTCATAGATATAATCCCAGCTCAACTCAGTCTGTATGCCACTGTTTTCCTCATTCAGTGTACCTTCTGGTAGCGGCACTAATTGAGTAATAGTTGGCTTTTGAGTCATCGCATTAATAAACTGATTATACACCACATAAATGCGGTCAATTTTGCCCTCATTATAATCGTCTAACATTGCTTGAACGGGAGCGTTTAGCTGCTCAAAGGTTGGGTTATCGCCATAATCTGTAATCGCTGAGGTCACTTTACCACCAAAGCTTTTAAAGAAGCTGACACCTTTAGAACCAATAACTGCAAATTCAGCGTGTACAGACTGGTCTTGGTAGCTCTTAATATTTTTGCTTAATGCTTTAAATAAATTAATATTCAAGCCACCAGCAAGTCCGCGGTCAGAGGTGATAACGATGTAACCCACCTTATTAACTGGACGCGCTTCCATATACGGGTGTTTATAATCAGATGAAGCATGCACCAAATGCGAGATAACCCGGCGCATACTATCAGCATACGGGCGCCCCACAACCATGCGCTCTTGGGCACGGCGCATTTTACTCGCAGCAACCATTTGCATGGCGCGGGTAATTTTCTGGGTGCTTTGAATACTGGTGACTTTGGCACGTATTTCTTTTAAGTTTGCCATAATGATTCCAATATAGAGGGTTAAAAGCATTGGCGCAGTTCACAATTTTTTAATATAAAACAAGGTATTAATATCTCGTGGCACTACGCGATCACATGCCGTTGGTTGCGGGCAAAGCGGCACGACTGTCTATTAATGACACCGTACCGCTAGTAAACAACCAACCAAACCCGTTAAATTAATAACTGTGGTTTGTTTTAAAGGTCTCAATAGCTGACTTCAAACGACCTGCAATATCATCATTATAGTTGGCAGTGTCATCAATCTCAGTCATTAGTGCTGCTTGCTCATCACGCATATAACGTAAGTAAGCTTCTTCAAAAGCACCGATTTTTTCAACCGGAATGTCTGATAAGAATCCTTCGTTTGATGCATAAATAACCGCCGCTTGTTCAGCAATAGACATCGGCTGATACTGCTTTTGTTTCATCAATTCAGTGACACGCTCACCGTGGTCAAGCTGTGCACGAGTGACATCATCAAGATCCGATGCAAACTGAGCAAATGCGGCAAGTTCACGATACTGTGCTAAAGCGGTACGGATACCACCAGATAGCTTTTTGATAATCTTAGTTTGCGCCGCACCACCAACACGTGATACCGAGATACCAGCGTTCACTGCCGGACGGATACCTGAGTTGAATAAGCTTGACTCTAAGAAAATCTGACCATCAGTAATTGAAATTACGTTAGTCGGTACGAATGCAGATACGTCACCAGCTTGGGTTTCAATAATTGGTAGCGCGGTTAAAGAACCGGTTTTACCAACCACTTCACCATTGGTGAACTTTTCTACGTACGCGGCGTTTACGCGTGAGGCACGCTCAAGTAAACGTGAGTGTAAATAGAATACGTCACCAGGATAAGCTTCGCGACCTGGCGGACGACGTAATAGTAGTGAAATCTGACGATACGCAACCGCTTGTTTTGATAAATCATCAAATACGATTAGTGCATCTTCACCGCGGTCACGGAAGTATTCGCCCATCGTACAACCTGAGTACGGTGCGATATACTGTAGTGCGGCTGGCTCTGACGCAGAAGCTACAACAACAGTCGTATATTCAAGTGCGCCAGTTTGCTCAAGCTTACGAACCACGTTCGCAATCGTTGAGCGTTTTTGACCGATAGCCACATAGACACACTTAATGCCAGAAGCTTTTTGCGCAATAATCGCATCGATTGCCATCGCCGTTTTACCGGTCTGACGGTCACCAATGATAAGCTCACGCTGACCACGACCGATTGGAATCATGGTATCAACTGCTTTATAACCCGTCATTACTGGCTGATCTACTGACTGACGGTCGATAACGCCAGGGGCGATTTTTTCAACTTTATCAGTAAGCTTGGCGTTGATAGGACCTTTGCCATCAATAGGGTTACCTAAAGCATCAACAACACGACCTAGCAGCTCAGGACCTACCGGAACTTCAAGAATGCGACCTGTACAATAGGCTTTTTGACCTTCTTGTAGTTTTAAGTAGTCACCAAGGACTACCGCGCCCACAGAATCACGCTCTAAGTTCAGCGCCATACCATAGACTTCGCCTTCAAATTCAATCATCTCGCCATACATGGCATCTTCAAGACCATGAATTTGCACAATACCGTCAGATACTTTGACAATCGTGCCTTCATTCTTTGCAGTTGCACCTGCATCAAGGTCTTGAATGCGCTGCTTAATCAGATTACTGATTTCCGCTGGATTCAATTGTTGCATTGCCGTGTTTCCTTTAATTTATGATAACCCGCCCACTGACTTAAATACTCTTATATCACGCACACCCGATAAGGCAAGTTTGCGTTCATGATTGGTATTAGGCCGTTAGCTGTGTTTTTAACTGTTGTAACTTGCCACGCATGGAATCATCAATGACTTTATCGCCAACCTTGATGGTTGCGCCTGCCAAAAGACTTGCATCAACCGACTCATGAATCACTACGCTGGCATTAAGCGAGGCAGCAAGACGTGATTGCAACAGCTCGCGCTGCGCATCGGTTAAAGGATAGGCAGAGGTCACATAAGCGTCAAGTTGCTTTAAGCTTAACGCCTTATGATGACGATAATGCTCATAAACTTCAGGCAGCAGCGCCAGACGCTCGTGCTCTGATAACTGAATAACGAAGTTGCTAAGCTCGGTTGATACTGGTGGATAGCGGACGTTACCGTCATGACTATGACCTTGGTTATTTTTCAATAACAACTTAAAGGCAGAATCATTATCGCTCGCCACTTGTGTATCATAAAGATCGACCAAAACGGCTGACTTTTGCTCAGCAGAAACGGCTGGATTGTCTAGCAATGGTTGGAACGACGTGTCTTTGACAATCGTACTGGCAATAAACAAGAAGTCTTCCCACTCATTTACTACCCCGTTCTCATTGGCATAGTCAAACGCGGCTTTAGCGTAGGGTCGTGCTAAGGTTGATAAGTCAGCCATTATATCCTCACAATTACAGCTTCGCCGCCAGTTGGTCTAACATTTTGGCATGTGTTTGCATATCGACTTTGTCTTGCAAAATCTTCTCAGCACCCAATACTGCAAGCTCTGCCACTTGAGCACGTAATGATTCACGGGCTTGATTGATCTCTTGATCAATGGCAGTTTGCGCTTGTTGACGGATACGTTCGCCTTCCACTTGGGCTTGCGATTTAGCATCTTCAACAAGTTGGTTGGCGCTTTTATTCGCCTGCTCAATTAATGCAGCCGCTTTTGTCTTAGCCAAATCAAGCTCTTGCTGTACATCTTGCTCAGCGGTTGCCAAGTCTGCTTTTGCTTTTTCAGCAGCACTTAAGCCTTCAGCAATTTTACGCTGACGGTCATTAATTGCGCCAATAAGTGGTGGCCACACGAATTTCATGCAGAACATCACAAAGATTGCAAAAGCAATGGCTTGACCGATGAGGGTAGAATTGATATTCACGTGATCACCTCTTTGTTAATGAAAAATCAGTGTCATTGATCATATTTGACAGTCAAATTTCGATGCGGTGCATCTATAAATATTGACCATCAAACATTTACAACTGAGCTTTCTGATTAACCTGCTAGAGGGTTTGCGAATAACAATAGCATGGCAATACCAACACCAATCATCGGTACAGCATCAAGAAGACCTGCCACGATGAACATACGGGTTTGCAACTGTGAGCCAAGTTCTGGCTGACGGGCAACACCTTCTAAGAATTTGCCACCTAAGATAGCAAAGCCAATACCTGTACCAAGTGCGCCTAAACCGATTAGTAGCGCTACTGCGATAACTGTGTAACCACCTAATACTGGATCCATCGATGTATCCTCATTTACCTATTGAATGTCTAATTAATGTTCAGTTGATGATGCAAGCGACATGTAAACTATCGTCAGCATCATAAATACGAACGCTTGAAGGGTAATAATTAAGATGTGGAAGATAGCCCACGGTACAGATAACGCCCATTGAATCCAAAATGGCATTAGGGCAATCAATACGAAAATCAGCTCCCCAGCATACATGTTACCGAATAGACGCAGACCTAATGAGATAGGCTTGGCTATCAGAGTTACAAACTCTAAGATAAAGTTGATGGGGATTAAAATAGCCTGCATGATAGGGTTTTTAGCACTAAACGGATGCAGGGTCAGCTCGCCAACAAAACCACCTAAACCTTTTTCTTTGATACTATAAAAGATAATCAACGCAAAGACAGAAAATGACATGCCAAGCGTGATGTTAGGATCGGTTGTTGGTACAATTTTGAAAAATACGTGGTGTGGATCATGACCCATCGCCGCGCCAACTTGACCGGCAATGCTTGGAATGAAGTCAATGGGCATTAAATCCATCAAGTTCATTAAGAATATCCATACAAAGATGGTTAACGCTAAAGGCGCAACTAACTTTGAGGTACCACTGTACGAATCACGTACGTTGTTATCAACAAACTCAACGATCATCTCAACGGCGGCTTGTAGTTTACCCGGCACACCTGAGGTGACTTTTTTGGCAACCATCCAAAAGAGGGCACAAAAGAAAACACCCAGACCAATTGACCATAGCATAGAGTCAAGATGAATAGCATTGAAGCCCATTTGCCCCGCTTCTTCAGCGGTATGCGCGACTTTCCAGCCTTCGCCCGGCAGATAGCCGTACGTCCAGTTCGTTAAGTGGTGAGAGATATATTCTGATGATGTTTGCTCGGCTGCCATAATGTAAGCTTCTTATTAATCAACGATTTAATCAACTACCAAAAAATACGGTTGTCATCTGATGAATAGTTTAGCGCGGCAATTTGCATCGTTTAAAATACCTGCAAATCATCGTACTCAAGCTATCATGTAATCAACAACACCCAACCTATAGAACTGATGCAAGTACCTGATTTTATTAGCTTTTTATAAAATTTAGCTATCAAAAAAGGGCTTAATAGTAGTAATTACCAGCCCTTGGTATCTGCACATGAAAATATCATGTTAGTACTTGCTCATATCCTTGTAGCAAGATTAATGCTTAATACAACACGTTTAAGCAAAACATTTAACTGTGTATCTTAATGCAGCGTTGTATTCGTGTAAAGTAAATTATCTGTTTTTTATTCATTGTATCAGTAAGGTGGCAGCTGTCAGCGTTTAGCAATCTAGCTTTGCGCTCATAAATAAATTGTAAAACTTTATTTTTATACTGTCTTTACTTTATGTTTTATATCTTAAATCCGCTAATAACGCTCATTATGACATTAAATGTGACGATTCATATCGTTTTATAATAAAAATGAGTCGCGTTTTACTTTAAATACATTTCTTATTTAGGTTTATTAATATTAGAAGACGTTATTTACTAGTACATTTAATGCTATTGATATATTTAACGGTGCTGAGTTAGCCGTAAAGAAATTGGACGGCAGGGTGACCTCATGAGCGCTATTGATAACGATATACTATTAATACTGGTGTACTTTTAATGACAATATGTTCTTAATGACAATATAGTTTGTAAGCAGTATCTTGGTTATAAGTATCTTGGTTACCCTGAACGACGGTAGATCACAAAAGCTCAGTTCAATTTAATTATTATCTCTGAGCAATTGTATTGTTACGGTCGTTAGCGTATGTGCCACAACATCCAACTGTGACTAATCTGCATTACCATAAAACCGATAAACAGCGCAGGTGCTGATAGGGGTTGTATGGTAATAAAAATTAGTGCGAAACCAAACACGGTCAGTAGCCATTTGACCATCTGACCCCGATATAGCTGGCTGACAATACGTCCGCGCGCGCGATATCCGGTATGCCAAAAGATAAAACTAGCAAAAACCACTTGGGTGGCAAAACTTAATAGCGCACCGATGGCTAGACTTTTTGCGGCGATAAGCTGCGTATGCAGCCACGCGACATCTACTATCCCAGCAATAACAATCAGGATAAATAATATCCATGCTTGTCGTTTGAGATAAATGCCAATATTATCTTTTTGCGTGCGTTTGGCAGGCTTGGTCATCAGCTATCCTATAATATAGCGTTGGGATAATAGCAGCACAAAAGCAGACTTATCCGTGAATGTCTCACTATACAGGCATCACCTTTAACCAAAATTAAACGCTCCTCATTATAGGGAGCGGACGCCTGTTAAGCAAGTAAAATGTGAGGTTTGTCAGCCATTTAGAGCCAAACAGGTGGTGCTTTTGATGATCACCCTTACTTGCTAGGTGAATCTGTCGCCTGATAATTTTATGAAATACAGTTTACTATCTGCTGCGCCATACTTAACCAACCGCTCACGAAGTCTTTACTTGCGCTCATATCTTCGACTTGGACGGTGCTTTTTACCGGTTGGAGTTTGGCAAGTAAACCTTTGGCAGGCTCACCTTGACTAACTAAGCACATTTGCTTCATCGGACGCTGCTCATTAAGCCAGCGCAGTTGACTGGCTTTGGGTGCTAAATGATGGTCTGTGCTTAGGCTGCCGATAAACTGTAGATGCAAAGCCGGTTCCATATATTGATAGGCATCATGGTACGCCCAATAAGGTCGTTTTTTATTATTCTGCTGCTGCATTTTAGCGACAGCGGCATCCATGCGCTGGGCGAATTTTTGCGTATTGGCTTGATAGAGCTTTTTATATTGCGGATTGGCATGACTATGAATGACGGCAAGAGCGCGGGTAATTGCTTTGGCGTTTTCAGGATCTAGCCAAATATGAGGATCTAGTGTGCCAGCAATGGGCATAGATTTTACGTCACGGAGCGGATGACGGTTAAACGCTTTAAAGTTAAACAACGAGATAGCATTGGGCGCGGTATTGAGAGTGGTTGCCAAGTTGTTCTCTAGCGATGCACCAAACCAAACCACAAAGGTGCTGTCTTGAATGGCTTTAATATCGCCCGGGCTGATACTGCCATGATGACCCACCTCCCCTGCTTGCAATAATTGCTTAGCAGGCGGTGCGCCTTCTGTTACTGCCTGACTGAGCAAAAACAGCGGATAGTTACTGACGCTAACCGTGGCTGCTTGAGCACTTAGCATCATCACTGAGCCTAATAGCATGATAGACGCGGCTATCCAGCGCTTAGGTTGGCGTAATAGTGTGCTTCCTTGGCGCAAAAATGCTTTTCTAATTGGTCCAACTTTAGCTTGAGAGAGGTTATTATTAGCCGCGTTGGCGCAGCGTTGATGATTGGCAGTCATGTGGTCATTATCCTATGCGGTATATTTTCAAAAAGTGTGGTGAGGATTTATGATTATAATTTTATTATTCAATCTGCATTATGTTATACTATAACAATTGAAAGCGCACGATTATTTTGGGGGTTCGTACGGTGTCTATTTCTTCATCGGTCTGTGACCATGTACATGATGTGCAACAATTGACGTCTACTGATGTGAATGACCGTCTGATAGCAGCCGAAGAGCAATGCCGCATACGTGGGGTAAGATTTACGCTGCTACGTCAGCAGATATATGCACTGATATTGCAAGCCGATAAACCAGTTGGGGCTTATGATTTGATTACCCAATTGCAGCAAACGCGCTTAGCAGAAATAGAGCATGCTGAGACCATTAACAACGGTGACGCAAAAAAAGTGACGCAAAAAAATGTTGCACCGCCGACGGTTTATCGTAGCCTAGAGTTTTTATTGGCAGAGAACTTGATTCATCAGCTGACCTCCATTAACGCCTACGTGCCTTGCTGTCATCCACGCGCGCAACATACCGCCGCTTTTTTGATTTGTGAGCAGTGCCAGCGTGTACAAGAATGTAGTAGCGTGCCGGTGCAAGAAATCATGAGCTTTGCGGAACACGATGTTGGCTTTACGGTCACGCGTAGTGTTATTGAGCTGAGTGGACGCTGTCAAACTTGTCATTAATCGCTTAGCCACATATCTTTGCTATTTTTATCGCCCGTTTTTTTATTGACCATTTTTTATTGACAGTTACCCTCACTTTTAACTTATTCGCTGTGACCTCATGAGCCCATTTGCATCCCCATTACGTCAACCTTCTACTTCTGCGCTTGATAATGGCACGGTTGAAAATAAATCTAATGACAATAGTACTCAGCTACTGAGTTTAAATGATGTCAACTTTGATATTGGCAGGCAGCGTTTGGTTTCCCATATTAATATTGATATCGCGGTCGATGAAACGGTGAGCTTAATAGGACCGAATGGCGCGGGTAAGTCAACGTTGGTCAAGCTGATTTTAGGCTTAATCAGCCCTACTAAAGGTCAAATTACCGCGCATCAAGCGCTACAACTTGGCTATGTGCCGCAACGATTTTCAGTGCCACCCATCTTGCCGCTACGGGTGCAAGACCTGCTAGCGCAAGCGGATAAACGCCGGTTGAATGATACCCAGCGCCAGTTTATTTTTGATAATTTATCATTGACGCATTTACTACCGCGACAAATGCTGCATTTATCTGGTGGTGAAACTCAGCGTGTATTATTAGCGCGCGCCTTGTTAGATAAGCCCAATCTGTTGATTTTGGATGAGCCGATGCAAGGTCTTGATCCGGATACTGAAGTTTGGCTGTATAAGTTTATTGATGAGCTGCCTGATTTTTTACGCTGTGCCATGTTAGTGGTCTCCCATGACTTGCATTGGGTCATGAAAGGCAGTCGACGCGTGATTTGTCTCAATAAGCACATTTGCTGCGAGGGCAAACCAAGCGAGCTTGCGACGACTGCTGAGTTCCAACAGCTGTTCGGTCATCATTACGAGCAACCGTATGTCCATCAGCCCCACGCTTGTGAGCATCATGCCCCAAATTAGTGGAAAGTTGCGCTAGGCGTGCCGTCTCGTTGACTACTTTGCCTTGCTTTACTCCCTTTCTCTCTTTCTCTTTATTAAAAGCTTTAACGGATACCTGTTATGACCGCTTGGTTAGCCATCATTGCCCCTGCTTGGATTGCCGGCAGTATTTTAGGATTGCTGTCAGCGCCGCTTGGTTGCTTAGTATTATGGCGACGGATGGCGTTTTTTGCCGACGCTTTAGCCCACGGAACGCTATTGGGTGTCGCCCTTGCGGTGTTGTGGCAGTTGCCCATGGGCATTGGCGTTGCTATGGTCAGCGTGATGGTGGTGGTAGGCTTGGTAGTGATTGATGATGAGCGCCTGCCAGTCGATGCGGTGTTAGCCGTTGTCTCTGTCACGCTGCTGTGCTTAGGATTATTAACCTTAACCCAGTTAACCGATCAGCAAGCCAATGTTTTAGGATTTTTGTTTGGTAATTTGCTAGATATTGATTGGGCAGATTTACCCCTACTTGCCGGTAGTGTGTTGGTAGGCTTAGGATTTTTAATTTATATTTGGTCAGCACAAGTGAAGCTTGCTACTCACGAAGCACTAGCGCGTATTCAAGGTATCAATCCAACACGGCAGCGGCTATTCTTTATGGGTGTACTCGCCGGATTTTGTGCCATCGCGTTGCAAGCGGTGGGGAGCTTACTCATCAGTGGCTTGTTGGTATTACCTGCATTAACAGCGCGTTTATATTCTAGCGCGCCAAAGCAGATGGTCATTATCGCGCTGCTAGTGGCACAAGTGGGCGTAACGTTGGGGATTTGGGGTAGTATTTGGTTAGATATTCAAACGGGACTGGCGATTGTTTTAGTGTTGGCGATTCTGTTTTTTGCGGCATTAATCGTATCAAATTTTTGGACAGCGAATCGTCAATCACGCTACTAAAACCTCCACGAGATATGACACTTTATTGCTGTTTATCACGTACTTATTCAACTTTATTTGGCAAATATCGCTAGGGCTTTTCTAAAATATATGTTATAAACCGCCTAAATATAATTGTATATGATATTTAACTGACCACGCCATTAAACAGATGTATGAAATGATAGGATAAAAATAGCTATTGCTCTGTGATAGCAACGACTGTTTTGGCATGCTGAGGGACAGACCCTATGCGAAGCTATCCCCCCTATAATCTTAGTACACCAGATAAGCAACTAAACGTGCTGCAAATCACTGATTTGCATTTATCGATGCATGATATCTGTCTTAATGATGTAGTCGCTACCGTTAACTGTCGGCAACGCTTTGAAGCTGTGTTACAGCAAGCGCTAAATGAAGACATTCGCTGTGATTTAATCGTGGTGACAGGCGACTTAGTAGATGAAGTACAACCCGCTATTTACGATTATATTTTTGCGGTACTAGACGCTACCAATATTCCTTATGCCTGTATTGCGGGTAACCATGATGTGACCGATGAAACGGGTAGAGAGCTACCTTTTTTTCAACGTCAGCTGGTCGCCAAATCTGCTGATCCACGCTTACTCAGTCGCCATGTGATTCACACGGACGATTGGCAGTTGTTATTTTTGGACTCGGCTATAGCAGGCAAGGTGGCGGGTGAAATTACTCCTACTGATATTGATTGGTTGTGTGCGCAGCTGAGCGCCTGTGATAAGCCGGCATTTTTAGCATTACATCATCACGTGCTCCCCATGCACTCTGACTGGATAGATGAGTATATTGCTAAAAATGCAGAGACTTTTTGGCAGCGTATGGATGATTTTAGCCATCTTCGCGTGGTCATCAGCGGTCATACCCATCAAGAACAAGCGCGTGAACATCAGGGTGTGACCGTCTATAATACTCCTTCTACTTGCTATCAGTTCAAGCCTTATGAAAACGACTTTGCTTATGATAACCATGCACGCCCCGGTTATCGCTGGTTGCAATTAGCCAACAATGGACAGGTTGCAAGCTGGGTAAAAAGATTGGATACTTGACCGCCAGTATTATTGACCTAAATCACATAACTGCTATATTAATAAGTGATAGCCATCATAAATACTGTCATAACAAACTGCCATACTATTGACAATCACAAGCAGTAAAATACATGAATAATAAAAATAATAAATTTTAAAATCGATAAGCAAAATGAGATAGAAGCTATTATTATCTAGATACTCTATTAATGGCTAGGATAACCAAGGCGATTGAGTAGCGCTAGCGCTTACGTTGTTCAGTAATAACGCGTTCCTTAGCAGTACAGTTCTGACCTATAGTAAAAATTTTTACGTCTTGTTTTTTTATAATGTCGTTTTGTTGAATTAATTTGAAAAAGTAGGAGACCCATATGAGCACCCTGACTACGAATCCGAGTGATGTGAAGTTCACCCCTTATGTGCCTGCTAAAGACGAAGAGTATATGTCTGAGGCGCAGTTAGAGCACTTTAGAGCTATTTTATTGGCATGGAAAGATGAGCTGATCGGTGAAGCTGACCGCACCATGACTTATATCCAAGATGAATCGAGCGCCATGCCGGATATCAATGACCGCGCGACTCAAGAAGAAGAGTTTGCGTTAACCTTGCGTACGCGTGACCGTGAACGTAAGCTCATTCGTAAAATTGACAAATCAATAGCAGAAATCGATGGTGATGACTATGGATTTTGTGAAACGTGTGGCGTTGAAATTGGACTACGTCGTTTAGAAGCCCGTCCAACGGCAACGCAGTGCATTGATTGCAAAACGTTATCAGAGATGAAAGAACGTCAAAATCAAGGCGCTTAAATCTAATAGCACGACAGTAGTTATCACAAGAAGCGACCATATCACGGGTCGCTTTTTGTATTGTAGTGGATAGCTTTTTAGCAAATCACTACTTATTAGCGTATTAAGGACTAAGTAACGTAGAAAGTGACTACTAACAAAATACTTTCATTTAATAAATATCTTTTTATAGTCACATTCTTTATGCTATCGGTACTCTTTCACTTTTAATAGCGCTCTATTTTGACATTGATTCATACGCCGACCGACCTATTATCGAGCAAGCGCCACCCTATTGGACGCTTTGCGCCATCACCGACTGGTGAGCTACATTTAGGGTCATTGACCACGGCACTGGCAAGTTTTTGCCAGATTAAGTCGTTGGGCGGTTCATGGCTATTGCGTATAGAAGATACCGATAGTGAACGATGTGATGAGCAATTTAGTGAGCAGATATTAATAGACTTAGAGGCACTTGGGTTGTATTGGGACGGTGATGTTATTTATCAGTCAGAGCGTATTGATATTTATAATGATTACTTATCGTCTGCCCTATTTCCTCTCACCTATGGTTGTCAATGCTCGCGTAAAAGTCTGGCGCAATATTGGGCACAACAGGGGGCGCAACAAGACTCGCAACCATCAAACCAAACTGCTCCAGACAAGAGCGTTCTAAATAAAACCGCTTCAAATACAACCGCTCCAAATAAAAATAACCATACAGCCGAACATCAACGCTATCCGCGCTGCTGTCTAGACGCACATCTGAATAAAGAGCAGCATAAACTGCGCTTACAGCTGCCCGATTATACCACTGGCTTTATCGATGGCATTCAGGGGCTACAATGGCAAAATCCGCAGCAAACGTTGGGGGATATGGTGGTACGGCGGCAAGATGGGATGATTAATTATATCTTGGCGGCAAGTATTGACGATGGGCTGCAACACGTTAGCCATGTCATGCGCGGTTTGGATATTTTACCGCTGACCACCGCCCAAATTAGCATCATGCAAGCAGCCAAGCTGCCAAGTATTGATTACTGGTATCACTTGCCACTGATATGTCATGCGGATGGACAAAAACTCTCCAAACAAAACCTTGCGCAGCCAATTGATACGCGTAAATCAAGTGCGCTTATCGCCACTGCGTTGCGGCTGCTACAACAACCGGCTGTTGATATGGACACGCCAACACGTATGCTAGAACAAGCCATTGCGCAGTGGGATAACGCCCCTTTACAAGGCAAACAGACTTTAAATAGCTTTAATATCTGAATAGCTTCAATATCTAAACAGCCCTAATATTTAAATATTGGAGCTATTTAAACAGAAAGAGCAAAAGCTAAATAATAAAAAGCGCCGCTACTTGCGACGCTTTTTTATGTTGACGAATTATTAGCTTAAACGATTGCTTAATAATAACGACATTGGCTTTTTTCGATTTCAGGGCTTTCTTTATAAATTTTCAGCAGGATAGCGACCATAATTAAACTGATTAACATTGAAGAGCCACCATAACTAAAGAATGGCATGGTCAAACCCTTAGTCGGCATCGCACCCATATTCATCGCTGCATTAATCACCGTCTGCGCAATAAAAATAATCCCAATGCCAAATGCTGTATAGCTCATACGCATTTGCCGACGCTTCAAAGCATTGTAACTGATGCGCATCGCGCTACCGATAATGAGCGTCTCTAATAGCAAAATCATCGCCACACCAACGAAACCAAGCTCTTCACCGGTAATTGCCAATAAAAAATCCGTATGTGCCTCCGGTAGATGTGAGAGCTTTTGCACACTTTCGCCATAACCCACACCGGTAAATTGCCCACGACCAAAGGCAATTAAACTGCGTGCCAGCTGATAATCTGTATCTTGAATATCATCAAACGGGTCTAGAAATGATAACGCTCGCGTCAAGCGATATTGCACAAAGGCAACCGCCATGACTGCTAAAGCACCAACTACCGCTCCTAACGCAATGAACTGCTTATAAGGTGCGCCAGCAATATAGAATATCGCAAATACAGTACCGACAATAACGACTAATGAACCAAAATCAGGCTGTAATAGCAGCAATACTGTCAGCAAGCCAATGACCAAGGAGATGCGCAAAAAGCCATCCCAGCCATTTCGCACCTCAAATGAGCGCCGCACCACAAAATCAGCAACAAACACAATGATGACCAGCTTTGCCAGCTCAGCGACTTGAAAGTTAATGAAGCCAAGGTCGAGCCAGCGTTTTGAACCATTAACTGGCGTACCAAACAGCGCCGCTACCAGTAGCAATCCTGTGATGCCCAATAAGACAAACTGAGTCGTCGTTTGATACAGCATTCTGAGCGGTACGAGGAAATAGGATATGCCTGCTACCACCAATCCGATAGCCATATACAACAGCTGACGATTAAAAAAGTGCAGCTCTGTCATCCCGCGACTGAGCGAAAATGGAATAGAAGCAGACGCCACCATCAGCAAGCTGAGCACCAACATACAGCCAACACTAGACAACAAAGTGGTACGTGCTGAAGGCATATACGGCCTACTACCTAAGTCAGTCGTTGACTGAGGCGAGCGAGAAGAACGAGAAAGAAAAGAGAACGCCATAATATTTGAATACACTAACAAACAAAAAACACGGCGTTTATTCAACGCCACCGTTTACTTCATAAAACCTAAAAATACTATCTAAAAAAAGACATTGAGCGAATACATAGCCAAGCCATCCTCTTTAGACGTGAGTGAATGCCAACCTTTAGCTAACAATCACAGTATCTAATTCTGCGACCAATTGACTAAAATACTCACCGCGCGCCGCGTAGCCACTAAACTGATCAAAACTGGCACAAGCGGGCGATAATAGTACCGCTTGTACTTGCGACAAACTGCTCGCAGTCACCTGCTGAATCGTTGCAAATGCGCCCTCTAACGTTTGGCACTGGTGCAACGTAACGTCATCACTCAGCTTTGCGGCACGTAGATCTTGCTCGATTTGTAAGCTGTCTTGACCAATAAACAGCACTTGGCTGACGTATTGATTGATAAACGGGGTTAATTCTCCGAATTGCTGCCCTTTACCTTCACCGCCTAAAATCAATAATAGCTTGCCATCTTTAGGGGCATAGACTGCGCCTAACCCTTCAATAGCTGCCATCGTTGAGCCGATATTCGTACCTTTTGAATCATTAAAATAATCAATACCGGCTACCGTTGCGACATATTGGCAGCGATGGTCAAGCCCAGCGAATTGCTGTAGCGTGGTTAGCATACTATCGAGCGGTAATCCTGCAAGCTCACCCAGCGCCAAGGCAGATTGAGCATTGAGTAAATTATGGCGACCTTTAATAATTAGTTTGTCCGCTGATAACAGACGTTCTGTACCACGTGCCAAATAAGTTTGTCCGTCAGAATCAATAATCAAACCGTATTGACCGTTAGCAGGCGCATGAATCCCCGTGCTTAAACGCGGTACATTGTCCGCCAGTAAGGGATGGGTCAGCGCATCTTCACGATTAATGACTACTGACTTCGCACCTTGAAAAATGCGATGCTTGGCTTGATGATAACCGAGCATATCACCGTGGCGATCCAAATGATCGGGGGACATATTGAGCACGGTGGCGACTTGGGCGCCTAAATTGGTGACCGTTTCTAATTGAAAACTGGATAGCTCAAGTACGGCTAACTGCATATCCGGATTTTTAAGTAAATTTAATGCCGGTATGCCAATATTGCCGCCAACCCCAACGTTGACCCCTGCATCAGCTGCCATTTGCCCAACCAAAGTGGTCACCGTGCTTTTGGCATTTGAACCCGTAATAGCCACGATCGGTACGGTGCAAGCTTCACAAAATAACTGAATATCACTAACTACAGGAATATTTGCCTGCCGAGAAGCAGCTACCGCCTCCGTATCTAGCGAGATACCAGGGCTAATAATAATACGCGCTGCTTGCTGCAACAAATCACCATCAATCGCACCAAAGCGACGAATTTCAACCGCGGTTGGTAATTTATCCGCTAATGTCGGCGCACTCTGATTGTCCGTCACTGCCACGCGGTAACCCTGCTCAGTCAGATACTGTGCTACTGATAATCCCGATTGTCCTAATCCAACCACGACTTGTAGGTCATTATTTTGTAGATCACTGTTTTGTAAGGCATTGTCTTTATGGATTAATAATTCTGTTGCGGCAAGACGGGTCATATTGTTTCCTTGTACAGTATTATTCACTGAGCAATCAAGTTATCTAGCGGACAAAACGGCATCCATCAGGTACATGGCAAATACGTGTCAGTTACATGGCAGCCACTGGTCTATTGAAGATAAGAACCGATACATACTATTCTAAGCATCATAACGGTATCGTTCAGGTTTCGGTACTGCTTTTTTATCTCTATGTGGTATTATGCGCATGTTTTTAGTTTAACGTTCTGTGACTTTGACAGCCACGTTCATTTGGCGTTTTAGTTTAGCATGTTGTAACCCATATCGCCCTATTGTCACGCAGTATTCAGCAACTATTCTTAGTCTCATTCTACTTCTATAGCCTCTTGAATTTTTCATCGGATTTTTATGTAAGCTATGACGGTATCTTATTTTATGATCGATACTATCACTGACACTATTTCACACGGTGAGACGCTCGATAGCCCTACTTATTGTTGCTCCTACTATATTGATTCATGATTGTTGATTGTTGATTAGTGACTGTCGGTTAATGACTGTTTTTTTGATAAGACGCTAAAATTTCTTGATAAGACGCTAAAGCTTAGGACCACTTAACAGTACGACTATGTTAAGCGACGCGGTAGATTAGCCAGTGGTTACTATTGTCAATAAACCATATGACTACTGGCTAATGATTACTTTTTTTGCCCCTAATGGTATGCAGTTTATTTATGACCTCTTTTCTTGATAACGTACGTGACGAATGGTTTTCTAACGTGCGAGGCGATATCCTATCGGGTATCGTGGTCGCATTGGCACTGATTCCAGAGGCGATTGCCTTTTCTATTATCGCAGGCGTTGATCCTAAAGTGGGATTATACGCCTCGTTTTGTATTGCGGTAGTGATTAGCTTTGTCGGTGGACGTCCGGGGATGATTTCAGCGGCAACTGGTGCGATGGCTTTGGTCATGGTGACCTTGGTCGCCGACCATGGACTACAATATCTACTGGCCGCCACCTTATTATGTGGCGTCATTCAAATTGTCATTGGCATCTTAAAGCTGGGCAATTTGATGCGGTTTGTGTCGCGCTCGGTGGTGATTGGCTTTGTGAATGCGTTGGCAATTTTAATATTTGCCGCCCAACTGCCTGAGCTCAATCCAATGACGGAACGGGTCGGCATGACGGTGTATATCATGACCGCAGCGGGACTTGCCATTATTTACTTATTTCCATTGATACCGAAAATTGGACGCGTACTGCCCTCACCGCTGGTCTGTATCGTTGGTTTGACGATTGTGGCAATGTATATGAATTTAGACATCCGCAATGTGGGTAGTATGGGCGAGCTGCCAGATTCGCTACCGATGTTTTTATTACCGGATATTCCACTGAATTTGAATACGCTAGTGATTATCGCGCCGTATTCTATTACGCTAGCGATTGTTGGACTGCTGGAATCCATGATGACGACCACCATTGTTGATGAATTGACCGATACCCCAAGTAATAAAAACCGTGAATGCCGTGGTCAAGGAATTGCCAACGTGGTGACGAGCTTTTTCGGTGGGATGGCAGGTTGCGCGATGATTGGTCAGTCAATGATTAACGTTAAATCTGGCGGACGCACGCGCTTATCGACCCTGATTGCTGGTGTCGTTCTATTGATTATGGTTGTGTTTTTAAGTGAATGGGTTCGCCAAATTCCAATGGCGGCATTGGTTGCCGTGATGATTATGGTGTCTATTGGTACTTTTAACTGGCAGTCTATTCGCGAGTTTAAAACCCATCCTATGTCCTTTAATATCGTGATGTTATCGACGGTATTGACCACTGTCTTCACTCATAATTTAGCGTATGGTGTGGGCGTTGGCGTGCTGCTATCGGCACTATTCTTTGCCAACAAAATCAGACAGTTTTTAACGGTCTTTAGTGAGTATGATGATAGTAGTAATACTCGCTATTATTATGTGCAAGGTCAGGTGTTCTTTGCCTCTACGACGCAATTTTTGCAAAGTTTTGATACCAAAGAGGCGTTAGATAATGTGCATATTGATGTGAGCCAAGCGCATTTTTGGGATATCAGTGCCGTCGATACGCTCGACAAGCTAGTGATGCGCTTGCAACGCGAAGGCATTGATGTCAAGGTGGTTGGACTCAACAATGCCAGTCGCACGCTGATTGATCGCTTCTCTGTGCATGATCGCCGCGATATTGGTTTGCTTGATTAAAGGTGTGCATTCCACCCTTTATTTCGACTGTATTTTCATTCTTAAGATGATGTGGTTGTGTTATGAGTAATTTAAAACCAGATAGTGTGATTGCCTGTTTAGACTGCCCAGACCATGTGCAAGCGGTACTGGATGCCAGCATGTGGGCAGCGGTACGTCTGCAAGCGCCCATTGGCTTGCTCTACTCTGTGCCAAGTCTACAACAAAAAGCCGCGATTAATTATTCAGGCTGCTTAAATATTGATGATGAAAGCGCCTTGCTGGAAGAATTTACCACTAAAGAGCATTTAAGCAACTCTGAGCTAAAAGCGCAAGGTAAACTCTTGCTGTATCAAGCTACTGCTTACTGTGGACAACAGCATTATAAACGACCAGTCTATACCTTACATCGGCACGAGCCGCTGGTTGAAAGCTTAGATTACGTCGATGAAAAATCGCAACTGGTGGTCATCGGTCATCATCTCACCTGCAAGCTGACTTTGAGTGAGCTGGTGCGTTTAAGCCAATGTCCGGTGCTTGTCACCCACGTGCATTTTTTAGCGCCAACCACTGCTTTATTTGCCTTTGATAATCGCCCAACCTCTCATAAAATGCTCAAATGGCTTTGTAAAACACCCTTAGTACGTGCATTAACCATTCATATCGTTATGATTGGCAAAGAAAATGCCACAAACTGCGATGCCCTGCGCGAAGCGTATGCTAGACTTAAGCAAGCAGGTATCAACTGTAAAAAAGCCTTAATAGAAAGCCGCGACGTCTGTGCTGCTTTGAATCATTACCAAAATGAACACCATCTTGGCATGCTCATGAGCGGTGCATTTGGACAATCACGCCTGCGTGAGCTGCTCCAAGGTAGCGATACTAAAAAGCTACTTGGCAGTACTAAAACGCCTTATCTTCTTTTTCCCAAGGATTTATAGTCGCTATAGCTATTAGCAAGATCTATTAGCGACATTCTACTCACTTTCCATCTATGAGTAGCTCTAATTGATAAACCTAATAGATAGCCCTAATTGATAACCAGTATCTGTGAACGTGTGCAGTCAGTGGTCTTGAATTATCAGTTAGGCACAGCAGACTCAATCTTCAATGACGCAATTTTTCTTTCTTAAATTCACTCTGCTATTGCTTATTTTTATTAATAACATCCTTTATTCTACTTTTTCGCTGTCTTCAAGCTTTAGCAAATCATCACAGGATAGCTGCCCCCAGTCGTTCAGAATTTGGTTATAATAAAATCCTAATTTTTTACCATTTCAGGCAGAATAGCGGCGTGTGCATTGCCATTATAAATAATTATCATTATAAAGATTGTCTTACCGTTAACGTGTCATTAGTTTATGAGTGTTTTTTAGGCACAGTTGTTTGAATCATTGACCGTAAGACATGCAAAATGCAAAGATAAAATATACCAAAATGCATAACTCTGCTTGCCACCTCACTCATATAAGGAAATTTATTATGAAGCTCATCACTGCGATTTTAAAACCTTTTAAGCTCGATGACGTACGCGAAGCACTGTCTGATATAGGCGTAAAAGGCGTCACCGTTACTGAAGTCAAAGGCTTTGGTCGCCAAAAAGGACATACAGAGCTATATCGCGGTGCTGAATACGTAGTAGATTTTTTGCCGAAAGTAAAAGTAGAAGTCGCGGTCGTTGATGAGATGGTTGAGCCTGCTATAGAAGCCATCACTCGGATTGCCAGTACGGGTAAAATCGGCGATGGCAAAATTTTTGTGACCAATCTTGAACAAGTCATTCGTATTCGTACCGGTGAGACCGGACACGACGCCATCTAATAGAGTATAGCGTAAACCTAATCTCGCTAAAAATAGAGGTATATTAGCTATCTCATTTCCTATACGATGCATCTTATTTGTGGCGATATTTGTGGCGATGATTTTATGTTAGGGTCGGATATCCTAGACTATGCTTAAGAAGATTATCCAGAATTTCTACGCCAATTAATGTCTGCGTGATGCAAATTATTAACCTT
The DNA here is from genome assembly GCF_001298525.1 of Psychrobacter urativorans. Classification (NCBI taxonomy): domain Bacteria; kingdom Pseudomonadati; phylum Pseudomonadota; class Gammaproteobacteria; order Moraxellales; family Moraxellaceae; genus Psychrobacter; species Psychrobacter urativorans. Next base: position 1,332,973 of record NZ_CP012678.1, read on the forward strand.
AATGAATGCCGCAATATAAAAACCCCGTATCACCTATTGGTAATGCGGGGTTTTTATGACACTAAGGTATTAAGCTAATAATTTAGATTATCCAAAATAACGTTTATAAAGTTATTTCTTTTTCCACGTTTGAGTACGTGTGAATGGCCCTAAATGACCTTTTAAATCCATAGTATCGCCTTTGACCGTAGCGGTCAGACGGTAAGTTTTACTCTTTGCTGGGTCAGTAATTGTACCGCCGCTATATTTACCATTACCATCTGCTTTTAGCCCTGAGATAATGGTCATACCGACGTATTGCTTACCTTTTGCGGTATTGGCTTCCACAAGCTTGCCAGTCAAAACGCCATTTGATTCAGTGATTTTTACCACACCTTTAGGCTTACCATCTTCGAAGGTCTGCCAGCTGGTATTAGCCAAAGGGTCAGCGGCGAATGCCATGGTTGCCATGCTGATACCAGCGACCGTTAATACAGTTTTAGTAAATAATTTCATAGATCGATTCCTTTCGTACGATGAGAATATAAAACGTGATGGTGTTTATACTTATTTATCATTCCAATGCTAACTATCGTTGACCATTTTTTAATGGTTTTTATATTTAGCCTTGGAGTAACATAAATGCCGTTTCATTCATTATAAGCAAATTCCGAATTTTGCATAGTCATTTCTTTATAGATGAGGATGACTATACAATCCAAACTATATCAAATAGTTATAAGAATGGATTGTCTATAGTTTCATCTGCTGAGTCATTGTTATCCTTTGACTCAGCTAGATTTTTGCTATTTTCAGGATAATTATCAAACGCTTGTAATATTTTACTGGTGAGCTCGTGCAGTTGCTGCGCTTGCTGCTTTCCTACAACGTCACGCTTGAGGTCTATATCGCCATAAATAGTGATTTTATCCGTCTGATTTTCGATCACTAAGTCGCCAATCTGCATACTTTGATGGTTGTTCGCAAAAGGTTCAATCATTTATGTTTCCTATTTATCAACAAAACAGCGTGGTACGCATGGAATATTTACAGCGTGCGACTCCAAATTGGTATTTAAGCTTGTAGTTGCGCCATTACCCAATCAATAATGGCGACAACAAAAAGCATCCAACTGGGTTTTTCTGCTGGCGTAACGGGCGTATCAATTTTTTCGCCTGCCTTCAGTGGTAGCGTAAAAGCTTGTGCTTTCACCTGTCGATCGAGTACGGGCAACACATCAATACCTATCCGCGCAGTCAACTCATCGACACTAATAATTTCTATCCGCTCTGATTCGTCATTGGGTGCATAATATACGCCTGCTTTATTAATAGCTGGAATATAGACGGCTTTAAAAAAGTGACTCGGAACTAAGACACGACCTTTTAGTTGCTGGACTTTTTTATCGGTAAATGCCACACCGGTAATGATGTAAGCTTCGCCATATTGCTGGGTTAAATAGCGGGTTGCCGTTTCAATATTGCGCCAAATATAACGGTTGTTACGTGGTGACTGTGGAGCAATATTTGCCAGACTAAAGCTATCATACTGCTGGCTACGATTCGCCATATCACCATTCGGTGCTAAGTGTCCACGGTCAAAACCAGAGCCTGAATAATCAGCTAGTTTAGCGCGGGATGATGTCGGTAGCCGACTCTCTTCATGAAAGCTATCCTCACGATCGATCTGTTTGGCTTGCTCTAAACGCTGACGCGTTAAATATTCTGCTGACCATAATGGTGTGCGCGACACATCAGAATACAGCACGGCAAAACCATTAAAACATAAATCCTGAGTGTCTTTACTCAGTTTTTTATTGGTAAACTCTGGATAAACGCCGCCATAGAAAGACTGACTGCACTTAGAGAAATCAGCAGCATGGGCGGGTACTATTCCTATTATTATGCTTATTAACATACTGACTATGGTCAGCGTTATGCTGGTCATACGCGTCCAAGAATGACGAGGTCTGCCCACTTTATTTTCTCTATGCTTATAGCTATCTAACGTTATCATTTAACCGTCAACTCTCTCTATCTTACAATACCCTATCCTAGCAGGCACGCATCGATAAAGAAAGACATGCCTACGCTGCACATTTTTGTTTATTGGCAGGCGCAAACCGTGACATTGCCGCCACTATCGGCTATACTAAGCCGTCTAAAATAACAGATGACTATCAATATCGCGCCATTCTTCATGACGTGCAACACATTGGTGGTAAGCAGTTATCAAACGGTGAAGTGGGTGAGTGGCTGAAACCGCACGCCTGGAAAGTGTGTATACGTTAATAGCGTATCGAGGGTTCGAATCCCTCCTTCACCGCCAATCTTATCAACTTTTATAACACTCCTATTTTCCTATCCTGTTCTACCCTCTCTTAAACATCCTAAACCTATAAAAATACTTTAAGTATAAAGCTTACGGTTTATATGCCCATGCCTTCATTTTTTTATATTGAGTAACATTGCCCAAAAAAAATAAGCCACTTAAAGTGGCTTATTTTTTTGATCAATTTAGCTGATTTTTGGAAAAATAATGCTCGGTATTCCATAATCTCGCAAAATATAAGTTATTTTTATAATGACTATTTTTACAGTGAGGTTAGACCTGCGTATTCTGTACCTTTAGACAAGACATAGCGCTTGTTGGTTTCGCCATCGGTTAAGAAACCACCAAAGGTTTGCGATACGGCACTGAACAAAATAATACTAACTGAGGTTAATGCTTCTTCTGCCAATACTTCGGTATGTAGTAATTCTTTGGCTTTAGCGACACTGATAACCGCACAGCTTTCGTTTTCACTCAGGCGTGGATTGGTTTCTTCATTATAGTTTTTATAGCAAAAGGCGATGGATATATATTCATCAGACCCAGCGAGTTCAGCAAGATATTCTTTATCAATAGCTCTTGTCGCTTCGACACACTTAACAGCCGGTTGTTTTTTCAGCGGCTTGAGGCGCGGACTGTGGACAATATGAATAAATGTTTCTAATTTTGGGTCTATTTTGGCGTTAGCTTTCATCTTTTAGCATCCTTTCTAATTAAAGCTTATAAAATTTAAGCTCAGTGGGTTGGTCTGTTCCTCGTACTTCTATTTCTTGTACTGCTCGTACTTCTGGTTCTCGTACTGCACTAATAGGAACTAACTATGCGCTATAGTTGACCAAGTCGTTAGGTTTATTAGTATTCCATAACTTGACAAACTATGCCATATGTTTAACAAGTAAATAAATAAGTAAACTTTGGTTATCAATGAAATACGGGCAAATATAGTATTTCTTATTGTTGAATCGCTTAGAAATATCTGCCCGCCCTACTCTATCACGCTTAATGGCGCTGTCTTGTTCCTAATATGTTCTCTTGTCGCTGTGCTTCATACCTTTGCTGATATTCTACGATTTTGCTCAGTGGTAAATATTTGTGAATAGAGCTGTTTTATCGGCTCATTTTTGATTATCGCAATATTGATGCGCTAATGTTATAAATGCCGCCCCCGCCGCACTTTGGTAAGCGCCTTTGCGTTGCAGCAATACTGCGGTGCGCTTGAGCAAAGAGGGCGCTAAGGCAATGGCTACCAGCTCATCGCGATTACTGACAATATTCGAGGGCAGTAAGGTGGTCAATTGGGTATTCCGTACAATTTCAATCACTGCACTAAGTGAATTAGCTTCCATAAGCACTTTGGGCTGTATGTCATGTTGACGACAATAGCGCTCAATTTGTTCACGGGTGACAAATTCATGGCTTAACAGCACCAATGACTGGGCGCTCAGGGTTTGTAGGTCAATGGCTTGGTGCTGCGCAAGCGGATGATTTTTATTCACAACCAAGGCAAGCGTTTCAATCAGTAACGTTTGCGCTTCTATATCGCTAGAACGCACATCAGCAAATGCAATACCCACATCAAATTCATCGTCAAGTAATTGTTTTTCCATCTTCTCCTGCGACATCTCTTGCACGCTCAGCGTGATATTCGGATGACTGTTATGAAATTCTTTTATCAATGGACCTATGAGATAAGTGGTAAAAGTCGGTGTAATGGCAATACGTAACGCCCCACGACTCAAGTTTTGGACATCGTGAATCGCTCGACGACCCTCTTCTAAGTCCTGTAAGGCTTTTTGCGCGTAGTGGGCATACACTTCTCCGGCATCGGTTAACTTGACAGTGCGCCCCGAACGGTCAAACAATATCGTGCCCAGTGTCTCTTCGAGCTGCTTAATCTGTTGTGATAAGGCAGGCTGCGAGACATACAAAGACGCTGCTGCCCGCGTAAAGCTTTCGTACTTGGCAACTGCCAAAAAATAGTTGATGTGTCGAAGTATCATAATTTATCTATCAGCTTCATGATCAATGTTGGGGTCAATGTTTTAGTCAACGTCATGGTTTAACTATAAGTATTTATTATCGATATCATAATATACCAGTCTTTTACCTTATTACAATAACCGCGTAGTATTCACTTTATCAACACGATAGAGACAGCGCTTATGAAAGATATCATTGAAGGTTTTTTAAAATTCCACAGCGACGCCTTTCCTGAACGCGCGGATTTATTCAAAAATTTAGCTACGCAGCAAAATCCGCGCACGCTCTTTATTTCTTGTTCAGACAGCCGCTTAGTCCCTGAGCTGGTCACGCAGCGCGAACCCGGTGGTCTGTTTGTTATTCGCAATGCCGGTAATATTGTACCGTCTTATGGTCCTGAGCCGGGTGGCGTGTCTGCATCGGTAGAGTACGCCGTGACGGCATTACAAGTCACCGATGTGGTGATTTGTGGTCACTCAGACTGCGGTGCCATGACTGCGATTGCTAATTGCACTTGCATGGATCACATGCCAGCGGTGGGTAGCTGGCTAAAATACGCTGACTCAGCGCGGGTGGTGAATGAATCTATTACTCATCTCAATGACAGCGAACGGATTGCATCCATGGTGCGCGAAAATGTGATTGCGCAAATTGAAAATATCAAAACCCATCCGTCAGTTCGTTTAGCCATAAGAGAAGGACGTTTGGCACTGCATGGCTGGGTTTACGATATCGAGACCGGCAGCATTGATGCTTTAGATGGCTCGAGCAATCATTTCGTTTCCCTTGCCGAACATACGGAGGTGCGCGCCTATCCTATATAGCATTGTCCTAATTCGCGCTCACGCCATTACTTTTTAAATGAACACTTTTTAAATTAACCCTTGTTTAAATTAACACTAACGATACTTCACTTACTATAAAAGGTATTACCATAATGCAAACTCAAGTTAGCAACACTGCACGCCAAGCGTTAACAGACATTATCATTGCCGCTAAAGCTGAAAAGAACCTATCATTTGAGCAAATCGCAGCCGGCACGGGTTTAAGTGATGTCTACGTAACCGCCGCCTTGCTTGGTCAGCATCCATTACCTGCTGAGGCCGCGCAAAAAGTTGGCGACACGTTGGGACTTGATGCCAACGCTATCGCTTTATTACAAGCGATTCCACTACGCGGTAGTGTTGGCGACAGTATGCCGACCGATCCAACCATTTATCGCTTTTATGAGATGATGCAGGTGTACGGCACTACCCTTAAAGCATTGGTTCATGAACAGTTTGGCGACGGTATCATCAGCGCTATTAACTTTAAAATGGATATCAAAAAAGTAGCAGATCCAGAAGGTGGCGATCGCGCTGTTATTACCCTTGATGGTAAATTCTTACCTTTTAAACCTTTTTAAGCGTTTGCCTGACAACTTTTTCTAAAAAAGCCATCATGCTAAAATAGCAGCACAATTATTGTAATATGGAAAAGTCGGCGTTTCGCGCCGACTTTTTTGGCGACTAAGGACATCTCTTCAATCATGAGCACTGATCATATTTCTTCCCACAGCCGCCAGTCCGTTCTGACGCTATTTTTTCCTATGGTTATCATTGCGGTATTGGCAATGACTCTACGCCCGACTCTGACCTCGACGGGTCCGCTGTTACAAGAAATCCGGCTGAGCACAGGTATCAGCTTACAAGTCGCCTCGTTATTGGTGGTGCTGCCGATGCTCTGTATGGGTGTCTTTCCGTTATTACTACCGTGGATTGGCAAACGATTAAGCGAAAGTGTGTGGATAACGGGCGGGCTATTTGCCATTGCCTTAGCGGGCTTATGGCGTTTGGAACTGGCATCAGGGTGGACATTAATTGCCAGTACTTTATTGGGTGGTATCGGCATCGCTGTTGTACAAGCGATGGCACCTGGCGTTGTGAAACGCTGGTATCCACAGCGTGTTCCGCTTGCGATGGGTATTTATTCTGCGTCATTAATGGCGGGCGGTGGTAGTGCCGCAATGCTAAGTCCATTGGTCGCGCAGCATTATGGCAGTTGGCAAGCAGGGTTGGGTATTTGGCTAATACTGCCTGTCATTGCGCTATTATTATGGTGGTTAAGACCCAGTGAAGAGATGACCACCAAACACAGTAACGGGAAGATTAATTTCTTTAGTAATCGTCGCGCATGGCTACTGGCGAGCTACTTTGGACTGGCAAATGCCGGTTACGCTTGTATGATTGCTTGGCTACCCAGTTATGCGCGTGGTTTAGGCTGGAGTGCGCAAGATAGTGGCGAGCTGATTGGTATCATGACTATTTTTCAAGTTATCGGCGCACTCGCAGCACCTGCACTGTCAGCAAGCCGCTTGGATCGACGTCCTTGGCTATTTTTTGCAGTAGGCATTCAGGTGCTCGGCTTTGTCGGACTAATGCTAATGCCTGACTCAATGTTAATCCTATGGGTGTCCATGATTGGGTGTGGACTTGGTGCTTGCTTTTCACTGACGCTGACAGTAGCGCTTGATCACTTATCAGCACCCAGTCTGGCGTCGGCATTGACGGCATTTGTACAAGGTATTGGTTTTATTATTACCGCCATTGTTCCTTACCTTGCAGGATTTTTGCGTGAATGGACAGGCAGCTTTCAAGCCGTTTGGATCATGCTGCTGATTACGCTCGTGGGTATGCTACTGGTCACGATTAAGTTTGCCCCTGCCAGTTATGCAAAGGCTATAAACTTACCGAATGTTTGATAAATTTTATCTTCATACATAGAATAGTCACTAGGATTTAAAATGAAAAAATTAACCATTTATGGCGCTTTGCTCATGTCGATAGTCTCAGTTACCGCTTGTGCCAGTACCTCACCAACCACTCCAATAAAACAGAATGTAACGCCTATGCAAAATCTATCAAATGATAACGTAACCGTTCCATTATTAACGGGCGATATGGCACAGAAGATTGTGAATGCCGCTGCTTTAGAGGCGCAAAAAAATAACTTTATGGTGACAATCACGGTGGTTGATCGTTCTGGGCAGACGCTAGCGGTCTTACGCGATCACCGAGCGGGCGTGCATACCATTCGCGCCAGTTATAAAAAAGCGTATACCGCTAATTCGCAGAAAAGAGAAACGGCAGCTATTGCTCAAGGTGTTGTGGATGGAACCGTTCCTGCCGATATTAGATATTTAGATGAAAACATACTGATTCTAGATGGCGGTGTGCCGATCTATATTGATGGCATCGTGGTTGGTGGTATTGGGGTTGGCGGTGCGCACGGCAGCGAAGATGTACAGATTGCCAAAGCAGGATTAAAAGCGTTAGATTAAGATAGTTCATACTTTGAAAATCAACTTAGCGTATGGCAACGACGCTCAAATGCTTTAGCAACGCCAAGGTGCTAAAGCATAAATGTAGTCAATCTATTACCTCTCTGCCCTCTTTATTTAACCTCTTATGTACCCTCTTTTTCTGCGCTTTTCTTCCCTTCTGTTTTTAGTTCAGCATGGCATGCCTCACTCTAATAAGCGCCCTTAATAAGCGCTAAACATATCTCAAGCCAGAGTACGTTATACTTAGCAAAAGAGCTAAATAACAATTTAAATAACAATAATAGGCAGCCCTTATGGCTATAAATATAATAAATATCCTGCTTGGCATCCATTTTATCTTACTGATTATTATCTCCTTACGCGTGCTGGCACGGCATGACTTTACCTCATCAGCACGACTGGCATGGCTGGTGATTCTATTTATACTGCCTTATGTTGGGGTGGTAGTCTATTGGATGTTCGGCGAGATTCATTTGGGACGCGACTTTGAGCGCAAAAATCGCGAGATTATCAATAAATTACATGCGCATAACCCTGAAGTACTTAGTAGTCAGTCGGTGTTAAAAGCAGCCATTAAACCTGAATACCAAGCGGCATTTGCTTATGCTGCGAATGTGACCGGCTTTCATACTACCTTGGGCAATCGTGCGGAGCTGATGGCAGATGCGGCGGAAACGCGGGCGCGGTTGATTGCTGATTTTGATGCAGCGACCGATCATATTCATGTGCTGTATTATATTTGGCTGAACGATGGTATGGGTAAGGCTACCGCCCAAGCGCTGATACGGGCGGCAAAACGTGGGGTTACTTGCCGAGCCATGGTTGATGGCTTAGGCTCGCGCAAAATGGTGAACTCAAAGCTATGGCAGGAAATGAAAAACGCGGGCGTACAAGTCAGTGTGGCGCTACCGATTAGCAACTTAATTAAGGTGCTATTGTTTAGCCGTATTGACTTGCGTAATCACCGAAAAATCACAGTTATTGACGGTAAAATTGGCTATTCTGGCAGTCGCAATTGCGCTGATCCTGAGTTTAGCCCAAAGCCAAAATATGCGCCTTGGGTAGATATTATGCTGCGTGTCCAAGGTCCAGTGGTCGCGCAAAACCAAATGCTGTTTGCCAGTGATTGGCTGACAGAGCACCCCAATACGCCTTTAGAAAGCTTTTATTATGACACTACGCCGCAACCCGATGGCTTTGCGGCACAAGTATTCGCGGACGGTCCAATTCAAAAACGCGGCACATCGCCGCAGTTCTTAGGCGCGCTCATCAGTCAAGCTCAGCGCACTTTGATTATTTCAACGCCCTACTTTGTACCCGATTACTCACTGGTTAGCATCTTATGTGCCACGGCTTATCGCGGTGTAGAGGTTACGTTAATTTTTCCCAAAAATAATGACTCATTTGTAGTGGCTGCCACCAGTCGCAGCTATTACTGGGAATTATTAGAAGCTGGGGTCAAAATTTATGAGTATAAGCCGGGCTTATTACACGCCAAAACCTTGACCATTGATGGTGAAATCAGTCTGATTGGCTCGACCAATTTAGACTTACGCAGCTTCGACCTTAATTATGAAAATAACGTGATTATGAGCGATAAGGCGTTAACTGCTAATATCATGGCACGCCAATATCAATATATTACGGACTCGGTCGAAGTCAAACGCGAACAAGTAGAACAGTGGTCATTACCGTATAGGATTTGGAATAATATTGTATCCACAATGGGTCCTGTTCTTTAGCATGCTCGACCGATTTGATTTATCCGTGAGCGTTATCAGCAGTTTTTTGTAAAATGTAAACGACAAATTTTGCTTCAGTATTAAATGCTGTCGTCTCCGCACTGGCTAATAGCGCTTGGCGATTCTCAGCGCGAGCGCGATAAGCATAAGGCGTCATGGTTAATAAATCTGCCAAAGCGTCAGCTGGTAAGCTCAGGGCGCTTGTCACCTGATGCGTTGCTATTAACGTAAAATATGGCGCTAAGGTCGGTAAAAATTTATCAGAATCGTGCTCACGCACACTATCAAACAATGATTCACGCAAAGTCATTAAGTGTCCAATATCTGGCTTGGCAATGATTAAATAGCCATCTGCTGTCAACATATCAGCGAAGATTTCTGGCAAAATCGGGCTAAAAATACTGCTAATGCCGTGCATACTATGCGTACGTAATGGCAAATGCGCGGCGCTGGTCACTAGCGGATAAATTGCCATTTTATTTGCATGTATTTCGTTTTTATTTTCTTGCTGATACCACAACCTACCATTTGCTTTACTGGCTTTTGCAAGCTCGACCAATGCAGGTTTGCTGATATCAGCGGCTATTAGATTATCGATAATCCCTTGTTGCGCCATGGCTTGGGTGTAATAGCCCTCACCGCAGCCAATGTCTAGCCAGTTAACCTCGCTATTATCATGGTCAGTATTGGCTTTATCTTGCCCCAATAACTGTGCCAGTTGCTCACAGATTAAGTCTCGCAACGGCTGATAATAGCCTGCGGCTAAAAACCGTTGTCGCGCGATAATGGACTGCTGGCTGTCACCGGGCGCTTTAGATTTTTTTTGTTGTACGGGTAATAAATTAACGTAACCTTGGCGCGCCACATCAAAGGGATGCGAGGTTTGTTTCGGGTGCAGGCTGCCATCACAGCGCCATGTATCGGCGGCAGGGTGCAATGGAGATTGACAGATTGGACAAATAAATAAGGACACAAGCATCTCTAAGTCATACAAATATAATAAGCATAGTAGCAAAATTCAGGTCTTTTAAGCGACAAAAAAGCCACTTCTACCGAAATAGAAGTGGCTTTCTTATGCATGAGTAACGGGAATCTAGCGCAGCTTTAAGGTCATTAAACCCATAACCACCAATACAATGGCTATAATCCAAAATCTGACTACCACTTGCGTCTCTTTCCAACCAAGCTCTTCAAAATGGTGATGCAATGGCGCCATACGAAAGACACGTTTCTTGCGTAGCTTATACGAGCCTACTTGTAGGATAACGGATAATGCTTCGGCAACAAACAGTCCACCCATAATCGCAAAGGCAATCTCTTGGCGAGTCATGACAGCAATCGTACCGAGCATTGCGCCCAGTGACAATGCTCCCACGTCACCCATAAAGACTTGTGCTGGATGGGCGTTAAACCATAAAAATCCAAGTCCTGCGCCAATCATCGCCCCGCAGACGATAATCACCTCAGAGTTATAGGCGATATACGGTACGTGTAAATAATCGGCAAACCGAACGTCACCTGACACATACGCCATCACACCAAGACCCGCTGCTACCAATACCACCGGCAAAATAGCCAAGCCGTCTAAACCGTCGGTTAAGTTAACTGCGTTGGACGCACCATTAATCACAAAGTAGGTAAAGATAATAAAGCCAATCCCAAACGGCACCGCGGAGAATGGAATCGTTAAGTTTTTAAAGACAGGCAATAGCACATCTTGCATCTCACGCGTGGTATTAATATCGGCTTGCTGCGTGGCGATATAATATAACGATACGCCGACGAATAAGGCACCCATTGATAACCAAAAGTATTTTTTGCGGGCGATTAAGCCAGTTGGGTTTTTATATTTTATTTTCAGCCAATCATCCGTCCAGCCTACCAAACCAAAAATCACCATGACCACTAGCAAAATCCAGACGTAGGGATTATTCAGCCGTGCCCACAGTAAGGTTGAAACCCCGATAGCGGTTAAAATCATTACCCCGCCCATGGTTGGCGTGCCTGTTTTTGCCAAATGCGACTGCGGACCATCATTACGAATGGCTTGCCCATATTTCAAGGCGCGTAAATGGCGAATGACACGCCCACCAAAAATCAGACTGAACGCCAGCGCCGTGACTACCGCAAGTAAAGCACGCAATGTTAGGGAAGAAACCGCATAAAACGGAGAATAAAACTGCCCAAGCCAATTAAACAACCAAACTAACACGGTCTACTCCTTTACTAGCGCATCAATGAGAGTTTCCATTTCCATGGAACGAGAGCCTTTGAACAACACGGTACAAGGCTGTGCTTGCTGCGCCTGTAAATACGGCTGTAAAAAATCTAACAAATGGGATTTATCTGTGAATGCGTGCGCTTCAATACTGCTAGCGGCATTGGCATTAATATTTGTATTGGCACCAGCAACGCTATGCGGTGCAAATTCGCCAACACACAACAGCATATCAATGCCAGTATCCGCAATCGCGCGTCCAAGATTATGGTGCTCACTAACTGCGGCTTCACCAAGTTCACCAATATCGCCCAGCACCATAATTTGAGTGCCCGTTTGCGCGGCTAATACGTGCGCAGCAGCGCGGACAGAATGCGGATTAGCATTATAAGTATCATCAATCAGCCGATGCTCGCCTAGCATTTGACTGTCTAAACGACCTTTCGCTGGTCGGGCATTATTCAGCCCGATGACAATATCATTGATATCAATATTGAGCGCATAAGCACATGCCGCTGCTGCTAAAGCATTACTCACATTATGCTCACCTGCCAGCGGTAAACGGACTGCACCTGCTTGACTACCAAGATGCAAGGTAAACTCACTGCCTTCAGCATGAATTTTAATGTCACTAGCGGTCACATCGGTGCTGCCAAAGCCAAGCACTTGCGACGTATGCGTTTTAGCTATGTTTCGCAACTGCTGAGCATAATCATCGGTATCTGGCACGATGGCAACTTGCTTATCCGTTAAGGTATGAAAAATTTCGGCTTTGGTTTGGCAAATGCCGTCACGGCTACCAAACTCTCCTAAATGTGCGGTACCGATATTTAAAATACATGCTACATCCGGACGAACAAGCTCAGTAGTATAAGCAATCTCGCCAATATGATTGGCGCCCAACTCTAAAATGGCATAACGATGCTGATCTGTCAGCTCAAGCATCATCATAGGCACGCCAAAATCATTATTTAAATTACCACGGGTAATTAGGGTCGGTGCTAGGCGACTAAAAATACTGCCGAGCATCTCTTTAGCGGTTGTTTTACCGCTTGAACCAGTAATGGCAATAATCGTCAAATCCGGATGCTGCTGACGACGATACGCTGCCAATTGTCCTAATGCCAAACGGGTATCACTAACCACCAGTTGCGGAATACTATTAGCAATATCAGATGCCATAGGACGTGAGATGATAACGGCAACCGCACCTTGGGCAGCAGCGGTATTGATATAGTCGTGACCGTCAAAGTTATCACCACTAATCGCTAAAAAAATGTCGCCAGCTTGAATTTTTCGCGTATCCGTGGCAATGCGCGTACTGGCGATATTGACGGCTAAATCAGCGTGGCTACTCTCTATTTGGTTGTCACCGAGCTGCCAGTGACCATCGAGTGTCGCTGTAGCCGCCAGCAAATTATCTGCTTGCCAGACATACAGTCCTTGCGACTGCCTACTATTATTGTCAGCTGTCATAACGATTACCTTGTCGTATTTACCTGATTATGGTGACTGCTTATTGTATGCCCTAGCAGCATAGAGTATTTTTTAGACACGCCCAACTTGCTGCAATGCCTGATATAAGATAACGCTGTCATCAAAGTCATGACGGACACCGTTAATTTCTTGATAGGTTTCATGACCTTTACCGGCAATCACGACAATATCATTGGCGCTGGCATACTTAACCGCATAGGTGATTGCCTGTTGGCGATCAGGCTCAATATGGGTGCGCTGGTATTGTTCAGCAGTCATGCCTACTTGCATATCTTGTAAAATGACGTTGGGATCTTCGGTGCGTGGATTGTCCGCAGTCAATATCACTTGATCTGCACCCGCCAATCCTGCCTGCGCCATCAATGGCCGCTTGCCGGTATCGCGGTCACCACCGCAGCCGAATACTGCCCACAGTTTGCCTTGGCAATGCGTCCGTAGACTGTCCAATACTTGCACCAAGGCATCAGGCGTATGCGCATAATCCACGATAAAGCAGCCCTCTTTTGACGGCACGCGCTGCATACGCCCAACCGCGCCTTGCAATTGTGGTATTAGATCAGTCATACGTTCAATATCAATACCCAATGCGACTGCCGCTGCAATCGCGGCAAGTAAGTTAGCAACATTAAATCGTCCTAACAAAGGACTTATCATATTAATATTGCCAAATTTACTCTGTAAGGTAATTTCAACCCCTTGCAGACTTGGTGCGATACGCGATGCCACAAAAGTCGCCGTCGACGCTGCGTCTAAACTATACGTCCAGACTGTCAAGCCACTGGCATGCGCCATATCCAGCATCATTTGTGCATATTCATCATCGCTATTAATAATGGCATGCGTCAAAGTCGGAAAATGTGTTTTATCAAATAATCTGGCTTTCGCTGCTACATAATCCGCCATGGTGGCATGATAATCTAAATGGTCGCGGCTGAGATTGGTATAAATGGCAACGCTGACCGGCACACCTTGCAGGCGCTGTTGATCAAGACCATGCGAGCTGGCTTCTAACGCCAATAAATCGGCTTTTTCCTCACCCATTTGATATAAAAATTGCTGCACTGCTAGCGCATCGCCCGTGGTATGACTGGCTTGTATCAGTGCGCCAAGCTTACCATTACCTGCCGTACCCATGACCGCGCTGCTCATACCCGCCAATTGTGCCAATTGCGCGACCAGCTGACTAATGGTGGTTTTACCATTCGTGCCCGTCACGGCTACCACCGTTGGCAACGTCACTGGCTTACGATATTGCAAACACGCTTGCACCAAATCGCCTAAAAAATCACGAATCGTAGGCACATAAATAACCGGACAAGAAGGCGACTCATTCGTGAGTAACGCTTGCGGATCAACTTCCGATAAAATAAATGCTGCTTGCTGCGCTGCTTGATAGAGATAGTCACGGCTCTTTTGGCAATTTTGCGTCTGACTTTTTAAAAGTACAAATACGTCTTTCGGCGCAACATGGCGGCTGTCTAAACGCAAGTGCTGAAACGGCAGATGAGCGACTGTCGTTGGATTCACTGATGCCTGTATCATTGCCAATAGCTGATATTGCAACCCCTTACTAGCACTATGAGTGCCTTTATTATTGGCAATATCGTGATCGATTAACTGCTGTAAAGTCAGGTCACTTTGCGATGAAGTCGGCATGGTCATGGGCAATTCAAATCCTAGACGTATAAAAAATAATGAGAATAATAGGGTTGAGTAATGATTCAATAAACAACAGCAACAGCAGCAGCAAAAATTTCACATCTAACTAACCGTTAATTAAAACAGTCAGAAGCCAAACTTAATCTAAGACTATTTAGTCTGTAATGGCTTATCTAGCGGCACATTATATAAACGCAGCGCCTCTTTCATGACATTGTGAAAGACGGGCGCGGCGGTTACACCGGCATAATACTGTCCACGCGGATCTTCGACCAAAACGACGCCAACCAATCTTGGATTAGATGCGGGTGCAATACCTGCAAAAACGTTACGGTATTGATCGGTATAATAACCACCTTCTGGATTCACTCGACGTGACGTTCCAGTTTTACCAGCGACACGATAGCCATCAATCGCTGCTGCAACGGCTGTACCCCCTGGAGCCGTGACCGCCTCTAACATCTGGACAATAGACATGGCTTGCTCATGCGCCATAATGCGCTTGCTTGGCTGCGGTTTGTCACTTTTAATCAAGGTAAGTGGATGCATCACGCCGCCTGCTGCTAGCGCAGAATAAGCTTGTGCCACCTGTGCCAGCGTGACTTGTAAGCCGTAACCATAGCTAATCGTAGCGCGCCGTGACAGCTCTTTTTCTTTTGGGGTCACAATTGAACCACGACCTTCACCCGGAAACTGTAGCGGTGTTTTTGTCCCAAAGCCAAACTGCCGTTGCATATTGCTAATGGCATCAGGTGGCAACGATAATGCAATCTTGGTCGAGGCGACGTTACTTGATTTTTGTAGCAGCGTTGCCATCGTAATAGAGCCTAAATTATCATGGTCACGGATGGTATAGCCTTTAACATAAATAGAGCCAGGATTAGTATCAATCAAAGAGCTGGTGGTATATTTTCCTGAATCTAATGCAGCCGCTACCGTGAATGGTTTCATCACCGAACCCGGCTCAAAGACATCCAATACCGCACGGTTACGCTGGTTCTCACCGGTCATCTCGTTTAGATTATTCGAGTTAAAAGACGGCCATGTTGATAAAGCCAACACCTCACCCGTTTGTACATCGACTATCATGCCCGTTGACCATAGAGCTTCACGCGAGCGCCCTACTTTTTCCAGCTCTTTATAGAGCAAATACTGCAACCGCGAATCAATCGTCAGCGCGACATTTTGTCCTGCTATTTCTGGCTCAAGTTGCTTGATTTCTTTTAGGCTGTTTTGCTTGGCATCTTTTAGAATCAACACTTTGCCATCTTTACCCGCCAGCTCTGTTTCATACTGCCGCTCAATACCAGCGCGCCCTTCGTAGCCACCGTCTGGATCATCGGCATTTTGTCCCATAAAGCCCAACAGTTGCGCGTTTGGCTGCGGTTGCGGATAAAAACGCTGAAAGAAGTTTTTCTCGTAAACGCCTGGAAATTCAAGGTCGCTGACACTTTGGGCAATTTCAGGCGTGACTTTATTGAGTAATGGCAGATAGTGTGAACCGGCACCAGATGGCAAGGCTACTTTTACCGCGTCGGCATCAGTGACGTCAATACTGTCATCAATAGCCGTGGCTTTTTGTAATTTAGCTAAAGGCATATTTGACGCCGCTGCTAAACGCGTCAAATCCATATTATCCAAACGCTTTTGCATTTGCGCTTGTAGTTTTGGACTGTCAGGATTGGCAACTTTAACCCGTTTAATCTCATAGTATTCGCGTGCATAATCGTGCGGACTAAACGACACGGTCGCCAATGGGGCGCTGACGGCAAGCGGCAAATTATTACGGTCAGTAATCATTCCGCGATAAGATTTTTGGGTGCGTTTACTGGTGATGAGCTCATCACCTTTATCTTGATAAAACTGCGCATTCGCTACTTGTAAATAAAAGGCACGCCCGATGAGCATACAGAGTATTACTAAGGCAATCCCCCAAATGGTACGAAAGCGGTTTTTATCATTTTCAAAGCCACCACGTGAGGATGCCCCTGACGCTTTACTAAATATCACCTTTTTACTTTTACGGTTTTTGACACTGGTATACGCGCCTTGCGTTTCATTCTTTTTCAGGCGGCTTGTCAGCTTATTTGAGCGATTTTTTACATTTTCTTTGGAGGCGTTATTTTTTGTCGCAGTTTTATTTATAGACGTCTTGTTTGTAGACTTACTGCCAGCGGTGGTTGATTTTGTAGTACTAGAACGGCGTAATGGCTTAATGACGGTGCCACTGGTTGGGTTTTTAGTGCTATTTTTCGCCGTGCTTTTGTTAGCCGCTGCACTGGGCTTTTTAATAGTAGGCTTTTTAGTAGAGTTGTTATCACTCATTGTCCTGCCTCCACGGTGGGTTCGCTGATAGGTTCAGCGACGGCAGCGCCCGGCTGGATAATGAGCTTATCTTTAAAAGTTGGGGTATACATACCCAGTTCGGTAACCGCGCGACTGGCGATTTGTGGAGTGGCGCTAAAGGTTTGCTGTTCAATTAATAGGCGTTGATGCTCAATTTGCAACGTGCGCTCTTGTTTTTTCATATCTTGCAACGCTTTATAATCCTGATGATATTGCTGAATTGCTTCGGCAGTTTTGATACCGCTCCACACGATGGCAGCGGCTAATAGCAATAATACCGCCACATAAATACCCACCATACTAAAACGCTGCACCAACACTTCGCCAAAATCAGCAGAATGTGGCAGCGGAGGGTTGCGACGGTTTGCAGGTTTGCCAGATATTGCCATGACGCTCTCAAAAAAGTAAACTCAAATATAAAAGACAGACCAGGATAACCCTTTATCAGCGTCACACTTCCCATCAGACTCATCAATAACACACAAAACACAATAACAACGGCTGTCAAACATTTACAGCGCCAATAACCAACAAAAGCCAAATAAAAAATTGGCTTATGAGAGTAGCAGATAATATTTACAGCTTTTTAACAGTAACGTAGTAATTAGTCTACCATCATCGCATCAGCATAAAAAATACCTATGCAACACTGCCAATTCTCTACTTTTAAATACTTTACGTCTAGCTGTTTTATTTTAAACAGAAGGCTTTATACATTTACGATAGTAGCTTTCTACGCTTACCTAGCTTGGCTCGTTCTGATAAGCCGTATCCGTACGCGTTGCCGACCGTAGCCAAGCACTGCGCGAACGTGGATTACCCGCAATCTCTGTGTTACTTGGGGCGACACGTTTAGGCTTACCAAAGTAGCGCGGACGATTGGGCGGCATCGGTAGCTTCTCGTCTTCAGGATATTGCCCTTTACTGTGGCGCTGCAAAAACTGCTTAATACGGCGGTCTTCTAAGGAGTGAAAGCTAATCACCGCCAGCTGACCGCCCGCTTTAATAATGGCAATACTTTGTTCTAAAAAGCTATCGACGTCACCAAGCTCATTATTAATAAAAATACGCATCGCTTGAAAACTTTGCGTCGCGGGATGTTTGCCTTTTTGCCATTTTGGGTGCGCCACTTTAATCACTTCAGCTAATGCTAAGGTAGAATCAAAACTATCCATCGCTTTAATCGCACGGGCAATACGGCGACTGTGACGCTCCTCGCCAAAATCATAAAGCACATTGGCTAAAGTTTCTTCATCGACTGTCATCAGCCACTCAGCAACCGACTGTCCGCGACTGGTATCCATACGCATATCAACCGCGCCATCACGCATAAAGCTAAAGCCACGACTGCCATCATCAATTTGCGGTGACGATACACCCAAATCTGCCATTAACCCGTCAACTTGGGTAATACCCATCGCTGCTAAACTGTCTGTTAGGGTCGCAAAACTATCATGAACCACGGTTACGCGGCTGTCTATACGTGCCAATTCACGCGCAACGCTAATTGCGGTCGGGTCTTTATCAAACACAATCAGCTGCGCATCATCAGCAAGCTGACTTAATAACAATCGACTATGACCACCACGCCCAAACGTTGCATCGACATAGATACCGCTAGCTTTTGGTAGACTATTATTAGCTTCGTTTTTTGAATGGGACAACGATTTGACGCCCAATACCGCGGCAACGGCTTCTTGTAACAGTACAGCATCATGCGCAAAATCATTCACAGCACTTAAGGGTTCAGGCACTATTGGCTGTTGATCAGGCGGATTACTCATAGCAGAAGAGTCCACCGATGGAGCAGAAGCATCTGCGGCAGATAAAGGATGGACTTTAGAATTTGGCTTATACTTTGGCTTAGAATTTGATATTGACACAAATAACTCAGTAAATGACGACCAATTTGGCCAATAATTAGATGAAAATAAACAAGTTATGACTTGTCTTGCGTTATTATCGCAAGGATACATCTGTAGTCAAGTACCATCTGAGCTTTTCGGCAAAAATATTAGCCATCCCTGTTATAATGGGGCATTATTTTACGCCATCTCGCTTCTTTTTTAACCCCTACTCTTTCACTGACTCTCTTTAATTAACAACAACATTTTGAGACTACTATGACCCAAACCTTATCGCAAACATTGACTCATTCTAACGGCAGCCGTCCTGTCCGTACTCGCATTGCGCCCTCGCCTACTGGTTTTCCTCATGTCGGCACCGCTTATATTGCCTTATTTAACTTGGCATTTGCTAAAGCACATGGCGGCGAATTCATTTTACGTATTGAAGACACCGACCAAGTGCGCTCAACCGAGCAGTCTGAAAAAATGATTTTGGATGCGCTGCGTTGGGTAGGTTTGGATTGGGCGGAAGGTCCTGACGTTGGTGGTCCACATGCCCCTTATCGCCAAAGCGAACGCGCGGATATCTATAAACAACATGCGCAGCAATTACTCGATAGCGACCATGCGTTTCGCTGCTTTTGTACGTCTGAAGAATTAGACACTATGCGCGCCGCCCAAATGGCAAATGGCGAAACACCGCGCTATGATGGTCGCTACGCCAACTTAACACGTGAAGAATCCGATAAAATGGTCGCCGACGGTATGCCGTTTGTGATTCGTATGCGCGTACCAACGGAAGGCGTCTGCCGTATTGAAGACATGCTGCGCGGCACCGTTGAGATTCCGTGGGCGCAAGTGGATATGCAAGTATTGCTCAAAACCGATGGTCTGCCAACCTATCATTTAGCCAACGTTGTTGACGATCATTTGATGGACATTAGCCACGTGTTACGCGGTGAAGAGTGGCTCAACTCGGCACCTAAGCATCAATTGCTGTATGAATATTTCGGTTGGGAAATGCCGGTTCTGTGCCATATGCCATTACTGCGTAATCCTGATAAATCAAAACTGTCTAAACGTAAAAACCCAACCTCAATCACTTATTATCGTGATGCGGGCGTCTTACCTGAAGCCCTGTTGAATTACCTCGGACGTATGGGCTATTCTATGCCTGACGAAGCAGAAAAATTCACCTTAGAGCAAATGATTGCCAGCTTTGATATTCAGCGTGTCTCGCTTGGCGGCCCTATTTTTGACATCGAAAAGCTAAACTGGCTCAATGCGGAATGGCTACGTGCCCTAACCCCTGAAGAACTGAAAAACAAAATTCTTGACTGGGCAAATAATAGCGATAAATTAACCGCCATGGCAGCTGCCATTCAACCCCGTATCGAGTTGCTATCTGATGCCGTTAATTGGGGTGGATTCTATTTCCAAAATTTACCGAAAATCACCGCTGAAAGCTTTAGCCACAAGTCACTATCAGATGAGCAAATCATAGAAATGCTACAACTGTCTATTTGGCAGCTTGAAACGCTACCGACATGGTCAGAAGAAAACATCTACGCTACCATGCAGGGGCTATCGACCGAGCTTAATATTAAAATGCGCGACTTTATGGCACCGTTCTTTGTCGCCATTGCCGGTAGCACCTCATCGACACCAGTGATGAATTCGATGGCAATTATTGGCGCGGATATGACGCTTAACCGCTTACGTCATGGCGTTGAAGTACTTGGTAGTTTAGGTAAGAAAAAACTGAAAAAGCTTGAGAAACAAGCAGCTGAGTTTCCGGATTTTCTAGAAAACAGTTAATCAAAATAGATTAGCAATAATACTAAAAGGCGTGAATTCTACGAATATAGAATACATGCCTTTTTTTAGAAGTTAGTTTTTTTCAAAAAAACTAAAATATTGTAGACTGTATACTTGTTTGGCTTATTTTATCAATTTGGAGATGAAAGACTTGAAGCAGATAACTTTCTTGGTACTAATACTTATAAGCAACTTTGTAATAACGCCAAGTTATGCTACTAGATTCGAAACTTCTGTATCTTGGACGCAATTAGGCAATGGAAGTGCAGTAATAGAATATAGTAGTGACTACAGTGATGAGACTAAAATTTTTACAGCCCAAATCACACACTCTAATTCAGGGTATCAAAGACTTTACTTTAGCGATTACTATGCCGAAGATACTAATGTTTGTACATATAGAACCACTACGCCCGATAGCATTACGATGATATTTAATGGTCAAGCGGTCAAGATGTTACGTTGGTGTCAAAAATTTACAGATACGGAACAGTATTATTTTAACTTAACTCCTGAAACAGATCGTGGTGACAGTTATATCATTAATCTATTTAAAACAGCCACTTCACCTATTAAAATTCAATATAATAATGAGACATTCTATTTCCCAGTAACAGGCTTTACCAAAGCATGGAATAGCGCTGGCGGTAATGCAATTTAATAAGCTCTAAATAAAAAATGATAAAAACAGCAGTTTACGCACTCACTAATTCACCCTACTTCCTATTATTTTAATGAATACCTCAACTGGACATAAATATGGCAGCCAAAACCGTCACGATAGACAGCCAAGACGTTGTATTTCCAACGTTAAAAGAAGCGCAGCACTATTATCGTAAAGTCGTCGAAGAGCTTTATCATACCAACCTCACACTGTCTGCTGGACAGGACTTTGAAGATTTAAAGTGGATATATACCACTTACTGCGGCTATACCGATAGCAAATTAGCCTCATTAAAAGCAACGGATATCACTGGCTTTAAAGGCATCATGGCAGTCATCCAAAATAGTGGCAGATTTGTTCCGACTGAATGTTGTGCCGTTCTGTTTGCTGATGGCACGCAAGCAGAATTTACTACCGATAAAGCCATTAAAGAAATCGCTAGTAAGCAAAATCCACGATAATTTGTACGGATAATTCAGATGAAATCGTATTAAATTCAGTTTTTAAGATATTTATTGCGATTTATTTAAAATAGGTGTTGACATACCCCCCTTATTTCCCTAAAATATGCTCACTCTTAGCGAGGGGCTATAGCTCAGTTGGTAGAGCACTTGCATGGCATGCAAGGGGTCAACGGTTCGACTCCGTTTAGCTCCACCATACTATTTATGATAAGTCTCCACTGTTTATGATAAACTACTTGCTAATTGTACAGCATCAGTCTAGGCACCGCTTATTAAGCAATCTGATGTTGTTACCGTTATAGATATTTTATAACAACCCTATGCGTCCCCATCGTCTAGTGGCCTAGGACACTGCCCTTTCACGGCGGTAACCGGGGTTCGAACCCCCGTGGGGACGCCACTACATGGCGTCAATTGTTAGCACTGTTGCTAAAAAGCATCGGATTAGACTAACAAGCGTACCACTAAAAAGCCCAATCACAGTATATTGTGATTGGGCTTTTTTTTATGCGTTTTTTATTGGTATAAACAGCTCATGTTTGAGTAAGTGTTTTTGCCTGAGTAAGCATTTTTACCAATGAACCTTTATAAACCAGCTTTTATGACCGAGCCAAATTCTTCAAAGATAAATTTAAAGATAAGTACGTGCCAAATAATATGACCACTGAACCAATAATGGCACCAATATCTAATGCCTCATCAAGCAACACATAACCAAAAAATATCGCAAAAATGGGAATGACTAAGGTAATACTGGTCGCCCTCATGGCACCGATATTTTTAATCAACTGATTCATAAAAATAAGCGCGATAGCAGTCGAGAATACGCCAACGCAAATGACCGATGACCATGCTGTTACACTGATGCTTTGTCCATACGGAAAGGCATAGATAGCAATAGGCAGCATAATTAAACTGGCAATAATGAGCGAACCTGCAGTGATAGCAATGGGTGATATCTCGGACAGATAATTTTTGGTGACATTTGCCCCCGTTGCGTAACCGACACACGCCAATAAACCATAACCCATCGGTAGTAAGCTTGAGCTTAAACTTACCGCTTGCCCTTGCTCAGTAAATAAGCTTTCACTCATTAAAATAAAAACGCCCACAATACCAATAATCAAACCGATAATTTGTTTTTTAGACAGTTTATCTTTAAAAAAAGTACTGGCAATAAAGCCACTCATCATGGGTACAGACGCATTGAGCACCGCCAATACACCAGCGTTGATGGTCTGTGCTGAAAAAGCAAACAGGACAAACGGAATGGCAGCAGAAAGTAAGCCAACCACGGCAAGCACTTTGTAATTTTCACGAATACCTTGGCGATTTTTTGCGTTTAACAGCACAAAAACCAACATGGTCAACCCCGACAATACCACCCGCAGGCTGGCAAATGCTAACGAGCCAAACTCAGGCACACCGATACGATAGAATATAAAAGACAGCGACCACATAAAAGATAAGGTGAAAAAGGTAATTAGGTCGCGTCGGGTCATGGTGTACTCAGTTTGGCTGCAGAATAGTTTTAAGATAAAAATACTTTGAAATAACAGTTTGATTATATCATCCAATAAAAAGCCCAATCATGACGATTGGGCTTTTCTTCAACTAAAAGAAGTTAACATGTCTTATGAGGCATTGATGCTGTCACTGGCTAGATGACGCAAGACATAATGGAGTACGCCACCATGACGGACGTATTCACGCTCTTTTGGCGTCTGGAGCATGACGTTGACTTCAAAGGTTTCTGTTGAACCATCAGCGCGCGTGGCAGTAACAGTTGCCGTTTTACTTTCACCGTTATTGAGTCCGGTAATACTTAATACTTCGGAGCCATCGAGCTTATGGGTTTGCGCATTTTCACCTTCTTTAAAGGTTAATGGCAACACGCCCATACCGACTAAGTTAGAGCGGTGAATACGCTCAAAGGAGCCCGTTAGTACGGCTTTAACACCTAGTAAAATCGTACCTTTCGCTGCCCAATCACGGCTCGAGCCTGAGCCATATTCGTCGCCACCGAGCACCACGAGCGGACGCTTGTCTTCTTTATACTTCATTGCCGCATCATAGATAGCCATTTGCTTACCATCTTTCAGGGTAGCTTTATCGCCTTTAAAGTAATAGGTATAACCGCCCTCTTTACCATCCATCATGAGATTTTTAATACGAATGTTGGCAAAAGTACCGCGTGTCATGACGGCATCGTTACCACGACGTGAGCCATAACTGTTAAAGTCCGCTTCCATCACACCGCGTGATTGCAAGTACAAGCCAGCAGGAGAATCCGCATCAATATTGCCCGCAGGTGAAATATGGTCGGTGGTAATAGAATCGCCAAACATACCAAGGATGCGCGCATTCTCAATATCAGGAATACCTTCTGGTTCCATGGTCATACCTTCAAAGAAGGGCGGATTTTGAATGTACGTTGACGCTTCACTCCATGGATAAAGTTGACTGTCGGGAGAGGCGATCGCATTCCATTCCTTGCTACCATTAAATACTTCACCGTAGTTTTTATGGAACATTTCGGCATCAATATTATTAGCAATCAGCTCGTTAATCTCTGCAGACGTTGGCCAAATATCTTTTAAGAAGACATCGTTGCCTTCACGGTCTTGACCCAATGGTTGGGTAGTCATATCGATATCTACCGTACCTGCCAGCGCATAAGCGACCACTAATGGCGGAGATGCTAAATAATTGGCTTTCACGTGAGAGTGAATGCGCCCTTCAAAGTTACGGTTTCCGGATAATACGGCAGCGGCGACCAAGTTATTTTCTTCAATGCCTTTTTCGATACTTTCAAGCAAGGGTCCTGAGTTACCGATACAAGTGGTACAGCCATAACCCACCAAGTAGAAACCAATTTTTTCCAGCTCGTCCATGAGTTTGGTTTTTTCAAGATAATCGGTGACGACTTTTGAACCGGGTGCAAGGGAGGTTTTTACCCACGGCTTAGCGGTTAGCCCTTTTGCGGCGGCATTTCTAGCGACCAGTCCTGCGCCAATCATAACCGCTGGATTGGAGGTATTGGTACAGGAAGTAATCGCCGCGATAACCACCGCCCCATCACGCAAATTGTATTCTTCATCATTAATATCAACGATGCTACAAAAATTACTCGTGACATCACAAAAGGCGCTTGGTTCAGCCGCTAACGATTTCGCCTGCGCTTGCTTGCCGCCTTCTTCTTCAAAGCGATCTTTACCTTTAATGGCAGCCTTACGATCTTTAGTCATGGTCTCTAAAGTGGAGCTAAAGCTTTTATGCATATCCGCTAAATTGATGCGTTGATGCGGCAATTTTGGTCCGGCAAGTGAGGTCTGAACCGTGGCTAAATCCAGATGAAGCTTACTTGAATAGCAAGCATCTTCTGTATCAGCATCATGCCAGAGACCTTGAGCTTTGGCGTATTTTTCCACCAGTTCAATTTGCGCCGCATCGCGTCCAGATAGGCGCAGATACTCAATGGCGATTTGATCAATCGGGAAAATACCACAAGTGGCGCCATATTCTGGTGCCATATTGGCAATGGTGGCACGATCAGCAAGCGGCATATTGTTTAAGCCTTCACCATAAAATTCGACAAATTTACCCACCACACCATGCGCGCGGAGCATCTCAACAACGCGCAGTACCAAATCAGTCGCGGTAACGCCTTCGGACAACTGTCCTGTCAACTCAAAGCCAACGACTTGTGGAATCAGCATCGACGACGGTTGTCCGAGCATTGCTGCTTCCGCTTCGATACCACCAACGCCCCAACCAAGCACGCCAATACCGTTAATCATAGTCGTATGACTGTCCGTACCAAAAACCGTATCGGGGTAAGCGGTCAGCTCGACCCCATCGCCATTATCAACGGCAGCTGCCATGACCACGCGCGCTAGATATTCCAAATTCACTTGGTGCACAATACCGGTTGCTGGTGGTACGACGACAAAGTTTTTAAACGCCTGTCTGCCCCAATGTAAAAATTCATAACGTTCATTATTACGCTGAAACTCAATTTTTTTATTTAAATCGAGCGCATCTTCGCGACCATAAACATCGACTTGTACCGAGTGGTCAACGACCAATTCACTCGGGATAAAAGGGTTAATTTGCTCGGCTTTACCACCCAACTTGACCACCGCATCACGCATTGCCGCCAAATCCACTACCGATGGCACACCCGTAAAATCTTGGAGCACCACGCGCGCGGGCATAAAAGCAATCTCTTGCGATGGGGCAGCGCCCTCATCCCAATTCGCGACGGCTTCGATGTGCTCTTTACCCACCGACTGTCCACCATCTTCATTACGTAGCAAGTTTTCCAGTACAATTTTCATGCAAAATGGCAGTTTTTCGATATGCGGATAGGTTTTTGCCAATGTCGGTAAACTATAGTAGGCATATTCCTTGCCAGCGACGGTTAGAGTATCTTTTACGTTAAAAATGTCACTCATGGTAGCTTCCTTATTTATGCTATAGATTAAGTTAGGTCTATCGGTATAACAGGTGGCTAAATAGCTTCTTGAAGAGAAAATCAATAATATTAAAACCGGTTTCCTTAGATAACGCTACTCACAAGCGCATTAATAAACGCCATAAAAACCATTTCAATCGATAAAAGCGTCCTTTTACCATAGCAAATAAGCGCACAGTTGTTAACCCTAACTGCTTAACGAATGGTGGCAAAACAGTAAACGAAACAGAGAGTTAGTACCTAAGCAATAATCTATAGTTAAAAGAGGTAGCTATTTATACGGGCGTCCGACTTATAGGGAAGTACGGCGACCACTACGAAAGACTCGGCTATCACTGTAAAATTCAGGATTAACATTGTCTGCCCAAAAATGCGGCACGCCCAATATCGGTAAGGGAGCAAGCTGACGCGGCGTAACCGCTTCTTGCGAGAGTAGATGATGCATATGTTCTGCCAGCAGCGTATCTATCTGCGCTATCCGTTCAGGCAAGGCTTGCGTAAAGAAATCGGGCGACACGTTCAACACCACGCTATGGGCGCATAAGGTTTTACGCGGCTCGATAAGCTGCTCCAGCAAGGCATGACCAAAAATATATACTGCCGCCTTGGCATCATTACGTGGCGCCAATGGGTTATCCCACTCAGCACGCGGCGCAACCAAACTGTTTTGCCAATTAAAATCAATCAATGCCGTACCAATATCTGGCTCACACGTCACCAATATCGCGCCATTTTCATCAAATACCGTAATGGTATCGCGTACTCGCCCTCGGGGATTTTTTGGACTATCAATAGCGTTCGTACTTTGCGCAGCCATTTCAAGCATATGATGATAATTCAGCAAGGCTTTGGTTTTTGGAAAGGTCAGCCAAATACTGCCATTAAATAAATCATGCAAATTTTCACGGGTCGGAATATTGCCTGTCGTGCCAATAAAATGCTCATAGCCTATGCCTTCTGGCAAATCATCTTGCGCTACAAATTTTAAGGTATGCGCTTGATTATTTAATATCGATTTGGCTAGTAACAGTTTGGTCTGTGGCTGATGCTGGGTTCTCTCAGCTTGTTGACACATTCCAGTATTCAATAAGTCAGCAATAACGGTGCTGCTTTTACCAGAATTTTTATCAGACTCCGCTTTATCAATCTTTTGCGCTTCCACATTTTTAGCCGAACACTCTGTACGATTGCTTAGATTTTGTACCCTCTCACTAAGAAAGCGTAAGTGGCTGATATGTGCCATCCATGGCGCTTGCCAGTCAATCGCAGCAAAGCTTAAATCAAGTGACGCTTTAGGAGTGGTGAATGATGGAGTTGGTGGAACAGTATCGTTCATGATGACAATCTCTACGGGTCGTGTGGTTTCTATGATATCAATCTCTATGCATTTGGCGTGGTGACTCATGGTATCATAGTGCGCTTTTTTTCCGCTTGGCGACTGGTCTATGGTAAGTTTTTATGGCAAATTTTAATACCCACTTAAATGGCGCATTTGCAGTCAGTGGCGTACTTGGCTTGACGGTGTACAAAGCCGGATTGATTAATGATTCAGGATTTTTGATGTGTGTCGCTTTGGGTACGATAGGCGGCTTGTTACCCGATTTGGATTCTGATAATTCAACGCCGATTAAGCTTGGCTTCAATATTGCCTCCTTTATCTTTGCATTTGGCTTGGTGATGCATTGGCGTAGTGAGCTGAGCTTGGTGGCGCTGATTGCTTTATGGCTGGCAGGTTACGGCTTTATGCGTTATGTGGTCTTCCGCTTATTCACTAGCATGACGGTGCATCGCGGTGTGATTCATTCGGTACCGTATATGGCAATCTTGGGGCTGGGGCTGACGTGTTTGAACTATTACGGCTTGCATAATCCGCTGTCTATCAGCTGGTTTTATGGGCTGTTCTTATTTGGTGGCGCGATGGTACATTTGTCGCTTGACGAGATGTATAGCGTGAATTTATCGGGGATGACGCTGAAACGCTCATCAGGCACCGCCATGAAGTTTTATCAACATAAAGATAAACAGTGGTATCTATTATTGTATGTGCTGCTGGCATTATTGGTGTATGCCGCGCCACCTTTTGCACCGTTTTGGGAGCAATTGCGCGACCCAACTCATTGGGCACAGCTTAAGGTTGGCGTGCTACCTGATTTAATAGATAATTTGAATAGATAGCTTGCACTATTAATCGCCTTGAACCGTCATATTTTATTTTAAAAACGAGTCCTACTGATGTCTATCAATGCGTCCCTAACCTGCCCTTGCCAAATCAATCCAACAGACGCGGCAACCACACTGTTGTCTTATAAAAACTGCTGTCAGGACTATCATGACAATATTGATAAAACAGATGGCATAAAGGCAGACAGCGCAGAACGTTTGATGCGCAGCCGTTATAGTGCTTTTGTATTGATTAAACCAGATTATATTGTTAAAACCACCTTCCCTGCGCAACAAACTTTGCTCGATATTGAATCGATATCATCATGGGCAAAAGAGACTGATTGGGCAGGATTAGAGATAGTAAAACATACGCCAAAGCTGGGCAAACGACGCGCGCAAGTTGAATTTAAAGCGTTCTACAATACTGAACATGGGTTGCAAGCGCATCATGAACTATCTGCTTTTGTAAAAATAACCGACAAATCTGCTAATCAGAAAAATGAACGATGGTATTTCCTTGACCCAACGGTTGACATGACCGTGAGCCAAAAGCAGCCGTGTATTTGTGGGTCTGGAGAGAAGTTTAAGCGCTGTTGTGGGGTTTATTTAGTGTAGCTACTCTCTCATAACCTAACTCTATCAACACGCTATTAACCCTTTTTTATCAAAGAACGATATTCACTTGAAAACTTAAAAGCAGATATCTGATCAAAAATTATATAAATTAAAGTTAGCGAAAAAAATATTGTAGCCAATAAATTCAGGTTGGCTGAGGTGTAATTAATATTACATGAAAAGAATTTCAGATTATTTACAATATAACTTACCAGTAGAATACTAACGGCTAGTATAAGATTGGATATTATTTCATTCTTAAGTGCTGTTAAACTGTCTATAGCGCTATTATATAAATCTTTTTTTGTATCTCTTAGAACCTCAGGTATATCTTTGATGATTGTATCTATGTGGTTATAAATAAATAGAGAAATAGTGGTAATCAATATAGTGATAGCACTTTGATATGGAGTAATATTGTCTAACAACATACAAAGATATTGAACCATCGCTATATAGTTAATTATAGCAACAAGTATTAAGCTGACTATAAAGACCATTAAAAGATTCCTCAAAGCGTTCTCACTTTACCCTTGATATAGTCCTTGATATTTAAAAGAAATTTATTCGTACGCGATATACTAAGTTCATATAGCTCTAGCTGCTTAGTATCCATTATTTCTAAATTATTTTTTTCTAATTCCTCGGTATCAACCTCTAAAATTTCTGGAGTTCCGTCACTATTATATTTTTTCTTCTTTTTTGTTTTATGATCATCTGTTACAAGCTCCCACTTTCCCTCGCCCTCTTCAATATAATTCACGTAACCGTCAATAGGCTCATACGGAATAATAAGCTCTCCTGCTGAATTTTCCATCTTTATAATTGTCTTCTCTTGATTAAATAAATTTTTCATATTCTCAAGAGCCGCACGAGCTGTTTTATCTGTCTCCATAATATTAGGAGATATCATCATCAACTCTAATCTATAAATTTTTGCGCTATTATCTACAATTTCCCAAAACTTACCTTTAGAAGGAACAGGTTCAACGAATACCTTGTAGTTATATTCAGGAATGACTACTTTATTAATTCCTATTTGTATTGAATTACATATCTGAGATACATCACCAAATAAAGAGGTTTTTCTAGCAAAAATAAACTGATTTTTAGTATCTACTATAAGAATAACTGCTTTCCAGTCATCTATTTCCTGCTCGACTATATCTTCAGAAGTTTTAACACCAAGCTGCGCTTTTTTCAGTTTAGCAATTTTACCAACGTAAAATATCGAGTCGTCTATAACCTCCTTAGAAAAACCTATAAACGCATAACTAACCCCTCTTGTCTCCCATGAATATCCTGATAAAAGGGTTGATAAAATAGTGTCACCTTTAAGCTCTGGGAGATTTTTCGTTTCAATAAGTGTGGGTTCCTCTTTAACGATAGAATAACGCAAAACATAAAAATCTTTAATATTATTCATGAGTGTTACCCTTGTAAGCTACCATTAAACACTCGCCCCAACCGCCCGTGCAATCGCAATTCCTTCCTCAATACTCAAAAACTTACGCTGGCTTGGACTGTCTTTATAGAGAACTTCGCCATCTTGAAAAATCAAGCATTCATTAACGGCTAGCTGCTGCCATTTTTCGTTTTCAGTGAGCGGAACAGTAACAATAATGGTCACTTTGTCTTTATCAGTGGTCACATCGCCAAAATTAATGGCTAAATCATCATCAGCCAATTTTGCTTCACCAAACGGTGCTTGGCGCGTGAGATAAAACAATAAGCTACCAGCGTACGCTAACTGCCAACTGCCATTTGATATCAAGCAATTAAACAAGCCATTTGCCGCCAAATATCGACATTGGGTGGTTAAGAAATTAAATAACGTTTGTTCATCGGGGCGGGTTTTAAAACTGCTTTTTAAGCGATTAATCAGGTAACAAAACGCCATTTCCGAATCGGTTGAACCAACGGGTTGGCAGTGCGAGGCATTACCGTTATCTTGCAAGCGCTGGCAGCGTTTAATGAATTCTTTATTCATCTGCCCATTATGCGCAAATACCCACTGCTCGCCCCACACTTCACGGGTAAAGGGATGGGTATTTGCCAAACAGTTTTGTCCTTGCGTTGCTTTACGGATATGGGCAATGACATTCATGGCTTTAATAGGATAATTATTGACCAAATCAGCAACGGGGGATAAATGGCTAGGGCGGTTATCATGGAATAAACGCAAACCGGTTGAGGCATTTTGCGACTCTTCATTATTCGTATTGCCGTTACTATTACCATTACTCGATGGACAATGGCTGCGCTCAAAAAATGCAATGCCAAAGCCATCTTCATGGCTATCTGTCATGCCACCACGACGACGAAATCCAGCAAAACTAAAGCCTATATCGGTTGGGGTATTACAGTTCATTCCTAAAAGTTGACACATTTATGCATTACCGCCTTTATTAATATTATGACCATTATCGTCAGTCGTTATATTGTCTACTATACTCTCGTCTTTCGTACCATCGAGTATGATGGTGCTGTCAATATTATTAAGGTCAGCATCATTAAGATTAGTATTAATGCTTGACAAAATACGCTGCGCTTGTGCCAAATCAGTATCTTGCACCCATAATACGGCACCTGAATTCATACCGGGCAGGCTACTTAATGCTTGCACGGATACTTTGATATCATTATTTCGCAGCAAATTCGCGTGAAGTTCACCTTGTATATTAGTATCGTAGCGCGCCAGTTTGTGCCAATTATCGATTTGATCGGTCATGGTAAATTCCTTTTAGAGATAGAGTGCTCGCCACCTTTGACGGCAATACGCCACATTGCTATTGTCATTTGCCGCTGTTATTTGCTTTTTTTACTTTATAATCCCTTAAGCTGATTTTATTAAGCAGGTTGAGCTTATTGAATAAATATCACGCTTTTTCGACATGCGACCAATGATAAGCAGCCAGACGTTTCATCAGGTCAGGATTCTTAACCATAATGTTATCACCCGTGCGCCCTTCGGTACGGTTGTAATGAATGACGTTGAGACGTAGCAGCCAAAATATCACTGCCGCTTTCGCCAACATGACTGGTAGGGCTTGCTTTTCGTCCGTATTCAAAGTGCGTTTTGACTCGTAGCCTTGTAAAAATGCTGCCATTTTTTGGCGGTCAAAATCAACCGATTCGCCCTGCTCAGCATCGCCCCACGTGGTGCAAAAGTCATTAATAGTAATAGCAATATCCATCACATAATGCTCGACACTGACTTCGGTAAAATCGAGCAATCCGCTCAAAGTTTCGTTATTGTCGTCTAAATGCCACAAGGTGTTATCGGCAAACATATCGAGATGACATAAGCCTTTTGGCAAAGTATCGAGCGGCAAATCGCTATAAGATTGCCAAATAACAAGCATCAGCTTGGCTTCATCGCTTGGCATGAACTGGATTTCGCGGTCGCGCACCTCATTCCACGGATATAGCGCCACGCCATAGTCTTCGCTTGGCTGCAATGCTTGCAACGTTTCATGGAGTACGGCTAATGCTGCGCCCATATCCGCACACATGGTTTCGGTGGTTTGCTGCGGATGTGCACCACTCAAACACGGCACGAGGGTAATGGCTTTATTATCATAATGAATCACATAGCTCTTATCCTTACCGTCAACCAATGCCATTGGTGCGGCTACGGGTAGTTTGCCCACCAATTGATTAAGAATCACTGCCATTTTTTCGATATCACTTGGCGGACGCTCTTCAAATAACGTGAAGACATAAGAATGCTCGCCCTCATTATCGTCTGTCGTCTGAATAAACCAGTTAGAGTTTTTGATACCTTGAGTAATAGGAATGGCACGAGCAAACGCCACGCCAAAACGTTGGCAAAATTCGGCAAATTGGGCATCGGTTAACTGGGTATAAACAGACATGACATCTCACTTATGACAATTAAAAAGGTAAATGGAAAGGTAAATAAGAATAAATGTAGACAGTAATAACTACAAGTTTCAATGGTAGTAATGACGGCAATCGCGACAAATACAGCACGAATGCCAGAACTTTATCTAAAAGCGCGTTAATTTGGCGAAAATCTGCCTGATATGGCGATGATTTTGCTACACTTGTCCTATAGAATGAATTGATTATAAGGTGAAAACCCCTATGTTAGCAAAGCGTATCATCCCTTGTTTGGATGTCGATAACGGTCGCGTGGTTAAAGGCGTGCAATTTGTCGATATTAAAGATGCTGGCGATCCGGTCGAAGTGGCAAGGCGCTACAACGAGCAAGGCGCTGACGAGATTACTTTTTTGGACATTACTGCAACCAGTGACGCACGCGATACCACCTATCATACGGTCGAGCGCATGGCAGAAACGGTATTTGTGCCGTTAACAGTGGGCGGTGGTGTCCGTAAAATCGATGATATCCGTAACTTGCTGAATGCGGGCGCAGATAAAGTGGCGATTAACTCAGCTGCCGTATTTACCCCAGAATTTGTTGGCGAAGCGGCACAAAAATTTGGCAACCAATGTATCGTGGTCGCCATTGATGCTAAGCGCGTGGCTGACATTACAGTGAATGGCATTCTTATGCCGCGCTGGGAAATCTTTACTCACGGCGGTCGCAAGCCAACTGGCATTGATGCCGTTGAGTGGGCAATCAAAATGGCAGCACTTGGCGCAGGTGAATTACTGGTCACTTCTATGGATGGTGACGGTACCAAAAAAGGCTATGACTTGCCATTAATGAAGCAAATTACCAGTCAAGTGAATGTACCAGTGATTGCCTCAGGTGGCGTTGGCAATCTACAACATTTAGCCGATGGCGTGTTACAAGGTGGCGCGGATGCGGTGCTGGCTGCCAGTATTTTTCACTTTGGCGAGCACACGATTATGGAAGCCAAACACTATATGGCAGCACAAGGCATTCAGATGCGCTTGTAAAACAAAAACAGCATTAGAAAAAATGTTATCATAGCGCTAAGCACTTATTTTCACTCAGTTATCTATTATAATATTCAAAAAAATAACCATTTACTCTAATCGATAATGTCTACTTAGAACCAAAGGTATCTTTATGTCAAATTTACAACAGCAGCGCAGTGCCGTCACCCATATCGATGGTAATCTTCATCAAAATGCCGATGCCCGTATTGGTATCGTAGTGGCGCGTTTTAATGGTTTTGTCGTTGAGTCCTTGGTTGACGGTGCAATCGATGCGCTACTCCGTCATGGCGTATTGGGTAGCAATATTACCGTTATTCGTGTACCGGGTGCGTTTGAGTTGCCATTAGTTGCTCAGCGCGCTGCTGAGTCCGATCGTTTTGATGCTATCGTTGCTTTAGGTGCGATTATTCGTGGCAGCACGCCGCATTTTGACTTTGTCGCAAGTGAATCTGCGAAAGGCTTAAGCAATGTCGCGACCGATTATAATATTCCGGTAGCCAATGGCGTATTGACCACTGACAGCATTGAGCAAGCGATTGAGCGCTCAGGTACAAAAGCCGGTAATAAAGGCTCGGAAGCCGCGATGGTGGTGCTAGAAATGATTGCGGTATTGTCACAATTAGATATCGATGACAGTAGCGACATTGCTTAATTTTATTTAAGCGGGCATTATTTTAAGCAGTTATTAAATTTAAAATGTTCATGAGCGCTGTAGCAAATGTTTGCAGCGCTTAAGCATTAATAATCGGCTGGCAATATTTATTAGCCGTTTATGCTTTATATTTTTCGTTGTATTTTATTTAAAGACTCTTGTTAAAACACTATTTAAAAACATCATTTCGACACTCAGGTATTGACCCCCTATGACTGACCAACTCAAGCGCGCCATTAGCGCTGCGAAAACCGCACAAACCACCTCTGATACTACCAATGCTGTTGGTATTGCAAGCAGCAGTGCGGGTGACCAAAACTTCGATATGAGTGAGTCTTCTTATAAGACCAGTCACACCGCTATCCGTAAGGCACGACGCTTTGCTCTGCAAGGTCTGTATGAATGGTTGATGACGGATCGCCGCTTTGATACGACGGGTAAGCTTGGCTGGAAAGACAACGCCCCGCATGATATCGCTGCTCGTACGCGCGCAACCAACGCCATGCATACCGTACATATTGGCTACTATCATGACATGATGCGTGATATTCCAGAGCAGATTGAAGCGCTAGACGCCTTGATTAGTCAACATCTAGATCGCGAAATCGATAAACTGGATACCGTTGAGCACGCCATTTTATTGGTTGGTGCGTATGAGCTACAAAACCGCTTAGAGATTCCTTATAAAGTCGTACTTGATGAAGCGATGAAGCTGAATAATCATTTTGGTGCCACTGACGCCCATAAATTGATAAATGCTGTGCTCGATAGAATGGCAATTGAGCTACGCGCAGTAGAAGTGGAAGCAGACACCAAAGCCAATTTACGCACTTCGCAAAAGCCTGTAGCGAAGCCAACTGCTGCTAAAGTAGCAACGCCTGAACATACGGCTGATGACGTGATTGATAGCGCTTCAACAAAACCGCGTATTAGTGCGAATAGTACTACCGTAAAACGTAACCGCCCAAACCAAGCTAATGCTAATATCAAAGAATTAGTGGCAGCAGCGAAAGATACGGGTGATCAAGATAGCAATGCTCAAGAAAGCAACGACTAGTCATGACTGAATTTGAGCTGATTGAGCACATATTCTTAAAGCTACAAGTTGATAGCGCCCTCGCCAATGGTAATCAGCACAGTATTGAAAAAGGTATTGGTGATGATGCTGCAGTGATGGCGCTACCGTTAGGGGCGCGCTTGGTCAGCTGTATTGATACCTTGGTACAAGGTCGGCATTTTAGTGCCGATTGGGCGGAAGTTAATAAGCTGGCATTTGCCATTGGTTATAAAGCGGTCGCGGTTAATGTATCCGACTTGGCTGCGATGGGTGCGACGCCGCATAGTATTTTGCTGGCATTGGCATTACCTGAGCGCCTTGCCAATGAGCAATGGCTGACCGAATTTGCTAACGGTTTATTTCACGCCTGTCAGTTATTTGGCGTGACGCTTATCGGTGGCGATACCACGCGCAATGAGTCGTTAATATTGAGTATTAGTGCGCAAGGATTATTAACTGCAAACACGCCAGCAGTGTACCGTTCAGGTGCACAAGTCGGTGATAAGGTGTATGTCTCAGGGACGCTTGGTGATGCCGCTTATGCGTTGCAGCATCCGGATAATGAGATTGGCGCTGAGCTTGCCCATCGCTTGCATATGCCAACCCCACGTATTCAATTGGGCGCAGCACTGGCAAAAATGGGCGCAACGGCAATGATTGATATCTCAGACGGGCTTTATCAAGATTTAGGTCATGTTTGCAAGCAAAGCGCTGTCAGTATGCGTCTTAACCTTGAGCAATTGCCAACCAGTAAGCCGTTATCTCGCGTTGATTTAGCCGAACGCTTACAGGGTCAATTAACGGGCGGTGATGATTACGAATTGGCATTTACCTTGCCTGCGCATCTTTTACCTCCAGTCAGCAACACTCCTGTGACTTGTATCGGTGAAGTGGTGGCGCTACATAACCCATCTTCTCTTAGCAACAATTCGCTGTCACTAACCCCTACTTTATTTTATCAAGGTCAAGCCGTCACGGCTCAACAACCTACTCCTTTTCCCATCTTCCCTACACTGACAGGCTATCAACATTTTACAGGCTAATATATGACTGATAATTTGATTAAACCCGATATCCGCAAAGCCAATGATTGCCCGCCACTACCCGCCCATGCTAGCGGGTTGGATCGTATCGTCTATTGGCTCGGTATTGGTTTGGGTAGTGGCTTACCGCGTCGTGCGCCGGGGACTTGGGGTTCAGTTGGCGGCTTAATCGCTGCTATTCTACTGATGAGCTTGGGATTTGTACCGTTTTTCATCATCACGATTTTATCTTGTGTCATTGGCGTTTGGATTTGCGGTCGAACTTCTGACCTAATGGGCGGTCATGATAATCCGCATATTGTTTGGGATGAATGGGCGGGCATATGGATTACCTTGTTACCATTTTCTTATCTTGGCTTTGCTCAGGATGGTTTTTGGCAAAACATATCGCAACCGGTAGCCATGCTAGGGCTCATTAGCGCTTTTATTTTATTTCGCTTTTTTGACATTGTTAAGCCGCCACCGATTGGCTGGGCGGATAAAAAGGTGGCGGGTGGTTTAGGTATTATGCTCGATGATATCATCGCCGGTATCATGGCAGGGGCGGTATGGATAGTGGTTATATTAGCCATGCGCTTATAGAAATGTAAACAATTCTATGACAATGATTGAGTATATTTTCTCTCAACATTTGCGCTATAATTGTAGGCAATTATTGTAATAATTTTCGATTAACAGTTTTCCTATTTTTAAAATTAAGGCTGTTAATAATTATAACTTCTTGATTGTAGAGCTTTTATGACATCTTCACTTTCCGTCATTATACTTGCAGCTGGTAAAGGCACACGTATGCAGTCGGCTAAGCCGAAAGTATTACAAACCTTAGCAGGCAAACCCTTACTTGGTCATGTACTAGATACTTGTCAACAACTTACTGTGGATGAAACTATTGTCGTTTATGGCTTTGGTGGCGAACAAGTACAAACAGTCATCGATAATCAGTATGCGCATTTACCGATTACTTGGGTGGCGCAGACTGAACAACTAGGAACTGGTCACGCTGTAAAAATGGCTTTGTCACAGTTGCCAGCCGAGGGTCAAAGCTTAATTTTATATGGTGATGTGCCTTTAGTTAGTGGTCAAACGTTGGCAGCATTACAAAGCGCGAATACTGCAGGTATGTCGATGCTCACGTTAACTGTAAATGAGCCGTTTGGCTTGGGTCGCATTAAGCGCAACGAGATTGGTGATATCGTCGCTATCGTTGAGCAAAAAGATGCCAGCAGTGACGAGCAACAAATCACCGAAATTAATAGCGGTATCTATTGCGTCGATAATGCGTTATTGCATAAATATTTGCCTGAATTGTCCAATGACAACGCCCAACAAGAATACTATTTGACCGATATCGTTAAAATGGCAGTTGCTGATGGCATTACTATTGCCGCTATTGAACCTGAGCATGCGTTTGAGATTGAAGGTGTGAATAATCGGCAACAGCTTGCCAATTTAGAACGCTCATGGCAAAGTAAACTGGTTGCTGATTTACAAGTGGCAGGCGTACAGTTTGCAGACCCTACACGGGTTGATATTCGCGGCAGCTTAAACGCGGGACAAGATGTCTTTATTGACGTAAACGTTGTGTTTGAAGGAGATTGCACCCTTGGCGATAACGTGTATATCGAAGCCGGTTGTGTGATTAAAAATGCTCATATTGGTAATGCCTGCTATATCAAACCATATTGCGTGATTGATAACACCACGATTGGGGCTGGCGTGGATATTGGACCTTTTGCACATTTGCGCCCTGATACAATACTTGCTGATAACAGTAAGGTAGGTAATTTTGTCGAGATTAAAAAATCAACCATTGGTAAAGGTAGCAAGGTCAATCATCTGAGCTATATTGGTGATGCGACTGTTGGTACTGGCGTGAATATTGGTGCAGGAACAATTACCTGTAATTACGACGGCATAAATAAATCGCAAACTATTATTGAAGATAATGTTTTTGTGGGTTCTAATTCAAGCTTAGTCGCGCCAGTAACCATTAATAACACAGCAACCATTGCGGCAGGTTCAGTGATTACTAAAGATGTTGATGCCCACTCTCTTGCATTTGGTCGTGCCAGACAAACGGCTAAAAGCAGCTATGTGCGCCCAACTAAAACTCAGAAATAGTCAGTTATCGTCAGAAATATTTAAAAAACCATAAGCGGCGCGGCAATTCTTTTGTGGTGCTGCTTATTGCTATTAGTGAGCTGAGAATATTAGCTCAACATTTATTTAATGAGTGCGCAGTTATATACTCATTTATATCATAGAATATATTTTAATTTAAGGGTTAGCCATGTGTGGAATAGTCGGCGCAGTTGCTGAGCGTAATATTGCCAATATCTTACTTGAAGGTTTAAAACGTCTTGAATATCGAGGTTATGATTCGGCGGGTCTGACCGTCATCCGTGATGGCGAGCTCCATCGTGAGCGCCAAGTGGGTAAAGTGCAAGCATTGGTCGATGCGGTTGCAGTAAACCCAGAATTTTTTGATGGGCATATCGGTATTGCACATACACGCTGGGCAACCCATGGCGAGCCTGCACAACGCAATGCGCATCCGCACGTGTCTGGGAAAATTGCGGTAGTACATAACGGTATTGTCGAAAACTATGCTGAGCTTAAAGAAGAGCTGATTGCCAAAGGCTATGAATTCACTTCGCAAACCGATACTGAAGTGGTCGCCCATTTAATCAATGATCTTTATAAGCAAACGCCTGATTTATTAGAAGCCGTTCGTGCCGTTATCCCACTACTACATGGTGCCTTTGCTCTCGGTATTATTCATGTCGATAGCCCTGAAGAACTGATTACTGTTCGTCTTGGCTCACCGTTGGTGATTGGCGTGGGTATTGGGGAGAATTTTATTGCCTCAGATCAGTTGGCACTGCTACCAGTGACCAATCGCTTCATGTATTTAGAAGAAGGTGATATTGCCAAATTAACACGCAACAGCATTACTGTCTACGCTGATGGCGTTGAAGTCAGCCGTCAAATTCACGAAATTGATGCCAAGCAGTACAACGCGGATAAAGGCGAATTTAAGCATTATATGCTCAAAGAAATCTATGAGCAGCCAGATGCGGTTGCGCGCACCCTTGAAATGGCAATTGATAATGCTGAGACATCAAAACTACGCGATGACTTTTTACAACGTCACGAGACTCAACTTGCAGCTATTCGTAACGTACAAGTGATTGCGTGTGGCACCAGTTATCATGCAGGTATGGTTGCCAAATACTGGTTTGAAAATCTGACGCGTCTACCCTGTTCTGTTGAAGTAGCCAGTGAGTTTCGCTATCGCAATCCCGTTGTGGTCGATAACTCGCTCGTAATTTGCATTTCTCAATCGGGCGAAACGGCGGATACTTTATCGGCATTACGTGATACACAAAAGCAAAATCCAGCAGGATTGGTTAGCTTAGCACTCTGTAATGTGCCAACGTCATCGTTAGTGCGCGAAACCGATATTTTCTTACCAACGCTTGCCGGTCCTGAGATTGGCGTGGCTTCAACGAAAGCCTTTACCACTCAGCTTGCCGCCTTAATGCTATTGGTACTCAAAATCGGTGTGACTCAATCTCGTATTGATAATCAACGTTTAACGACTTTACTTGGTGAGCTACAGAAACTGCCGGGTCAACTTTATGCCAGCTTACATCTTGATGCTGATATCAAAGCGATGAGTGAAAGCTTTGAAGATAAAAAAAGCTGTCTATTTTTAGGTCGTGGCCTCCAGTTTCCAATCGCCCTAGAAGGCGCGTTGAAACTGAAAGAAATCTCCTATATTCATGCTGAAGGCTACGCGGCAGGCGAGCTAAAACATGGTCCTTTAGCGTTGGTTGATAAAGACATGCCAATCGTCGTACTGGCGCCAAAAGACAGCATGTTTGATAAGCTTAAAGCCAATATGCAAGAAGTCCATGCCCGCCACGGTGAGCTATTCATCTTTGCTAGTGAATCGAGCAAAATGCTTGCCGAAGAGCGTATGCATGTGGTGTATGTGCCTGATGTTTGTGAAACGCTAGCGCCAATCGTTTACAGTGTGCCAGTGCAACTGTTGTCATATCATGTGGCAGTGATGCGTGGTACCGATGTCGATCAGCCACGTAACCTCGCAAAATCGGTGACGGTCGAATAATTTTACTGACTATTTAACATGACGCTAAAATGCCGAAACTTATCACCATAAGTTTCGGCATTTTTTATGGTCGCTCATAAATCTTATCAGCCAATAACTGCAAATAACAACTACTGTCTAACCGCTTCAATCTGAATATTTAACGTTACTTTTTCCGTAATACCTAACAAGGTATATTTACGAATATCCCACTTCCTGCGATCAATCGTCGTCGTAAAATCACCACCACACACTGTTTTTTTGACGATAGGACTGAGGTAACAGTTAAATTTGGTTGCTGTTAAAGTGACTGGGTTCGTCTTTCCATGTAACGTCAGTAGACCATCCACTTTTGTGACACCTGAGCGACCTTTATCATTGGAGAAATGCCACTGCGTAGACACAAAAGACGCTAACGGAAATTGGATAATATCAAAGAAGTCAGCACTGGCTAAATTGATATCAAACGCTTTATTTCCCGTCCTTAAGGTGTTCATCGGAATAATAAGTGAGACATTGCCGGTCTGCGCACGCTTATCATATTCTAACTGTCCGGTTAAATGGTAAAAGCCGCCAGTATTAGTTGAGGTTTTGAAGTGATCAATAGCAAAAAGTACGTTAGAGTTATTAGGCTCAAGTAAATAGATAGCAGCATGACTACTAACGATGCTACCTGTCAGCAATAACAGCGCCGCTAACCGCTTTTGATAAAGTGATGTTGTTCGACTAAATGAAAAATAGCTCATAACGACATTCCTTTGTAGAGGAACTTAAGGATGCAGACATAGTCATAAATACCGTTATTCCTGGACAAAAATGCAAACCGCCTTAACACCTAAATCACGTCCGTTGTGATGACAGTATCGATCTATAGATAGTGCTCATAACGTCGTCATTAATCAATGTATATATAACTTTTAAACGGTAAGGCAAAAAAGGAAGACCGTTACTTTATTTTTAATCTTCTTTAAACTTATAATTTTCAGTGATTGCCTTAGTGGATTATGAAAATTAACCCGCTATTAATGCTATGAATCTTTTGCCACGGACTTATCTTTACCATGCGGAACAAGCCATTTAGCAAACCAGTTAGACACATCGTCCATCAAGGTATATACCACTGGAATCACCACCAAACTTAATAAGGTTGACGTGACTAAACCGCCTAATACAGCTGCCGCCATTGGACGGCGGAAAGTAGGATCTGCTTCGCCCCAACCAAAAACCAGTGGTAACATGCCAGCGCCCATGGCAATGGTGGTCATAATGATCGGACGCGCACGCTTATGGCAGGAGTCAATAATAGCGTCAAAACGGGCTAGCCCGCGCCGCTGAGCTATTAGCGCATAATCGACCAGTAAAATAGAGTTTTTAGTAGCGATACCCATCAGCATAATAAAGCCAATCATCGACGGCATCGATAAGCTACTCTTGGTAAGTACCAAGCCCACAAAGGCGCCACCGATTGATAATGGCAATGCCATAAGAATCGTAAAGGGTTGCAACAAGCGTCCGAATAGCAAGATTAACACCCCTAAAATACAGACAATACCGACTGACATAGCAATGACAAAACCGCTAAACAGTTCTGCCATATTTTCCGCTTGTCCTTGTTCAATGATGGTAATGGATGCTGGCAATTTTTGCATTGTCGGGGTGTTTTTGACGGCTTTCACCAATTCGCCAAGCTCTCCATTTGCCGGTTGCACGGTAATACTGATAGCACGCTCGCGATCTAGGCGACTGATTTGTGCAGGACCTGTGCCGAAGTCGAGCGCGGCGACTTCACCGACGCGTACACCTTGTCCGGCTGGGCGCGCGCTTGGCACGTACAGACCTTCGAGTTGGTTGACGCTTTGTTTCGCCACATCCGGTAGCCGTACCACAATGGGTATTTGGCGGGTGTCCAGATTAAGTTTAGATAAGCGCTGCTCATAGTCGCCGACGGTGGCAATACGTAATGTGGTGGCGATATCTTGAGTAGTAACGCCTTTATCAGCCATTGCCAGTCTATCAGGCGTCACTGTCAATTCTTGGCGCGGTAAACTACGATCGCTAGTAACTGCACCTGCGATAGGTAAGGCGCGAATATCAGTCATGATTTTTTGGACGGTCTGTTCGAGCACTTGTGGATTGGTACTGGTCAAGGAGAAGTTATAGCCAGTCTCGCCGCCACTAGATAAGCCAACGGTAAAGCGCGCACTTGGTACATCTGCCAATATGGCGCTAATGCGCTGTTCAATCTCTTGCTTAGAGCCACGCTCTTTTCTGGGAACAAGCACTATATCTAAACCTGCGATATTTTTTGCCTTCCCACCACTCGAATCTGAACCCATTGACGCTTGCCCTTCGCCAACTGCCGTAAATATATGGGTGACCTCAGGCAATGTCATGATACGCGCACTTGCCAGTGCGGCGACGCGCTCCGTATCGGCAAGCTCAACATCAGGCGTCATCTCAATCGCCACACGGGTTTGGTCAATATCATTATCAGGAATAAAAGCAGTGGGTAGCAGTTTGACCAAGCCTAGTGATGCCACAAATAATACCAAAGTAGCGCCCATCGTTAGCCAACGATGATGTAACGTCCACGTGACCATTTTCAGATACCACGTCATTAGGCGGCTTTGTTTTTCAACATATTTTTTCTCTGGACGCAAAACATAAGCTGCCATCATCGGCGTAATCAAACGCGCCACCATTAATGAGGCAAAAATCGAAAGCGCTGCTGTCCAACCGAACTGACGGAAAAACTGCCCAACAATCCCACCCATAAATGCGGTTGGTAAAAATACCGCAATTAAAGTAAAAGTGGTGGCAACAACAGCAAGCCCAATCTCATCAGCGGCTTCCATCGCCGCTTCATAAGGCGT
The DNA here is from genome assembly GCF_001298525.1 of Psychrobacter urativorans. Taxonomy (NCBI): domain Bacteria; kingdom Pseudomonadati; phylum Pseudomonadota; class Gammaproteobacteria; order Moraxellales; family Moraxellaceae; genus Psychrobacter; species Psychrobacter urativorans. The sequence goes on from NZ_CP012678.1 coordinate 1,376,730, forward strand.
CTTGCCCATCCGCAGATGGCGCATGATATTTTCGACTTCAACAATCGCATCATCAACCAGTACCCCAATAACCAATGATAATGCCAATAACGAGATAATATTCAGACTAAAATCGAACAGATACATCCCTAAAAAGGTAGGAATAATGGATAACGGCAAGGCAACAGCGGTAACAATGGTCGCACGAATATTGCGCAAAAATAAAAACACTACAATAACGGCTAAGATACCGCCTTCAATCAGCATCCGTAATGATGCTTGATAATCCTCAGCAATCGGGGTGGCGCGATCATAAACTTTATCAACTTTGATATTGCTCATGTCTTTATTTAATTGCACCAACGCGTCATCAACCCGCGCCATGACTTCAACCTCACTAGCACCGCGCGTACGTGTGATGTTAAATGCCACCACCGTTTTGCTATCAAGCTTAGCGATAGAACTGGGATCAGCCGCGCCATCGGTCACTTGCGCTATCTGCCCTAGTGTCTGCGTACCACCAGTCGGCACGTTGATTTGCAACTCATTGAGTTCACGCGCCCGCTCGACTGCGCCTAAAACTCGAATCGTCTGCGTGGTATTACCAACTTTTGCCTCACCACCTGAGCTATCTTGTTGAATGCCTACAATTTGCTGCGACAGCTGCGCAATAGAAAGTTGCAAACCGCTCATCACAATGGGATCAGCTGCCACGGTAATTTGCCGTTCCAAGCCACCGATACGGCTAATCGCACCTACCCCTTGGATATCAGATAGGCGCTTGGTAATCGTGTCATCGACGAACCAAGATAAATCCTCCACGCTCATATTATCGGCAGTGACTGAATAGGTAACGACCGGAAATCCCGAGGTGGAGACTTTAGTAATAATCGGGTCATTAGCCGCAGCAGGCAAATCACCACGCACCTCACCGACGGCGGAACGCACATCATCGACCGCTTCTTGAATGTCTTTATCTAACACAAATTCGGTCACAATGGTCGCCGCGCCAGTTTGGAGCGTACTGCGAATATGCTTAATTCCGGTAATACTGGTCAGCCTATTTTCAATCTTTTTTGCCACGTCATTTTCTAATTGCGACGGCGCGGCACCGGGTAACGTCACGGTTACCACGACCGCTGGCAAATCGATATCAGGGAACTGTTGGACTTTCATTTGCCGAAAGCCAAACAATCCGCCCATTGTCAATAAGACAAACAGTAAAATGGCAACCAGTGGATTCCGAATTGAATAAGCCGACACATTTAAATTCATGGGCGTGCCTGCGTCGCTGGGCTATCGACAACGCGTACCAAGTCACCATCGTTTAAGAAGCTGCCACCTTGTTTCACCACTTTACTGTCAACGGGTATCGGTTCTTTAATAGTGACATTATCGCCTACACGGTCGCCAAGGGTGACGCGCAGCTGCTTGATACGCCCGATGTTTTTAGCATTTTCATTTTTAGCAGTCTGGGTTTTAGCATTGTTGGTATTGTCGTTTTTGGTAGTGTCATTTTCGGTTTTGATATCCGTTACCAGCATCACATAATCGTAGCCATCATTACTGACAATGGCACTATTGGGTACGACCTGTTTACTAGCACTACCCAATTGGAATTCGCCCGATTGATACATGCCTGCGCGCGCAGCAGAATTGGCAACTAAACTGGCATAAATCGTAATTTGGCGATTATTATCCGCTGTCGGTGCGATTCGGCTGACCTCACCCATCACCGATTGATTTTTCGGTAAGCTCACTTTAACCGGCGTACCCACTTTCACCTCGCCAATAAGTTTGGGGTCAATAGACGCTTGCCATTCTAAAATGCCATCTTTAATAATCGTAAAGAGAGGGTCGCTACCCGCAACCATGCCTACGTCAGCCAGTTTTTCACTGATCACGCCACTAACGGGGGCGACCACATTGGCATTGCTCAAGTTCAATCGCTGCGTATTCAGGCGTGCTTTTGCCGCGTCTAAGGATGCCTCCGCTTGTAATTTATTGGTGCGGTAACGGTCAGCTTCTTGTTTACTAATGGCATCAATATCGAGGAGCGGTAACACGCGCGCGGCATCCGTACGTGCATTAGCAAGGGTCGCCTCGGCTTCTGACACATCGGCTTGCGCTTGCAGAACTTGCTGCTGCAACGCAGCGGTATCGAATACGGCAAGTACTTGACCAGCTTTGACCGACTGACCTGCCTCCACTAAGATACGCTCGATTGCCACGCCATTGACCTTACCACTGACAGTAGCAATATCTTTGGCACTAATCGTCCCGTCCGCGCTTAAGGTATTGCCAATATTATCTTGGCTTGGCTGTATCGTTTCCACGGATAATACGGTCTGTTCAGGAGTGTCAGCAGTCGCACTGGCATCCTTGTTCTGCGTACTACTCACACCGTTTACCGCAAGTGGCGCATCTGTTACCGCAGCATCCTTACTGCCCCAATATTTACCCAATAATACGCCCACGACTAGTACGGCAACGATGACAGGTATCAGCCACAGCGGATATTTTGACGATGACTTATTTATGCTGGCATCAGGCTGGCGATAAGGTGGCAGCTCATTTTCAGGCGGTAACTCAGTTCCATGCGTTCGCTCAGGGTTAGAATCTTGCTGAGCTTTGGGGTTTTTCTGAATATTGGGATCTTGAAAGTCACTCATAATGGGTCTCTATAGTTGAGCGCAACAATTAAAGTTAAATCATAAAAATTAAATAATTACCGCTGTCAGTTATTATATTTTGAATGCATAAAAAGTTTAATGGGTCAAATTAAGCATTGGTATAACGGCTTGCCTCTGGCATCCAACGCTGAATAAGTTGGCTGACATCAGCTTTACGCTCAGGATTACTGATAATGTGTCTTGCCAGTCGCTGCGCTATCGCAAACAACTGCTCATCCCGAATCAGGTCGGCTAAATAATAGCCAATATTACCTGTTTGCCGTTTGCCTAATAGCTCGCCCGGACCGCGTAGCTCTAAGTCTTTTTGGGCAATGACAAAACCGTCGGTACTTTCACGCAGCACATTAAGTCGTTCCGTGCCAGTTTCTGATAATGGGGTTTGATATAGCAACACACAATAGCTTTTAGTTGAGCCACGCCCGACACGACCACGTAATTGATGCAATTGCGACAATCCCAACCGTTCGGCATTTTCAATAACCATTAACGAGGCATTTGGCACATCAACACCAACTTCAATTACCGTAGTGGCAATTAATAAATCCAATTGTCCTGCTTTAAAGGCTTGCATCACAGCTTGTTTATCAGCGGCTTTCATTTTGCCATGGACTAAGCCAATACGAATATCTAAGCGCTCATTTAAATCTTCGTAAGTGGCTTCAGCCGCCTGCGCATCTAAGGCGGTCGATTCCTCTACCAACGAGCACACCCAATACCCTTGCCTGCCTGCGGCACAATTCACCGCGATACGTTCAATAACTTCATCACGGCGATTGCGGTCAATGGTGACGGTGGTAATCGGGGTGCGTCCCGGTGGCAATTCATCAATAATGGACGTATCCATATCACCGTAGACACTCATTGCCAGCGTGCGCGGAATCGGTGTTGCGGTCATAATCAGCTGATGGGGCGTGCTGCCCGTGACGCCTTTATTGGTCAACGCCATCCGTTGTTCAACGCCAAATCGGTGCTGCTCATCAATAATAACTAAGCCCAATTTGGCAAATTGCACTTGCTCTTGAAACAGCGCATGGGTACCGACAACCACTTGCACGGTATTGTCGGCAACTTCCGTTAACGCTTCGCGGCGCTGTTTTGCTGTTTGCTTACCCGCTAACCAACCAACACCAATCCCCAATGGCTCAAACCATTGCTTAAAATTGGTTAAATGCTGCTCGGCTAATATCTCTGTCGGTGCCATGACGGCTACTTGCCAGCCACTATCAAGCGCAAATCCTGCTGCACCTGCCGCTACCAAGGTTTTACCCGCGCCCACATCACCTTGCACTAAGCGCAGCATGGGCACTGAGGTTGCCATATCAGCGGTGATATCCTGCATTACTCGAGTTTGCGCACCTGTTAAACTAAACGGCAAGGCAGCAAATAACTGCTCAGTCGTCGGACTTTGAGGGGCGCACTTTGGCGCTTTATGTTGATGTAACTGCTGGCGACGATACAATAGACTGAGCTGATGGGCGGTCAACTCTTCAATAATTAAACGCTGACAGGCGGCATGCGTACGCGCGCTTAACTGGGTTAATAAATGATATTGCTGCCCAGAATCGGTATAAGTGGGCGGGGTATGTAATAACACCAATGCCTCAAATATCGTTAAGTTATAAACGTTTTGAGCGGCTTGACTCTTTATTTCATCAGTTATTTCATCAAATTTTGAACAATCATAAGTAGAGGGATTGGCTTTTTGTACTTGGTTTTCCGTTACTTGGTTTTCCGTTACTTGGTTTTCCGGTACACGCTGAACTAGCGTAGAAAAAATATCTTCCGTTTCTAACTTATTATTTTCAGCAATTTTTGCTGTATTATTGAATGAATTAAAGGACACTAAAGGTAAATCGGCAACGGTCGCAAAATCCTCAGCGGTAAAGAGCGTCATTGGCAGACCTTGGCTACGAACCGTTTGCAATGCCAATTTAATTAAAGTACGCAGCTTATTTTGATGCAAGCCTTTTACCGTTGGATAAATCGGTTGCAGACCTGTATTGGTAACGGGTGCGCTATCTGTAAGGATTTGATATTCAGGATGATGTAGCTGTTTACCATAGCGGCTGACCTTGACCTCGCCGAACAGCTGCAAGCGCGTGCCTACACTCATTGATTGCAACAAACTGGGATAGACCTTAAAAAACCGCAGCCCAATCGTACCGCTACCATCATCGATAATCACCGTCATGCCGCTACTTTTATTATCAACATGCACGATACGCCCAACCATCAACGCCGCTTGCCCGTGCATCGTCTCACCAATCGCCACGATGCGACTGCGGTCTTCATAATCACGCGGCAAGTGCAACAATAAATCAAAAACTCGCACAATACCCATTTGCGCCAACTGCTCAGCAACTTTTGGTCCAACGCCTGCGAGTGCCGTTACAGGCATATCCAGCGACGACATTACTTGTCCCACTGTTCCATTGACAGAAGCAGTATCGAATAAAGTGGCGGATAAATGACTGGCAGATGTCGGCATTAAAAAGTCCTAACCCTATGATTGTTGGATATCTATTGTTAAGTGTTGTACTGCTAACATCCTTGCTATAGCTGTATAAAAATACTATAAAATGATAATAATCAACATACTACAAAAATAACACGTTCCAAACATTATAACTGACAAAGGTCTTGATTATGCTAAGTGATTTAGTAATGATGCGTCTCGATATTTAAGCGTTAATAACGTATCTCTGTTTCCTATATCTTCGATTTAATGTTCATCGACAAGGCTACTTTATGTCCGCTATTCTACTTAACCGCTTTATCAATCACTTTATTGACAACCCTGTTCAAAAACACCTACCTTTATCCTTATTACTACGTAGCAGTTTGGTTAGTGCTCTAGGTTTGCTAACCAATGCCTGTAATAGTATTCCCTCTGCTGCTCCTGTGCAAATTGCGCCTAAGCCTTATATTCCCAGTGTCGCTTTAGTGTTAGGTGGTGGCGGTGCGAAAGGTTTTGCTCATGTTGGCGTTATCAAAGCCCTAGAAGAAAGTGGCATTACTCCGACGTTGGTGGTCGGCACCAGTGTCGGCAGCTTAGTGGGTAGCCTTTATGCCAGTGGCTATACGGCAGCCCAGCTCGAACAATTGGCATTGACCACACCTGATAGCGCATTGACCGACTTTACCTTATCTAAGCAAGGTTTTATTGAAGGGATTAAACTTAAAAACTTTATCAATGCAAAAGTGGGTGGACGTCCGATAGAAGCCTTTCCTATCACATTTGCGGCAGTGGCGACTGAAAAAGAAAGTTTAACCAAAGCCGTTTTCACCGAAGGCGACGCGGGACTTGCGGTACAAGCCTCTTGTAGTATCCCTAATATCTTTATTGCCCCGCGTATTCCAGAACGCGTAGGCAAAAAATACGTTGATGGTGGCGTAGTGAGTCTAGTGCCTGTCGATAGCGCCCGTGATTTGGGCGCTGATATAATTATCGCCGTTGACGTGACTGATTCTAGCTCTAATTCTAATTCCGGTACTAAGGCGACTGCGCTTACTAATACTAAGCTACCTACTATCACCTCATTAAGTAGCTTTTGGGGCTTATTGGAATATAATTTAACGGCTAATTTTAATAGTAACTCAACCACGCCGCGTAAGCCTACCTCAAATGCTGAACGGCAACGCGCTGATATTGTCATTACCCCAAATGTTAGCCATATTAGCTCACTCGATACCAGCCAGCGCAAAGCCTTAATTAGTGCGGGCAGCCAAGCAACCACACCACAAATTACCTCCATCAAAAAATTAATTGCCGAGAAATCTACCAGTAAATACGCCGCGCTGTAGCAACTGTATCAAAGAAACGGCGGCTATAAAGGTCGCATAAAATGTCACGCATAAAAAACCCTCATAAATCGTATCCAATTTATGAGGGTTAGCTGAAATAATAATGTTTTTCTGACAACACTAAATCTCTTATTTTTAATCAGAAAAATAGCGACTGAAGTTATGAAGTAGTAAAGTCTAATTCAAACACTCTTGACGTGCCACTGACCTCGAATCCAACCAATAATAATGGCTTGCCTGATGGCGAGTCAGCTTTAGAGATAAACGTCAGACCTTCTGGACCCAAATCCCCATCGGCATTCGCGGCGGCAGTGCCTTTTTTAGCAGCTGCTAATTTGGCATCATCAAAGCTGCGCGTGTTAATTTCACCGAGCAATTTGACGTTCAGCGGATCCGTGACATCAAACGCCATAATGCTAGAAATGCGCTCAAGCCCTACAAAAGCAATGGTTTGCGCACCAACTCGACCTATCACGATACCTTCAGGCTCAATCCCTTTATTATTGCTGCGATTGTCGAAGTCATTTTTATCATTACTGGCGTTAAAGTTCTTCGGGTATTTATCCGCAACATATTTTTCCATCAAGCTGCCACTGTCATAAATGGGCGCACTCATATTGTCGGCATCCCAGATGCTAAAGGAGCGCGCACCAAAGCTGTATAAGGTGCCATAAACGCCCTGTTTATTGGCATCACCCATGACGGACGAAAAAGCCAATTTGCCCAGCGCTTTATCATTAACACAGTCGAACCCGTGACACGCTAGGGTATTATATTTACTGCCATCTACTTTTATATCTTTAATGCTTATCTCCTCATTAAAGCTACCCCACTCGCGGGCGTCACCTTCGTTAGCAGTCACGATATAATTTTTCTTACCAATAGAATAGGTGTCAATGGCGTCTGGCATATACATGCCCATCACAGGCCATGTGGTGATATTAATGCCGCCATCCTTATTGCTAACATCCAGCTCGTTACCGATTTTTGAATGGTCTTTAGCGCCGAGCGCTTTAATACTGGTCACAGTTGCACTGGCAATATCAATAAACGCAATGGCATTATTTTCTTGTAAGCTCACATAAGCCGTCTTGCCGTCTTCCGCCACTGTGATATATTCCGGCTCTAAATCTTCAGCAACACTGCTCATGGTGCCATCGGCTTTTTGCCCAAAAATACGCACACCAGAATCTATTAAAGATTGCTTTTGCGAATTATAAGCATCAAAGGTTGCGGTCATGACGATAGGACGGTTGACATCTGTTAAATTAATAATGCTCACTGAGCCTTCAGGATCGATTTGATACTGGTCATCCGGCTCGCCTTCATTGGCGACGAGCAATGTTTTACCATCGGGAGTAAAAGTGAGCATATCCGGTAACGCTCCAACTTCAATGCTGCTGATACGTGCCAACGTTTTGGCATCATATAACACTACGTAACCCTTATCGGTCTTTACATTGGCTTGCACGGCTAAAGCGACAATATCACCGTGCACCGCCACACTATTGACCGTGCTACCAATATCTGACACATCAAGCGACGTCACCAAGGTAGGATTATGGATATTTTTTAGATGTAATACATCCGCTTTTTTATTTTGCGCATTGACCACAAAAACGCGCTGAGTTGCTGGATGAAACGCAGTAATCTCAGCTGCAGATTCTTTAAAGCCACCATGCACATAACTGCCCGCAGGCACAAAAGTCACTTTAGAATAAATAACACTTTCGACAGGCTCTTGAACGACGCCTGAAACTATTTCATTGTTATTGTTATTGTTCTTTTTATCGTCATCAGCATTACAGGCAGTCAATGCCGTTATCGCTAGCATCGGTATCAACACCTTCATGCCAGCTCGGGTTAATGCATTCAATAATGTTCGGCGCATGGGGTTATTCATGTGGCTCTTCATGAGCAATATCCTTATTCATTTATTATTGTCGATAGCGTGTCACTATGATGCATAGCGTGTCGCGCTATCGTAGCGTATGAATATGAAAGTCCAATGACAACGATGCTTAGCTTATTAATCCATCCCATTTATGTTATGAGTTTTTAAAATACTGGCGCATAAAAAAAGCACTACAGTTATTAGCTGTAGTGCTTTTTTTGAAAAACTTAATAATAAATCTATTTCACGCGAGCGCGATATTTCACCATCACCGTCTCATTTAGACCAACACCGTCAATATCCCAACGCACCGCTTTGTAATACTTTAATGGCACTTCTTGCACTTTTCCATCGATATTAGCGCGTAATGGCATACGGGCAAAGGTATTGCCATCGGCACTGCCATAAGGGAAATCTGGCGCAAGATCACCTAGCATTTCAACTTGCTCAGGAATACTCATGGTGACCGTCATTTTACGCACCCGATCAGGATTAGTATTGGTAAATAGACCTTGATACTCTAAGATATTACCCGATTGCAAACGGGTATTGGCAGTGACCGGCACCAATAGCTCTTTACCATTGGCATCGACACTAATAAGCGCAGCCGTAATCTTGCTATTGACCGCTTGTACAGTTGAGCGACTGTTATTATCCGCTTGAACCGCGATTGTGCTACCCATTGCAGGCTCTGGAACAGGCAACATCGCCGAAGCTTGCGTGACTGCCATTGCACCAACCAAGGTACCGGCAACAACGTGAAACAAGCGGTGACCGCTCCAAGTGGCAAACGGATTGGCAAAATGGTTATTTTTTTTCATAATAATGGTTATTCCTAGTTAATGTGTCGATAAAAAGGTACTCAAAGAGAAGAACAATAGGATAGCCGAGCCTTGTGAATACGTGATTCACGTCAATACGTCATTAGCCACTTTTTAATTTTAAATAAATGAGTTTCAATGGGTCATGCTACGGCTAAAATGCTATGAAAACGACTACTGGGCAATATACTATATACAAGCCAGTCATATTTAGCATAGCAAAAAGACTTTATCGCTACACTAACGCCTTGTTGCGGTTATGTATATCCCTAAATCACTATAAATTGGCATTATTTTACCTAAAATAAAAAGATAGCTCATAACGACGTTTTTTGCTATGGTAAATCTTTAATGTTCGACAAATTTTTGTCACTCTTCTTCCTTTATTCTAACGATAATTGCTCCTATTATGACTACTAGCGCCATGCCCCAAATTAATCCTGAATACGTCCATTGGTTCCGCAACTCTGCGCCTTACATTAATACTCATCGCGGCAAGACGTTCGTGATTATGTTTGGTGGTGAAGCGGTCAAACACCCTAATTTTAGTACTCTGATTCATGACTTTGCGTTATTGCACAGTTTAGGTATCAATCTGGTATTGGTACACGGTGCACGCCCGCAAATTGAAAAAAATCTAATAGAAGCTGGCATTACTTCACCGTTACACCAAGATATTCGCGTGACGCCACGCGTTGCTATGCCGTCTATTCTGCAAGCGGTTGGCGCGATTCGTCTACAGCTTGAAGCGCAACTGTCTATGGGTTTAGCCAATTCACCGATGTATGGCTCACGTATTGATGCGGTTTCAGGTAACTTTGTTACCGCGCGTCCATATGGCATCCGTGATGGCGTTGACTATCAAATGACCGGTGAAGTACGTTCTATCGATGTTGATGCCATTAAAAATAACTTATTGCACAATCATATTGTGATTTTAGGCTCAATGGGCTATTCAGCAACGGGTGAGGTTTTTAACTTGCTCGCCGAAGATGTGGCACTTAGTGCAGCGGTGGCACTTGGCGCTGACAAGCTGATTTTGCTAGGCGAAGAAACGGGGATTAATGATAACGGTCGTTTATTGCGCGAAATGATTCCTAATGAAGTGGATCGTTTTTTACGTGGACGTGATTTGAATTGTGAGATTAATTATTTCTTACATTGTGCCAGTAGCGCCTGTCGTCAAGGGGTTCATCGCACGCATATCATCTCTTATGCCAAAGACGGCGCGTTGTTAGAAGAGCTATTCACCCGTGACGGTTCGGGCACTTTGATTAGTCACGACCCTTATGAAGAAATTCGCCGTGCCAATATTGATGATGTCGTCGGTCTTATTGAGTTGCTAAAACCACTTGAGGAACAAGGCATTTTAGTCGCCCGTTCACGCGAGCGTTTAGAGCAAGAAATTGAAAATTATAGCGTTATTGAACGTGATGGCATGATTTTGGGTTGTGCGTCACTCAATACCCTTGATGAGTTATCGGCAGAAGTCGCTTGCGTAGCCGTACATCCTGAATACCGTAGTGGTAGTCGTGGTGCTGATTTGCTGGCTTTTTTGGAGCAGCAAGCACGCAGTCATGGTCTGCATAAATTATTTGTGTTGACCACCCGTACCGCGCATTGGTTTGTCGAGCAAGGCTTTGTTGAAGTTGACGCCAGTGCCTTACCTGAAGCACGCCAGCAGCAATATCATAATGGTCGTAACTCTAAAGTGTTCCAAAAATTACTGTAATCTTCACGGTATCGCATTTTTTAGAATGTTAAACGATAAAAAGCCCTCATACCTAAATATGAGGGCTTTTTATCGTTTAAACCTTAAGCTATTAACCAATAATAAAAAATTGATTATTTTGCTTTCACTTTAAGTAGTTCAACAGTGAAGATAAGCGTGCTGTTTGGCTCAATACCGGCATTACCCGCTTCACCATAAGCAAGGTCTGATGGGATATAGAACTCGTACTTACCGCCTTCTTTCATCAACTGTAGACCTTCTGTCCAGCCAGCGATAACTTGGTTTAATGGGAACTCAATTGGCTCACCACGCTCATACGAGCTGTCAAATACCTTACCATCTAGCAATTTACCTTCGTAGTTCACTTCAACCACGTCAGTTGCTTTTGGCATTTTGCCTTTACCTTCAGTGATGACTTTATACTGCAAGCCAGACGCGGTAGTTTTTACGCCTGCTTTCTTGCCATTTTCAGCTAAGAATGCCGCACCTTTGGTTTTATTTTCGCCCGCTTTGCTTTGCATATCTTTCACGAATTTTTCTTCCTGTTCTTTTTGATAATCCATTAGTACTTTTTGCATTTGTTCTTGGGTCAATGCCGATTCTTTACCTTCATAGCCATCACGGAAACCTTTTTCAAAGGTATCTAGGTTTAAGTTTTCAACCGCGTCTTTATTACCTTCAGCCATCATAAAGCCCAAGCTGTAGCCCACTTTTTCAGCGGCTGGACTTTGCTCAGTCACTGCCACGCTTTTAGCCGCAGTTTCTTTATTGCCATTATTAGTGCTACAGCCCGTCGTCAATAACATGGCACTAGCCAGCGCACTAATCGTTAAGGTAGTGATTTTTTTCATAGAATATTCTCAAGTTGTCAAACACGTTATCAAAATAGTGGCGAGATGCCGCCTCCTCACCATAATAGCAAATCTTAGTTTTAGGAACCACGGTTGCGACGAAAATATCGGGCTAATGTACAATCTCTGTTAATGAGAACGACAAAAATAACAACTTATCACACAACTATAGTAAGAAGTTAAGCTTTCTATCTTTAATCATTCCAGTATATCCGCTAAGCTAACTAAGCTAAGATGATAAGTAACAGAATGTATATTTTTATCATCAGTCTTATCATTGACAGTCAAATAATTGCAGCAAAGTAAGCCATCTGCAATCTATCAGCTTATTGCTAGGTTGCCGCTTGGTGCCTTTGCTCTACCGTTGTACATATGGATATCTTTAACTAAAAAAATACTAATATTATTATTTATAACTATATATAGGTCAGAAAAATGAGATTACAGCTTTAACCGCTGCATAGTCTCAAAACTGATTTATCACACTTAAAGGAGGACAGGATGGACCCTACATATACATCATTCAACGGTTATCTTGGTGGACCTATCGGTTCTATTATCGGCGCTATACTAATTTTCATCATTGGTTGGTTGATTGCGCTTGGCATAGCGGCACTGGTACGCAATGTACTGGCTAAGATTAATGTCAATCAACGCATGAATTCAACCACAGGCAAAACCTATGATATCGAAGGCATCATCTCGAAGATTGTCTTCTGGTTTATCTTTGTGATTGCTATTTCAGGCGCACTTACCCAATTGAATTTAAATGCTATTTCAGCCCCATTTGCAAATATGGTGAATCAAGTCTTGGCATTTATTCCTAATCTTATTGGTGCTATTGCTGTTGGGGTTCTTGGTTGGGTCATTGCAACGGTTGCGCGTACTGCAATCAATGCCGCTCTCTCTAAAACGACAATGGACGAGCGTTTAAGCGCCCAAGCTGGCGTTAAACCGATGAGCAGCACGATTGCTGACATGGTTTATTGGTTTATTCTTTTAGTGGTATTGACCATGGTGTTGGGTCAGTTAGAGCTGAATGGCTTATTTGCCCCATTAACCAATATGGTTGATAAAATCTTTAGCTTTATCCCGAACATCCTGATTGCTGGTGTGGTCTTTGTGGTGGGTTATATCATCGCCAAAGTCGTACGCGGCATTGTGACCAACCTTGTTTCTACCTTTAATGTACAAGAGCTGGCATCTAAAGCAGGCTTAAGCGAAAAGAACAGCTTGCCTAATATTGCCGGTTCTTTAGCATTTTTAGTCGTTATCATTCCAACAATTATTGCCGCTTTAAATGCGCTAAAAATCGAAGTGATTGCGCGTCCTGCAACGAATATGCTGAACAAAATCATGGAAGCACTGCCAAATATCTTTATGGCAGCCGCAATCTTAATTGTGACGTATTATGTCATACGTATGGTTGCTAATATCATTAAAGGCTTAATCGAAAACACTGAAATCAACCAGTTGCCTGCTAAAGTTGGTCTACAAGAGACAATGGGTAACCAAAAGATTTCAGATTTAGTTGGTTACGCTATCGTGTTCTTTGCCATGTTATTTGCTGCGATTGCCGCTGCTGACTTACTTGGTTTTGAGCCTATTTCAGGCATCATTACGATGTTTATCGCCTTTGGTGCTAACATTATCCTTGGTGCGATTATTCTGTTTATCGGCTTTTGGCTTGCCAATATCATTGCTGGTGTTGTTGAACGCTCTGAAAAAGGCTCGCAGTTTTTAGCCAATATCGTACGTGTCTTAATCATGGGCTTAGTACTTGCCATGGGTCTAAAAGCAATGGGTATTGCAGACTCTATCGTTAACCTCGCATTTGGTCTAACCTTAGGTGCGGTTGCTGTAGCATTTGCTTTATCGTTTGGTCTTGGTGGTCAAGAAGCGGCCGCTCGTTTCTTACGCAAAATGCAAGATAAAATGGACGAAGAACGTACAGGTTTAAAAGTACAAACGACTCGTCATACCAAAACGACAACGAATACCACTGATAAAGTAGCTGAAGCGATTCGTGCAGCCACGCCGAGCACGGCAACAACGGGCACGACAACAACAAGCGCTACCGTAACAGGTACAACGCCAAATGTTTCAACTACCGATATCGTCGATACTTCTTCAGTGAATCAGTATGGCAAACTGACTGATAATGATTCTGAATAATTACGGTTAACTATTTTTCAGCATAAAAAAAGACAGCTTAGGCTGTCTTTTTTATTGATAATATTTAGAGGATTAATTTTTTAGCTCTGACGATGGCTTATATTTAATATTAAGCTAGGGTTTTTCAAACAAGAACAGACGATAACATAGTATTGCTTAGCGGTCGCTTTCACTCTAGTGACTTGCTATGATAAATTAACGCCATCCCTCTATTAGATGATAACAAGGACAGACTGTCATGAAACGCTTTAAAGAAAAAACCGTCATCGTGACGGGTGCAGGTTCTGAAATTGGTCGGGCAACCGCCATTCGCTTCGCGCGCGAAGGCGCAAATGTCGTGCTAGTCGGACCTACGACGCAAACGCTTGAAGAAACAGCAAGCGAGTTTCCACAAGACCGTACATGGATTCACACCGATAACTATTTAATAGTCGCTTGCGATATTAGCGTGCAAAGCCAAGTACAAGAAATGATTAAACTAATCATAAATAAATTTGAGAAGATTGATGTCTTAGTGAACAATGCCGGTAAAGCCGTACAAAGTAAAGTCACGGAACTGTCTGCTGCAGACTGGGAAAAAGCTATTGATACCAATTTAAACGAGACATTTTATGTTTGCCAAGCAGCCATGCCGCATCTGATTGCCAGTAAAGGCAATATCGTTAATGTGTCTTCACTTTCAGGGATTGGCGGCGACTGCAACATGGCAGCTTATAATGCGGCTAATGCGGGCATTAGCAATTTAACTCGGACATTATCATTAGAGCATGGTGCGGACGGCGTACGCGTTAACGCCGTTAATCCCAGTATTACCACCACCAATATGACTAATATTAGTCAAAATAACGATACTAAAACCAATCAATTTTTAGAGCGCTGTCCGCTGGGACGCTTTGCCACCCATGGGGATATCGCTGCAGCCATTACCTTTTTAGCAAGTGATGAAGCGGCGATGATTACTGGGGTCAATTTACCTGTCGATGGTGGCGTCAGTACGTCTAATGGTCAACCGTCGTTTTAGCCATTCATTTAATACTATCAACAGCCATAACTCTATGTTAATGAACTAAAATAACATGCCTTTAAAGCAATGAATTATTTATATCCTGCAGCGGTTGCGATAAACGCTCAGGATGCCTTGGGATTACCCCACGATATTGACTATAAATCTTTAATAAATCTGCCTCGATATCCCCAGTAGGATGAACCAGCGATAAAAAACGCACTTCTTTAGTTTTATAATCTAATGCCACAGGCAAGATGGGCACATTAGCGCCTAATGCTAAATAATAAAAACCCGTTTTCCAACTCTCAGTATATTTACGCGTTCCTTCTGGTGATAAGCCTAAAAATAATGGCTCACCCGTTTTGAATTTATCAATACTAGATTGTAAGACAGAACCCTTATTACCGCGATCAATAGGAACGATGCCTATCCATCGTAACAAATGTGCCAATACCGGCACTTTAAATAAAGTATGCTTACCCATAATGCTAATTTTCAAATCTAAGGCAAAGAGACTAGGAATAGCGTAAATGCCATCAACATTAGAGGTGTGCGGTAATGCCAACACAACCGCTTGTGGAATGTCTGGTATATGCCCAACAGTACGCCAACCTGCTATTTTTAATAAATAAGTTGCTATGATAGGCGTTACTTTACCACCACGTTTCGGAACCAAAAGCCCCAAATCTTTTTTTCTTAATTTAGGCAATTTATTGATATGAGGTAGATTGGATAAAGTAGAAAGTTTGGATGATAGCGGCAATATTATAGAACTCCTATACTGAGAACGAGTTAAAGTCTTGGATGCCAAAACGTTGGCATCACATAGAAAGAGGATAACCCCATAATAACATTATCCTACCATTGCTAAATTAACTTTTGCAGCGTTTTATGAAGCTCAACTTTATAATCTTATCAGTATCAGAACACTTATAAAGCGATATCAGCCAAATTGCCTTTGTGTTCTAACCATACTTTTCGGTCAGAGGCACGTTTTTTTGCCAATAACATATCCATCACGTTATTAGTTAACACCATATCGTCCATATCCAACTGAACCAGACGACGCGTATCGCGATTCATCGTCGTTTCGCGCAGCTGTTCAGCACTCATCTCGCCAAGCCCTTTAAAACGGGTAATTTGCGCTTTTTTATTCCCCGAAACTCCCGCTAAAATATGAGCAAGCTCCGGCTCATCCAATGCATAATGAACCTCGCGACCGACATCAACACGGTACAGAGGTGGCATGGCGACAAATAGATGACCCGCTTCAACTAATGCAGGAAAATGTTTCACAAATAATGCACAAATCAAAGTGGCAATGTGCAGACCATCAGAGTCAGCATCCGCTAAAATACAAACCTTATCATAGCGCAGCTCAGACAAGTCCGAGGAGGCAGGATCAACGCCGATGGCAATCGCAATATCATGAATTTCTTGACTGGATAATACCGTATCTGACGAGACTTCCCATGTATTTAAAATCTTACCGCGTAGCGGTAATATCGCCTGATAATGACGGTCGCGTGCTTGCTTGGCACTGCCCCCTGCCGAATCACCTTCTACCAAAAACAACTCAGCACCATCACGCAAATCACCTCGGCAATCTGCTAATTTTCCAGGTAAAGCCGGACCTTGAGTTATTTTTTTACGCGCTACTTTTTTCGCAGATTTGAGACGACTGCCTGCCTTATGAATGGCAAGTTCCGCTATCTGCGCGCCTAATTCGGCATGCTTATTCAGCCATAAACTAAACGCATCTTTTGCTAACGTTTGCACGGCTCCTGCCGCTTCTCGGCTAGACAAGCGCTCTTTCGTTTGTCCTGAAAACTGTGGCTCTGAGAATCTTAAGGACAGAATATAATTGACCCCATCCCAAACATCTTCGGCGGTTAGTTTCACACTGCGGGGCAGTAAATTATGAATGTCACAAAACTCCCGTAACGCTTCTAAAATACCGGTACGCAAACCATTCACATGGGTGCCACCTTGCGCCGTAGGAATCAAATTAACATAGCTTTCTTGAATGGGCGTACCACCTTCCGGTAGCCAAGATAGTGCAAAGGTAATGGCTGCACGTTCACCATCTTTTGCTTCATAATGGTAATAAAATGGTTGAGGTGGTAGTGTCTCTAACCCATCTAACTGTTCGGTTAGATACTCTACGACACCATCTGTAAACTGCCAAATGACCTTTTCATCATTAATATCATCAATAAACTCAATCGTCAGACCTGCCGCTAATACCGCTTTGGCTTTTAAATTGTGCTTTAGCTGTTTAATATTAAATTTAGGCGTATCAAAAAAATGACTGTCCGCCCAAAAACGCACCTTGGTACCACGCTTGCGTTTATTGGAGCTGACTGACTCATCTAATGCTGTTACTGGTGTACCATTTTCGAACGCCATATCAAACTGGCTGCCTTCACGCCACACCGTTACTTCAACTCGCGTCGATAGCGCATTAACAACAGAAATACCGACCCCATGCAGTCCACCAGACACCTGATAGTTAGAAGTGGAAAATTTACCACCCGCATGTAGACGAGTCAAAATCAGTTCAATACCCGTTTGCCCAAACTCAGGATGCATATCCGTTGGCATACCACGACCATCGTCTTCCACCGATAGCGAGCCATCTGCATATAACTGCACTTTAATGTTTTTAGCAAAACCTGCTAACGCCTCATCTACCGAATTATCGATAACTTCCTGCGCCAAATGATTGGGGCGCGTCGTATCGGTATACATGCCTGGTCGACGGCGAACGGGCTCTAGCCCCTCTAAGACTTCTAACGACTGCGCATTATATTGACTCACACGACTTCCTTTAATATTCAAAATAATTAATTCTATCTAGCCATTATAACGAAAAATAGCATCATTAGTTTGAATACGCAGCGTCTTACGTCATATGATGTCGTCTATTCTAATCAACGTAATTATTAAATATGCAGTGCTATTTTATTGTTGTAATTGTCTTAAAGTCTCAATCACCATCGGTAATTGCTCAGCAAAATCACTAAACCTGTGATCACCACCAGATTGCAACTTAACTAAACAGCCATGTTGTCTATAAAACTCAGTAGATAGATTGGCATCAAGTAATTCATCACCGTCTTTGATGAGCACAGCGACCTTATTGGGATAATGAACAGTTGATAATTGATGTTCCTCAAACCATTTTAAATCCGCATGAGTCATATCCCAACCACCGGCTGTTGAATGAATAACTTGATTACTTAAACCTTCCTCTTTACCATTATTGAGTAGAGTCGAATCTTTAGCAAATCGCTGTAAAGTAATATGTGGTTGAATACTAGGATTTAACAATAGCGCAGGGCAGCCTGTATAATTGCTTATCAGGGTAGAAAAGTAACCACCCAATGAACTACCTACCAATACAGTATTTGAAGGTTCACACTGCTTATCTTTAGTAGTATTGTGACTCTTTAAGCCTTCGATTAATGAGATTATTTGCTTAAAAACTTGGTCAGGTCTTTTATTCAAATCAGGGCGTAATACCTTGATATCAGAATGGTATTTATGGAAATAATCCTCTAACAACCGTCCTTTAGTAGAGTTAGCAGCGCTGTCTAGCCCATGAATATAAATAACGTTCACGTATAATCTCACTTATTGATGTTGTTATAATTGCTGTATATAAATAATAAAAAATCAGCATAGCATTAAGTGAATAAAGACAGTAGCAATAAAATTGCACGTTATTATTCGGTATCTGCGACCTAATAGTGTTTACAATGAGATTGTAGAATTTAAAAGAATAACGAAAATAGATATGGGTACCTGATGCATTATTAAATGAAGCTATTCGATATTGCTAGTCCTTGCATAAATATTTGCACTAGCAATAAAACAGGCGTTAGCTGCTTGTGTCATCATACAGATCGTCATTTATGACATGAAATGAACATTAAACAGCGCTGTGAGGTATTTTTAGGCTAGGCTAAAGATCGAGTAGATGCGATAGCGTAAATGAGAGCAATTAGGATTTGATTTTGAAGAAGTAGTTGAAGTTGGGGAGTTGTTTTGAAATAAAAAAAAGTCGAATATCATCTTTCATTTTTATTTTAAATTTCTCATTGTATTTATTTCCACTTTTTTGGATCAGTGCTATAGTTTTCAGCCATAACCCTTCTTAATTCTGTAAAGATATTAGGTAATTCTTCAAACACCTCTTTAGATACACTTACAAATATAGGTAATAAAAAGTTAGTACACATGCCCTCTTGCCAATTGTTCCAAGTATCTTTTCTTACTCTACCTGTTTTGCGAAGAAATATTTGTTCATTACAAAAATCCATATAGTTATAGATTCCATTTGTAGCTTGATTAACTTCTTCGTCAATTAAAGTTTTCCCTATCAATGCGCTGTATGGGATATTTTTAAATATATCTCGATACTCTTTAGAAATAGAGTCCTCAAAAGTCGTCTTAGATTGCTGTGTATTGATCCAAAATTGATATACAGCAAACATAGCACCTATCAGAGTGACATATGAAACTAAGAAAACATAATCTTTCAAAAACTCAATGATAGGTCTCTACTCCTAGAAATATAAAACCTTGTTAAAAGAAACATAATGGTTGGCTAAAAGATGTTGAAAGTAAATACAGCTATCAGTTTTTTTTCATTCAATCAACTTGTTAGAAACCACTTTTCACTATACTACCTAAGCTAATAGCAGGGGTTTTTTCTACTAATCTTTTTGCGAAATCAAAGTCATTATTATCATTATAAATATAAGACCATGAATCAACAATTTGACGTGTATTTACAAAATTTACATGCTTTTCATTAATAACATTAGCATTACCCGTTTGAATAGATTGAATTAATGATTGAGCGTAACTAATATCGACTAAGTTCAGTTCATGATTCTTAGCTCTATTAGTTTCTATTATCTCAATTTTCTCAGCTAATTCATAATAAAAATCCATACATAAGAAGGTTATACATAGTTTCTTAGATATCGGTAAAAATATTTCAATTGCTGGAACTGAGGTACCTTTAGAATTAAATCTATTGGGTTTATGAGAGAACATGACTACAGGATTATCAGAAATTATGAAAGATTTATCGATGGGGGCAGATAGTAACCCTATAGCCTTATCTCCAAACTCATTAGCAAATGTCAACAGTTCCTCTTCCAAAAAATTGATATGTTGAAACTCAATTTCTTCTTTAGTTAGTTCTTTAAAATTTGTAAAAGTATCAGGTTCAAGTCCTAATCCTCTTGCAAATTTCGCTATATTATAATTTACTTGAGAAGTAAATACACGCTGTCTTTTTACACGTAGCAATAAACTAGCTGTAAAAAAGCATAATATTTTATGTTCGTTTTCATCTAAATGAGATATAGAGCCCGATAAACAAATTTTTGCTATAACTTTACTAGCTAATGTTTCTAAATCTCCTAACTCATTCTCAAGAGTGTATTTGTCATCCAATCCTTGAATATTATAAAATCCGTTCTCGCTTGCACTGTCTCTTACAGTAGTTGGAAATACTTTATTTTGTTGCTTATCAAACGTAAATAATCTTTCGGTATTTTCGACAGCAAAGTTCCGTAATAGAAACTGTGGTACATAATGTTGTTTTTTTGGCGTATTTTGAGTAACTAGGTTCATAATATTTCAAATAATCCTAAAGTTGACTGATCTTTCAATTTAACATTAATTTAAGCATCAACGAGTTCAGGCTCAAACTAGCCAAAAGAAAACCCCCCAACGAATTAACGTTGGGGGGTTTAACTTTGAATAGAGAGCTGACGATGACCTACTCTCACATGGGCGAACCACACTACCATCGGCGCAATGATGTTTCACTTCTGAGTTCGGGAAGGGATCAGGTGGTGCCATCATGCTATGGTCGTCAGCAAAGGGGGTTAGATATGAGTCTGATGTTGTTATTATTGACGTCAATTTAACTTGTCGTCGACCAACATAAACCTAACTGAATCAAGGTTTAAGGTGATATCGAAATATATATATTCTAAAGCTTGCGCTTTACAAGATAGATTAATTAGAGCGGTTCATACAAACCACTTGGGTGTTGTATGGTCAAGCCAAACGAGCAATTAGTACAGGTTAGCTACATGCATCGCTGCACTTCCACACCCTGCCTATCAACGTCGTAGTCTTCAACGGCTCTTTAGGGAAATCTAATCTTGAGGTGGGCTTCCCGCTTAGATGCTTTCAGCGGTTATCCCATCCGAACGTAGCTACCGGGCAATGCCACTGGCGTGACAACCCGAACACCAGAGGTTCGTCCACTCTGGTCCTCTCGTACTAGGAGCAGATCCTCTCAAATTTCCAACGCCCACGGTAGATAGGGACCGAACTGTCTCACGACGTTCTAAACCCAGCTCGCGTACCTCTTTAAATGGCGAACAGCCATACCCTTAGGACCTGCTTCAGCCCTAGGATGAGATGAGCCGACATCGAGGTGCCAAACACCGCCGTCGATATGAACTCTTGGGCGGTATCAGCCTGTTATCCCCAGAGTACCTTTTATCCGTTGAGCGATGGCCCTTCCATACAGAACCACCGGATCACTAAGACCTACTTTCGTACCTGCTCGACTTGTGGGTCTCGCAGTTAAGCGCGCTTTTGCCTTTATACTCTATGAACGATTTCCGACCGTTCTGAGCGCACCTTCGTACTCCTCCGTTACTCTTTAGGAGGAGACCGCCCCAGTCAAACTACCCACCATACATTGTCCTCGGTATTGTTATACCTGAGTTAGAACCCCGACATGACCAGGGTGGTATTTCAAGATTGGCTCCACCGAGACTAGCGTCTCGGCTTCAAAGCCTCCCACCTATCCTGCACAAGTCAGGTCAAAGTTCAATGTAAAGCTGTAGTAAAGGTTCACGGGGTCTTTCCGTCTAGCCGCGGGTACACAGCATCTTCACTGCGATTTCGATTTCACTGAGTCTCTGCTGGAGACAGCGCTGCCATCATTATGCCATTCGTGCAGGTCAGAACTTACCTGACAAGGAATTTCGCTACCTTAGGACCGTTATAGTTACGGCCGCCGTTTACTGGGGCTTCGATCAAGAGCTTCGCTTACGCTAACCCCATCAATTAACCTTCCAGCACCGGGCAGGCATCACACCCTATACGTCCACTTTCGTGTTTGCAGAGTGCTGTGTTTTTAATAAACAGTTGCAGCAGCCTGGTATCTGCGACTGTCGAAAGCTCAAGGAGCAAGTCCTATCACCATCAACAGCGTACCTTCTCCCGAAGTTACGGTACCATTTTGCCTAGTTCCTTCAGCAGAGTTCTCTCAAGCGCCTTGGTATTCTCTACCTGATCACCTGTGTCGGTTTAGGGTACGATTCGTTTATAGCTATTGCTTAGAAGCTTTTCCTGGAAGCATGGTATTTGCCACTTCGCTGTACAAGTACAGCTTGCTATCAGATCTCAGCCATATTACAGTCCGGATTTGCCTAAACTGTAAGCCTACATCCTTTCACCTGGACAACCAACGCCAGGCTGACATAACCTTCTCCGTCCCTCCATCGCACTATAAACAAGTATTGGAATATTAACCAATTTCCCATCGACTACGCCTTTCGGCCTCGCCTTAGGGGTCGACTCACCCAGCCCCGATTAACGTTGGACTGGAACCCTTGATCTTCCGGCGTGCGAGCTTTTCACTCGCATTATCGTTACTCACGTCAGCATTCGCTCTTGTGATACCTCCAGCATGCCTTACGACACACCTTCACAGGCTTACACAACGCTCCCCTACCACTTGAAAACAAGTTTCAAATCCGCAGCTTCGGCTCCTAGTTTGAGCCCCGTTACATCTTCCGCGCAGGCCGACTCGACTAGTGAGCTATTACGCTTTCTTTAAAGGATGGCTGCTTCTAAGCCAACCTCCTAGCTGTCTATGCCTTCCCACCTCGTTTCCCACTTAACTAGGAATTTGGGGCCTTAGCTGGCGGTCTGGGTTGTTTCCCTCTCCACGACGGACGTTAGCACCCGCCGTGTGTCTCCCGGATATTACTCATCGGTATTCGGAGTTTGCATCGGTTTGGTAAGTCGGTATGACCCCCTAGCCGAAACAGTGCTCTACCCCCAATGGTATTCGTCCGAGGCGCTACCTAAATAGCTTTCGGGGAGAACCAGCTATCACCGAGTTTGATTAGCCTTTCACCCCTATCCACAAGTCATCCCCTGGCTTTTCAACGACAGTGGGTTCGGTCCTCCGGTGCCTGTTACGGCACTTTCAACCTGCTCATGGATAGATCACTCGGTTTCGGGTCTATACCCTGCAACTAGACGCCCTATTAAGACTCGGTTTCCCTACGGCTCCCCTAAACGGTTAACCTTGCTACAGAATATAAGTCGCTGACCCATTATACAAAAGGTACGCAGTCACCCCAATAAATTGAGGCTCCTACTGCTTGTACGCACACGGTTTCAGGTTCTATTTCACTCCCCTCACAGGGGTTCTTTTCGCCTTTCCCTCACGGTACTGGTTCACTATCGGTCAGTCAGGAGTATTTAGCCTTGGAGGATGGTCCCCCCATCTTCAGACAGGATTTCTCGTGTCCCGCCCTACTTAATATGTTAACGCTAATGTTTCGAATACAGGACTATCACCTACTACGGTCAGCTTTCCCACGCTGTTCTTCTACATTAGCATTAATCGGCTTCTCCCCGTTCGCTCGCCGCTACTTGGGGAATCTCATTTGATGTCTTTTCCTAAGGGTACTGAGATGTTTCACTTCCCCTCGTTCGCTTCTTGTACAAGTACAAGATACCTACCTTATGGTAAGTGGGTTTCCCCATTCAGAAATCTCCGGATCACAGGATATTGCCGCCTCCCCGAAGCTTATCGCAGGCTGTCACGTCTTTCATCGCCTCTGACTGCCAAGGCATCCACCATGTGCGCTTCATTACTTGACCATACAACCCCAAGTAGTCTTAACCTATAAATAGATTTTGACTTCAAAGTGTCATACGCTCTAATTATGATAACGATATCACCTAATTTATACGCTTGATTCAGTTCTCTTTACTTTTTTGATAATCAATTCCTGGGATAACAACTGATGTCGTTAAGGAATTGATTATCAAGGTTAGAAACAACACGTGAACATGTTGTTCTAACCCAGACTCATATCTATGTTTTTAAATAGTTTCTATGCTCTCATCGAGTCACAGATTCTGTGTAAAACAGAAGTAAATAATCAATAACGATCACTTAATTCTGTTTATTTATTAGCATCTAAAGCTTGTCTATTAAGTGGTGGAGCCAAACGGAGTCGAACCGTTGACCTCCTGCGTGCAAGGCAGGCGCTCTACCAACTGAGCTATGGCCCCATATAAAATGGTGGGTCTAAGTGGACTTGAACCACTGACCCCCGCGTTATCAACACGGTGCTCTAACCAGCTGAGCTACAGACCCAATTACGCTTGCAATAAACGTAAGCTTAAACTAAAGAACAACTTGTTGTGAATTCTTGCTGACCGAATGCCATCTATAAGGAGGTGATCCAGCCGCAGGTTCCCCTACGGCTACCTTGTTACGACTTCACCCCAGTCATCAACCACACCGTGGTGAACGCCTTCCCGAAGGTTAAGCTATCCACTTCTGGTGCAATCAACTCCCATGGTGTGACGGGCGGTGTGTACAAGGCCCGGGAACGTATTCACCGCGGCATTCTGATCCGCGATTACTAGCGATTCCTACTTCATGGAGTCGAGTTGCAGACTCCAATCCGGACTACGATAGGCTTTTTGAGATTCGCATCACATCGCTGTGTAGCTGCCCTCTGTACCTACCATTGTAGCACGTGTGTAGCCCTGGTCGTAAGGGCCATGATGACTTGACGTCGTCCCCGCCTTCCTCCAGTTTGTCACTGGCAGTATCCTTAGAGTTCCCGGCTTAACCCGCTGGTAACTAAGGACAAGGGTTGCGCTCGTTGCGGGACTTAACCCAACATCTCACGACACGAGCTGACGACAGCCATGCAGCACCTGTATTCTAATTCCCGAAGGCACTCCCGCATCTCTGCAGGATTCTAGATATGTCAAGACCAGGTAAGGTTCTTCGCGTTGCATCGAATTAAACCACATGCTCCACCGCTTGTGCGGGCCCCCGTCAATTCATTTGAGTTTTAACCTTGCGGCCGTACTCCCCAGGCGGTCTACTTATTGCGTTAGCTGCGTCACTAAGTCCTCAAGGGACCCAACGACTAGTAGACATCGTTTACGGCGTGGACTACCAGGGTATCTAATCCTGTTTGCTACCCACGCTTTCGAGCCTCAGTGTCAGTATTATGCCAGAAGGCTGCCTTCGCCATCGGTATTCCTCCAGATCTCTACGCATTTCACCGCTACACCTGGAATTCTACCTTCCTCTCACATACTCTAGCTCAACAGTATCAGATGCAGTTCCCAGGTTAAGCCCGGGGATTTCACATCTGACTTATCGAGCCACCTACGCTCCCTTTACGCCCAGTAATTCCGATTAACGCTTGCACCCTCTGTATTACCGCGGCTGCTGGCACAGAGTTAGCCGGTGCTTATTCTGCAGCTAATGTCATCGTCCGTGGGTATTAACCACGGAGTCTTCTTCACTGCTTAAAGTGCTTTACAACCAAAAGGCCTTCTTCACACACGCGGCATGGCTGGATCAGGGTTGCCCCCATTGTCCAATATTCCCCACTGCTGCCTCCCGTAGGAGTCCGGGCCGTGTCTCAGTCCCGGTGTGGCTGATCATCCTCTCAGACCAGCTACAGATCGTCGCCATGGTAGGCCTTTACCCCACCATCTAGCTAATCCGACTTAGGCTCATCTAATAGCGAGAGCAACAAGTTGCCCCCTTTCTCCCGTAGGTCGTATGCGGTATTAATTCGAGTTTCCCCGAGCTATCCCCCACTACTAGGTAGATTCCTAAGTATTACTCACCCGTCCGCCGCTCGTCAGCAAGAAGCAAGCTTCTCCTGTTACCGCTCGACTTGCATGTGTTAAGCCTGCCGCCAGCGTTCAATCTGAGCCATGATCAAACTCTTCAGTTTAATCTTGCTATGAAGCTCTTTAAAGAAGCTTCTAAACTTGGCTCATCTAATCTGGCAATTACGCTCTCGTATGTTTCATTTAAATGAATTAACTTTGAGTTTTCTTGCTGTCTTAAATGATAATTTTTATAGTTAGTCACTCACCCCGAAAAGAGGTCAGTCCCAACTTTAATTTTTAGCATTCTGAATCAGCAAAAATCCACACAAGTTGTTCTTTAGTTATGCTTTTAAATAGTGTCTCTACTGTCGTCCAGTAGATGATGTTCTTTGCTATTCAATCAAAGCGATTAGCTTATCTCGTTTAGCGAGCTGACTATCATATCATGATTTATATGTTTGTCAAGCCTTGGTTCTAATTCGTTTCAGTAAGTTAACTGGTTGGTTATTAAGTAATAGTTTACTCTCTAACGGCTTCCGGTTCGTCTTATTGAGGGGCGTATTATAGAGGGTTTTGGAGGGGTGTCAAGCGGTTATTTTAATTCGTTTAAAGTTATGTAAAATAAAAGCAGGTTTTACTTAAAATACTTCATTCAGGAGGTTTCATTCAAGGTTTTTTAGTCATGTAACGGTACTAAATCTAAGTTTTATTGCACTAAAATCTAGCCTCTGACCCATCGTCGCGTTTTTCCTCAAGCACCATTAACTGATCTTTTAGACAAGAGCGCTTTGTGCCAGCGGCATAGCATCACCATTGAGTTTGAGTATCAATGAGTTCAGGCTCAAACCAGCCAAAAGAAAACCCCCCAACGAATTAACGTTGGGGGGTTTAACTTTGAATAGAGAGCTGACGATGACCTACTCTCACATGGGCGAACCACACTACCATCGGCGCAATGATGTTTCACTTCTGAGTTCGGGAAGGGATCAGGTGGTGCCATCATGCTATGGTCGTCAGCAAAGGGGGTTAGATATGAGTCTGATGTTGTTATTATTGACGTCAATTTAACTTGTCGTCGACCAACATAAACCTAACTGAATCAAGGTTTAAGGTGATATCGAAATATATATATTCTAAAGCTTGCGCTTTACAAGATAGATTAATTAGAGCGGTTCATACAAACCACTTGGGTGTTGTATGGTCAAGCCAAACGAGCAATTAGTACAGGTTAGCTACATGCATCGCTGCACTTCCACACCCTGCCTATCAACGTCGTAGTCTTCAACGGCTCTTTAGGGAAATCTAATCTTGAGGTGGGCTTCCCGCTTAGATGCTTTCAGCGGTTATCCCATCCGAACGTAGCTACCGGGCAATGCCACTGGCGTGACAACCCGAACACCAGAGGTTCGTCCACTCTGGTCCTCTCGTACTAGGAGCAGATCCTCTCAAATTTCCAACGCCCACGGTAGATAGGGACCGAACTGTCTCACGACGTTCTAAACCCAGCTCGCGTACCTCTTTAAATGGCGAACAGCCATACCCTTAGGACCTGCTTCAGCCCTAGGATGAGATGAGCCGACATCGAGGTGCCAAACACCGCCGTCGATATGAACTCTTGGGCGGTATCAGCCTGTTATCCCCAGAGTACCTTTTATCCGTTGAGCGATGGCCCTTCCATACAGAACCACCGGATCACTAAGACCTACTTTCGTACCTGCTCGACTTGTGGGTCTCGCAGTTAAGCGCGCTTTTGCCTTTATACTCTATGAACGATTTCCGACCGTTCTGAGCGCACCTTCGTACTCCTCCGTTACTCTTTAGGAGGAGACCGCCCCAGTCAAACTACCCACCATACATTGTCCTCGGTATTGTTATACCTGAGTTAGAACCCCGACATGACCAGGGTGGTATTTCAAGATTGGCTCCACCGAGACTAGCGTCTCGGCTTCAAAGCCTCCCACCTATCCTGCACAAGTCAGGTCAAAGTTCAATGTAAAGCTGTAGTAAAGGTTCACGGGGTCTTTCCGTCTAGCCGCGGGTACACAGCATCTTCACTGCGATTTCGATTTCACTGAGTCTCTGCTGGAGACAGCGCTGCCATCATTATGCCATTCGTGCAGGTCAGAACTTACCTGACAAGGAATTTCGCTACCTTAGGACCGTTATAGTTACGGCCGCCGTTTACTGGGGCTTCGATCAAGAGCTTCGCTTACGCTAACCCCATCAATTAACCTTCCAGCACCGGGCAGGCATCACACCCTATACGTCCACTTTCGTGTTTGCAGAGTGCTGTGTTTTTAATAAACAGTTGCAGCAGCCTGGTATCTGCGACTGTCGAAAGCTCAAGGAGCAAGTCCTATCACCATCAACAGCGTACCTTCTCCCGAAGTTACGGTACCATTTTGCCTAGTTCCTTCAGCAGAGTTCTCTCAAGCGCCTTGGTATTCTCTACCTGATCACCTGTGTCGGTTTAGGGTACGATTCGTTTATAGCTATTGCTTAGAAGCTTTTCCTGGAAGCATGGTATTTGCCACTTCGCTGTACAAGTACAGCTTGCTATCAGATCTCAGCCATATTACAGTCCGGATTTGCCTAAACTGTAAGCCTACATCCTTTCACCTGGACAACCAACGCCAGGCTGACATAACCTTCTCCGTCCCTCCATCGCACTATAAACAAGTATTGGAATATTAACCAATTTCCCATCGACTACGCCTTTCGGCCTCGCCTTAGGGGTCGACTCACCCAGCCCCGATTAACGTTGGACTGGAACCCTTGATCTTCCGGCGTGCGAGCTTTTCACTCGCATTATCGTTACTCACGTCAGCATTCGCTCTTGTGATACCTCCAGCATGCCTTACGACACACCTTCACAGGCTTACACAACGCTCCCCTACCACTTGAAAACAAGTTTCAAATCCGCAGCTTCGGCTCCTAGTTTGAGCCCCGTTACATCTTCCGCGCAGGCCGACTCGACTAGTGAGCTATTACGCTTTCTTTAAAGGATGGCTGCTTCTAAGCCAACCTCCTAGCTGTCTATGCCTTCCCACCTCGTTTCCCACTTAACTAGGAATTTGGGGCCTTAGCTGGCGGTCTGGGTTGTTTCCCTCTCCACGACGGACGTTAGCACCCGCCGTGTGTCTCCCGGATATTACTCATCGGTATTCGGAGTTTGCATCGGTTTGGTAAGTCGGTATGACCCCCTAGCCGAAACAGTGCTCTACCCCCAATGGTATTCGTCCGAGGCGCTACCTAAATAGCTTTCGGGGAGAACCAGCTATCACCGAGTTTGATTAGCCTTTCACCCCTATCCACAAGTCATCCCCTGGCTTTTCAACGACAGTGGGTTCGGTCCTCCGGTGCCTGTTACGGCACTTTCAACCTGCTCATGGATAGATCACTCGGTTTCGGGTCTATACCCTGCAACTAGACGCCCTATTAAGACTCGGTTTCCCTACGGCTCCCCTAAACGGTTAACCTTGCTACAGAATATAAGTCGCTGACCCATTATACAAAAGGTACGCAGTCACCCCAATAAATTGAGGCTCCTACTGCTTGTACGCACACGGTTTCAGGTTCTATTTCACTCCCCTCACAGGGGTTCTTTTCGCCTTTCCCTCACGGTACTGGTTCACTATCGGTCAGTCAGGAGTATTTAGCCTTGGAGGATGGTCCCCCCATCTTCAGACAGGATTTCTCGTGTCCCGCCCTACTTAATATGTTAACGCTAATGTTTCGAATACAGGACTATCACCTACTACGGTCAGCTTTCCCACGCTGTTCTTCTACATTAGCATTAATCGGCTTCTCCCCGTTCGCTCGCCGCTACTTGGGGAATCTCATTTGATGTCTTTTCCTAAGGGTACTGAGATGTTTCACTTCCCCTCGTTCGCTTCTTGTACAAGTACAAGATACCTACCTTATGGTAAGTGGGTTTCCCCATTCAGAAATCTCCGGATCACAGGATATTGCCGCCTCCCCGAAGCTTATCGCAGGCTGTCACGTCTTTCATCGCCTCTGACTGCCAAGGCATCCACCATGTGCGCTTCATTACTTGACCATACAACCCCAAGTAGTCTTAACCTATAAATAGATTTTGACTTCAAAGTGTCATACGCTCTAATTATGATAACGATATCACCTAATTTATACGCTTGATTCAGTTCTCTTTACTTTTTTGATAATCAATTCCTGGGATAACAACTGATGTCGTTAAGGAATTGATTATCAAGGTTAGAAACAACACGTGAACATGTTGTTCTAACCCAGACTCATATCTATGTTTTTAAATAGTTTCTATGCTCTCATCGAGTCACAGATTCTGTGTAAAACAGAAGTAAATAATCAATAACGATCACTTAATTCTGTTTATTTATTAGCATCTAAAGCTTGTCTATTAAGTGGTGGAGCCAAACGGAGTCGAACCGTTGACCTCCTGCGTGCAAGGCAGGCGCTCTACCAACTGAGCTATGGCCCCATATAAAATGGTGGGTCTAAGTGGACTTGAACCACTGACCCCCGCGTTATCAACACGGTGCTCTAACCAGCTGAGCTACAGACCCAATTACGCTTGCAATAAACGTAAGCTTAAACTAAAGAACAACTTGTTGTGAATTCTTGCTGACCGAATGCCATCTATAAGGAGGTGATCCAGCCGCAGGTTCCCCTACGGCTACCTTGTTACGACTTCACCCCAGTCATCAACCACACCGTGGTGAACGCCTTCCCGAAGGTTAAGCTATCCACTTCTGGTGCAATCAACTCCCATGGTGTGACGGGCGGTGTGTACAAGGCCCGGGAACGTATTCACCGCGGCATTCTGATCCGCGATTACTAGCGATTCCTACTTCATGGAGTCGAGTTGCAGACTCCAATCCGGGACTACGATAGGCTTTTTGAGATTCGCATCACATCGCTGTGTAGCTGCCCTCTGTACCTACCATTGTAGCACGTGTGTAGCCCTGGTCGTAAGGGCCATGATGACTTGACGTCGTCCCCGCCTTCCTCCAGTTTGTCACTGGCAGTATCCTTAGAGTTCCCGGCTTAACCCGCTGGTAACTAAGGACAAGGGTTGCGCTCGTTGCGGGACTTAACCCAACATCTCACGACACGAGCTGACGACAGCCATGCAGCACCTGTATTCTAATTCCCGAAGGCACTCCCGCATCTCTGCAGGATTCTAGATATGTCAAGACCAGGTAAGGTTCTTCGCGTTGCATCGAATTAAACAACATGCTCCACCGCTTGTGCGGGCCCCCGTCAATTCATTTGAGTTTTAACCTTGCGGCCGTACTCCCCAGGCGGTCTACTTATTGCGTTAGCTGCGTCACTAAGTCCTCAAGGGGACCCAACGACTAGTAGACATCGTTTACGGCGTGGACTACCAGGGTATCTAATCCTGTTTGCTACCCACGCTTTCGAGCCTCAGTGTCAGTATTATGCCAGAAGGCTGCCTTCGCCATCGGTATTCCTCCAGATCTCTACGCATTTCACCGCTACACCTGGAATTCTACCTTCCTCTCACATACTCTAGCTCAACAGTATCAGATGCCAGTTCCCAGGTTAAGCCCGGGGATTTCACATCTGACTTATCGAGCCACCTACGCTCCCTTTACGCCCAGTAATTCCGATTAACGCTTGCACCCTCTGTATTACCGCGGCTGCTGGCACAGAGTTAGCCGGTGCTTATTCTGCAGCTAATGTCATCGTCCGTGGGTATTAACCACGGAGTCTTCTTCACTGCTTAAAGTGCTTTACAACCAAAAGGCCTTCTTCACACACGCGGCATGGCTGGATCAGGGTTGCCCCCATTGTCCAATATTCCCCACTGCTGCCTCCCGTAGGAGTCCGGGCCGTGTCTCAGTCCCGGTGTGGCTGATCATCCTCTCAGACCAGCTACAGATCGTCGCCATGGTAGGCCTTTACCCCACCATCTAGCTAATCCGACTTAGGCTCATCTAATAGCGAGAGCAACAAGTTGCCCCCTTTCTCCCGTAGGTCGTATGCGGTATTAATTCGAGTTTCCCCGAGCTATCCCCCACTACTAGGTAGATTCCTAAGTATTACTCACCCGTCCGCCGCTCGTCAGCAAGAAGCAAGCTTCTCCTGTTACCGCTCGACTTGCATGTGTTAAGCCTGCCGCCAGCGTTCAATCTGAGCCATGATCAAACTCTTCAGTTTAATCTTGCTATGAAGCTCTTTAAAGAAGCTTCTAAACTTGGCTCATCTAATCTGGCAATTACGCTCTCGTATGTTTCATTTAAATGAATTAACTTTGAGTTTTCTTGCTGTCTTAAATGATAATTTTTATAGTTAGTCACTCACCCCGAAAAGAGGTCAGTCCCAACTTTAATTTTTAGCATTCTGAATCAGCAAAAATCCACACAAGTTGTTCTTTAGTTATGCTTTTAAATAGTGTCTCTACTGTCGTCCAGTAGATGATGTTCTTTGCTATTCAATCAAAGCGATTAGCTTATCTCGTTTAGCGAGCTGACTATCATATCATGATTTATATGTTTGTCAAGCCTTGGTTCTAATTCGTTTCAGTAAGTTAACTGGTTGGTTATTAAGTAATAGTTTACTCTCTAACGGCTTCCGGTTCGTCTTATTGAGGGGCGTATTATAGAGGGTTTTGGAGGGGTGTCAAGCGGTTATTTTAATTCGTTTAAAGTTATGTAAAATAAAAGCAGGTTTTACTTAAAATACTTCATTCAGGAGGTTTCATTCAAGGTTTTTTAGTCATGTAACGGTACTAAATCTAAGTTTTATTGCACTAAAATCTAGCCTCTGACCCATCGTCGCGTTTTTCCTCAAGCACCATTAACTGATCTTTTAGACAAGAGCGCTTTGTGCCAGCGGCATAGCATCACCATTGAGTTTGAGTATCAATGAGTTCAGGCTCAAACCAGCCAAAAGAAAACCCCCCAACGAATTAACGTTGGGGGGTTTAACTTTGAATAGAGAGCTGACGATGACCTACTCTCACATGGGCGAACCACACTACCATCGGCGCAATGATGTTTCACTTCTGAGTTCGGGAAGGGATCAGGTGGTGCCATCATGCTATGGTCGTCAGCAAAGGGGGTTAGATATGAGTCTGATGTTGTTATTATTGACGTCAATTTAACTTGTCGTCGACCAACATAAACCTAACTGAATCAAGGTTTAAGGTGATATCGAAATATATATATTCTAAAGCTTGCGCTTTACAAGATAGATTAATTAGAGCGGTTCATACAAACCACTTGGGTGTTGTATGGTCAAGCCAAACGAGCAATTAGTACAGGTTAGCTACATGCATCGCTGCACTTCCACACCCTGCCTATCAACGTCGTAGTCTTCAACGGCTCTTTAGGGAAATCTAATCTTGAGGTGGGCTTCCCGCTTAGATGCTTTCAGCGGTTATCCCATCCGAACGTAGCTACCGGGCAATGCCACTGGCGTGACAACCCGAACACCAGAGGTTCGTCCACTCTGGTCCTCTCGTACTAGGAGCAGATCCTCTCAAATTTCCAACGCCCACGGTAGATAGGGACCGAACTGTCTCACGACGTTCTAAACCCAGCTCGCGTACCTCTTTAAATGGCGAACAGCCATACCCTTAGGACCTGCTTCAGCCCTAGGATGAGATGAGCCGACATCGAGGTGCCAAACACCGCCGTCGATATGAACTCTTGGGCGGTATCAGCCTGTTATCCCCAGAGTACCTTTTATCCGTTGAGCGATGGCCCTTCCATACAGAACCACCGGATCACTAAGACCTACTTTCGTACCTGCTCGACTTGTGGGTCTCGCAGTTAAGCGCGCTTTTGCCTTTATACTCTATGAACGATTTCCGACCGTTCTGAGCGCACCTTCGTACTCCTCCGTTACTCTTTAGGAGGAGACCGCCCCAGTCAAACTACCCACCATACATTGTCCTCGGTATTGTTATACCTGAGTTAGAACCCCGACATGACCAGGGTGGTATTTCAAGATTGGCTCCACCGAGACTAGCGTCTCGGCTTCAAAGCCTCCCACCTATCCTGCACAAGTCAGGTCAAAGTTCAATGTAAAGCTGTAGTAAAGGTTCACGGGGTCTTTCCGTCTAGCCGCGGGTACACAGCATCTTCACTGCGATTTCGATTTCACTGAGTCTCTGCTGGAGACAGCGCTGCCATCATTATGCCATTCGTGCAGGTCAGAACTTACCTGACAAGGAATTTCGCTACCTTAGGACCGTTATAGTTACGGCCGCCGTTTACTGGGGCTTCGATCAAGAGCTTCGCTTACGCTAACCCCATCAATTAACCTTCCAGCACCGGGCAGGCATCACACCCTATACGTCCACTTTCGTGTTTGCAGAGTGCTGTGTTTTTAATAAACAGTTGCAGCAGCCTGGTATCTGCGACTGTCGAAAGCTCAAGGAGCAAGTCCTATCACCATCAACAGCGTACCTTCTCCCGAAGTTACGGTACCATTTTGCCTAGTTCCTTCAGCAGAGTTCTCTCAAGCGCCTTGGTATTCTCTACCTGATCACCTGTGTCGGTTTAGGGTACGATTCGTTTATAGCTATTGCTTAGAAGCTTTTCCTGGAAGCATGGTATTTGCCACTTCGCTGTACAAGTACAGCTTGCTATCAGATCTCAGCCATATTACAGTCCGGATTTGCCTAAACTGTAAGCCTACATCCTTTCACCTGGACAACCAACGCCAGGCTGACATAACCTTCTCCGTCCCTCCATCGCACTATAAACAAGTATTGGAATATTAACCAATTTCCCATCGACTACGCCTTTCGGCCTCGCCTTAGGGGTCGACTCACCCAGCCCCGATTAACGTTGGACTGGAACCCTTGATCTTCCGGCGTGCGAGCTTTTCACTCGCATTATCGTTACTCACGTCAGCATTCGCTCTTGTGATACCTCCAGCATGCCTTACGACACACCTTCACAGGCTTACACAACGCTCCCCTACCACTTGAAAACAAGTTTCAAATCCGCAGCTTCGGCTCCTAGTTTGAGCCCCGTTACATCTTCCGCGCAGGCCGACTCGACTAGTGAGCTATTACGCTTTCTTTAAAGGATGGCTGCTTCTAAGCCAACCTCCTAGCTGTCTATGCCTTCCCACCTCGTTTCCCACTTAACTAGGAATTTGGGGCCTTAGCTGGCGGTCTGGGTTGTTTCCCTCTCCACGACGGACGTTAGCACCCGCCGTGTGTCTCCCGGATATTACTCATC
The DNA here is from genome assembly GCF_001298525.1 of Psychrobacter urativorans. Lineage (NCBI taxonomy): Bacteria > Pseudomonadati > Pseudomonadota > Gammaproteobacteria > Moraxellales > Moraxellaceae > Psychrobacter > Psychrobacter urativorans. The sequence continues at coordinate 1,411,841 of NZ_CP012678.1, forward strand.
GGTATTCGGAGTTTGCATCGGTTTGGTAAGTCGGTATGACCCCCTAGCCGAAACAGTGCTCTACCCCCAATGGTATTCGTCCGAGGCGCTACCTAAATAGCTTTCGGGGAGAACCAGCTATCACCGAGTTTGATTAGCCTTTCACCCCTATCCACAAGTCATCCCCTGGCTTTTCAACGACAGTGGGTTCGGTCCTCCGGTGCCTGTTACGGCACTTTCAACCTGCTCATGGATAGATCACTCGGTTTCGGGTCTATACCCTGCAACTAGACGCCCTATTAAGACTCGGTTTCCCTACGGCTCCCCTAAACGGTTAACCTTGCTACAGAATATAAGTCGCTGACCCATTATACAAAAGGTACGCAGTCACCCCAATAAATTGAGGCTCCTACTGCTTGTACGCACACGGTTTCAGGTTCTATTTCACTCCCCTCACAGGGGTTCTTTTCGCCTTTCCCTCACGGTACTGGTTCACTATCGGTCAGTCAGGAGTATTTAGCCTTGGAGGATGGTCCCCCCATCTTCAGACAGGATTTCTCGTGTCCCGCCCTACTTAATATGTTAACGCTAATGTTTCGAATACAGGACTATCACCTACTACGGTCAGCTTTCCCACGCTGTTCTTCTACATTAGCATTAATCGGCTTCTCCCCGTTCGCTCGCCGCTACTTGGGGAATCTCATTTGATGTCTTTTCCTAAGGGTACTGAGATGTTTCACTTCCCCTCGTTCGCTTCTTGTACAAGTACAAGATACCTACCTTATGGTAAGTGGGTTTCCCCATTCAGAAATCTCCGGATCACAGGATATTGCCGCCTCCCCGAAGCTTATCGCAGGCTGTCACGTCTTTCATCGCCTCTGACTGCCAAGGCATCCACCATGTGCGCTTCATTACTTGACCATACAACCCCAAGTAGTCTTAACCTATAAATAGATTTTGACTTCAAAGTGTCATACGCTCTAATTATGATAACGATATCACCTAATTTATACGCTTGATTCAGTTCTCTTTACTTTTTTGATAATCAATTCCTGGGATAACAACTGATGTCGTTAAGGAATTGATTATCAAGGTTAGAAACAACACGTGAACATGTTGTTCTAACCCAGACTCATATCTATGTTTTTAAATAGTTTCTATGCTCTCATCGAGTCACAGATTCTGTGTAAAACAGAAGTAAATAATCAATAACGATCACTTAATTCTGTTTATTTATTAGCATCTAAAGCTTGTCTATTAAGTGGTGGAGCCAAACGGAGTCGAACCGTTGACCTCCTGCGTGCAAGGCAGGCGCTCTACCAACTGAGCTATGGCCCCATATAAAATGGTGGGTCTAAGTGGACTTGAACCACTGACCCCCGCGTTATCAACACGGTGCTCTAACCAGCTGAGCTACAGACCCAATTACGCTTGCAATAAACGTAAGCTTAAACTAAAGAACAACTTGTTGTGAATTCTTGCTGACCGAATGCCATCTATAAGGAGGTGATCCAGCCGCAGGTTCCCCTACGGCTACCTTGTTACGACTTCACCCCAGTCATCAACCACACCGTGGTGAACGCCTTCCCGAAGGTTAAGCTATCCACTTCTGGTGCAATCAACTCCCATGGTGTGACGGGCGGTGTGTACAAGGCCCGGGAACGTATTCACCGCGGCATTCTGATCCGCGATTACTAGCGATTCCTACTTCATGGAGTCGAGTTGCAGACTCCAATCCGGACTACGATAGGCTTTTTGAGATTCGCATCACATCGCTGTGTAGCTGCCCTCTGTACCTACCATTGTAGCACGTGTGTAGCCCTGGTCGTAAGGGCCATGATGACTTGACGTCGTCCCCGCCTTCCTCCAGTTTGTCACTGGCAGTATCCTTAGAGTTCCCGGCTTAACCCGCTGGTAACTAAGGACAAGGGTTGCGCTCGTTGCGGGACTTAACCCAACATCTCACGACACGAGCTGACGACAGCCATGCAGCACCTGTATTCTAATTCCCGAAGGCACTCCCGCATCTCTGCAGGATTCTAGATATGTCAAGACCAGGTAAGGTTCTTCGCGTTGCATCGAATTAAACCACATGCTCCACCGCTTGTGCGGGCCCCCGTCAATTCATTTGAGTTTTAACCTTGCGGCCGTACTCCCCAGGCGGTCTACTTATTGCGTTAGCTGCGTCACTAAGTCCTCAAGGGACCCAACGACTAGTAGACATCGTTTACGGCGTGGACTACCAGGGTATCTAATCCTGTTTGCTACCCACGCTTTCGAGCCTCAGTGTCAGTATTATGCCAGAAGGCTGCCTTCGCCATCGGTATTCCTCCAGATCTCTACGCATTTCACCGCTACACCTGGAATTCTACCTTCCTCTCACATACTCTAGCTCAACAGTATCAGATGCAGTTCCCAGGTTAAGCCCGGGGATTTCACATCTGACTTATCGAGCCACCTACGCTCCCTTTACGCCCAGTAATTCCGATTAACGCTTGCACCCTCTGTATTACCGCGGCTGCTGGCACAGAGTTAGCCGGTGCTTATTCTGCAGCTAATGTCATCGTCCGTGGGTATTAACCACGGAGTCTTCTTCACTGCTTAAAGTGCTTTACAACCAAAAGGCCTTCTTCACACACGCGGCATGGCTGGATCAGGGTTGCCCCCATTGTCCAATATTCCCCACTGCTGCCTCCCGTAGGAGTCCGGGCCGTGTCTCAGTCCCGGTGTGGCTGATCATCCTCTCAGACCAGCTACAGATCGTCGCCATGGTAGGCCTTTACCCCACCATCTAGCTAATCCGACTTAGGCTCATCTAATAGCGAGAGCAACAAGTTGCCCCCTTTCTCCCGTAGGTCGTATGCGGTATTAATTCGAGTTTCCCCGAGCTATCCCCCACTACTAGGTAGATTCCTAAGTATTACTCACCCGTCCGCCGCTCGTCAGCAAGAAGCAAGCTTCTCCTGTTACCGCTCGACTTGCATGTGTTAAGCCTGCCGCCAGCGTTCAATCTGAGCCATGATCAAACTCTTCAGTTTAATCTTGCTATGAAGCTCTTTAAAGAAGCTTCTAAACTTGGCTCATCTAATCTGGCAATTACGCTCTCGTATGTTTCATTTAAATGAATTAACTTTGAGTTTTCTTGCTGTCTTAAATGATAATTTTTATAGTTAGTCACTCACCCCGAAAAGAGGTCAGTCCCAACTTTAATTTTTAGCATTCTGAATCAGCAAAAATCCACACAAGTTGTTCTTTAGTTATGCTTTTAAATAGTGTCTCTACTGTCGTCCAGTAGATGATGTTCTTTGCTATTCAATCAAAGCGATTAGCTTATCTCGTTTAGCGAGCTGACTATCATATCATGATTTATATGTTTGTCAAGCCTTGGTTCTAATTCGTTTCAGTAAGTTAACTGGTTGGTTATTAAGTAATAGTTTACTCTCTAACGGCTTCCGGTTCGTCTTATTGAGGGGCGTATTATAGAGGGTTTTGGAGGGGTGTCAAGCGGTTATTTTAATTCGTTTAAAGTTATGTAAAATAAAAGCAGGTTTTACTTAAAATACTTCATTCAGGAGGTTTCATTCAAGGTTTTTTAGTCATGTAACGGTACTAAATCTAAGTTTTATTGCACTAAAATCTAGCCTCTGACCCATCGTCGCGTTTTTCCTCAAGCACCATTAACTGATCTTTTAGACAAGAGCGCTTTGTGCCAGCGGCATAGCATCACCATTGAGTTTGAGTATCAATGAGTTCAGGCTCAAACCAGCCAAAAGAAAACCCCCCAACGAATTAACGTTGGGGGGTTTAACTTTGAATAGAGAGCTGACGATGACCTACTCTCACATGGGCGAACCACACTACCATCGGCGCAATGATGTTTCACTTCTGAGTTCGGGAAGGGATCAGGTGGTGCCATCATGCTATGGTCGTCAGCAAAGGGGGTTAGATATGAGTCTGATGTTGTTATTATTGACGTCAATTTAACTTGTCGTCGACCAACATAAACCTAACTGAATCAAGGTTTAAGGTGATATCGAAATATATATATTCTAAAGCTTGCGCTTTACAAGATAGATTAATTAGAGCGGTTCATACAAACCACTTGGGTGTTGTATGGTCAAGCCAAACGAGCAATTAGTACAGGTTAGCTACATGCATCGCTGCACTTCCACACCCTGCCTATCAACGTCGTAGTCTTCAACGGCTCTTTAGGGAAATCTAATCTTGAGGTGGGCTTCCCGCTTAGATGCTTTCAGCGGTTATCCCATCCGAACGTAGCTACCGGGCAATGCCACTGGCGTGACAACCCGAACACCAGAGGTTCGTCCACTCTGGTCCTCTCGTACTAGGAGCAGATCCTCTCAAATTTCCAACGCCCACGGTAGATAGGGACCGAACTGTCTCACGACGTTCTAAACCCAGCTCGCGTACCTCTTTAAATGGCGAACAGCCATACCCTTAGGACCTGCTTCAGCCCTAGGATGAGATGAGCCGACATCGAGGTGCCAAACACCGCCGTCGATATGAACTCTTGGGCGGTATCAGCCTGTTATCCCCAGAGTACCTTTTATCCGTTGAGCGATGGCCCTTCCATACAGAACCACCGGATCACTAAGACCTACTTTCGTACCTGCTCGACTTGTGGGTCTCGCAGTTAAGCGCGCTTTTGCCTTTATACTCTATGAACGATTTCCGACCGTTCTGAGCGCACCTTCGTACTCCTCCGTTACTCTTTAGGAGGAGACCGCCCCAGTCAAACTACCCACCATACATTGTCCTCGGTATTGTTATACCTGAGTTAGAACCCCGACATGACCAGGGTGGTATTTCAAGATTGGCTCCACCGAGACTAGCGTCTCGGCTTCAAAGCCTCCCACCTATCCTGCACAAGTCAGGTCAAAGTTCAATGTAAAGCTGTAGTAAAGGTTCACGGGGTCTTTCCGTCTAGCCGCGGGTACACAGCATCTTCACTGCGATTTCGATTTCACTGAGTCTCTGCTGGAGACAGCGCTGCCATCATTATGCCATTCGTGCAGGTCAGAACTTACCTGACAAGGAATTTCGCTACCTTAGGACCGTTATAGTTACGGCCGCCGTTTACTGGGGCTTCGATCAAGAGCTTCGCTTACGCTAACCCCATCAATTAACCTTCCAGCACCGGGCAGGCATCACACCCTATACGTCCACTTTCGTGTTTGCAGAGTGCTGTGTTTTTAATAAACAGTTGCAGCAGCCTGGTATCTGCGACTGTCGAAAGCTCAAGGAGCAAGTCCTATCACCATCAACAGCGTACCTTCTCCCGAAGTTACGGTACCATTTTGCCTAGTTCCTTCAGCAGAGTTCTCTCAAGCGCCTTGGTATTCTCTACCTGATCACCTGTGTCGGTTTAGGGTACGATTCGTTTATAGCTATTGCTTAGAAGCTTTTCCTGGAAGCATGGTATTTGCCACTTCACTGTACAAGTACAGCTTGCTATCAGATCTCAGCCATATTACAGTCCGGATTTGCCTAAACTGTAAGCCTACATCCTTTCACCTGGACAACCAACGCCAGGCTGACATAACCTTCTCCGTCCCTCCATCGCACTATAAACAAGTATTGGAATATTAACCAATTTCCCATCGACTACGCCTTTCGGCCTCGCCTTAGGGGTCGACTCACCCAGCCCCGATTAACGTTGGACTGGAACCCTTGATCTTCCGGCGTGCGAGCTTTTCACTCGCATTATCGTTACTCACGTCAGCATTCGCTCTTGTGATACCTCCAGCATGCCTTACGACACACCTTCACAGGCTTACACAACGCTCCCCTACCACTTGAAAACAAGTTTCAAATCCGCAGCTTCGGCTCCTAGTTTGAGCCCCGTTACATCTTCCGCGCAGGCCGACTCGACTAGTGAGCTATTACGCTTTCTTTAAAGGATGGCTGCTTCTAAGCCAACCTCCTAGCTGTCTATGCCTTCCCACCTCGTTTCCCACTTAACTAGGAATTTGGGGCCTTAGCTGGCGGTCTGGGTTGTTTCCCTCTCCACGACGGACGTTAGCACCCGCCGTGTGTCTCCCGGATATTACTCATCGGTATTCGGAGTTTGCATCGGTTTGGTAAGTCGGTATGACCCCCTAGCCGAAACAGTGCTCTACCCCCAATGGTATTCGTCCGAGGCGCTACCTAAATAGCTTTCGGGGAGAACCAGCTATCACCGAGTTTGATTAGCCTTTCACCCCTATCCACAAGTCATCCCCTGGCTTTTCAACGACAGTGGGTTCGGTCCTCCGGTGCCTGTTACGGCACTTTCAACCTGCTCATGGATAGATCACTCGGTTTCGGGTCTATACCCTGCAACTAGACGCCCTATTAAGACTCGGTTTCCCTACGGCTCCCCTAAACGGTTAACCTTGCTACAGAATATAAGTCGCTGACCCATTATACAAAAGGTACGCAGTCACCCCAATAAATTGAGGCTCCTACTGCTTGTACGCACACGGTTTCAGGTTCTATTTCACTCCCCTCACAGGGGTTCTTTTCGCCTTTCCCTCACGGTACTGGTTCACTATCGGTCAGTCAGGAGTATTTAGCCTTGGAGGATGGTCCCCCCATCTTCAGACAGGATTTCTCGTGTCCCGCCCTACTTAATATGTTAACGCTAATGTTTCGAATACAGGACTATCACCTACTACGGTCAGCTTTCCCACGCTGTTCTTCTACATTAGCATTAATCGGCTTCTCCCCGTTCGCTCGCCGCTACTTGGGGAATCTCATTTGATGTCTTTTCCTAAGGGTACTGAGATGTTTCACTTCCCCTCGTTCGCTTCTTGTACAAGTACAAGATACCTACCTTATGGTAAGTGGGTTTCCCCATTCAGAAATCTCCGGATCACAGGATATTGCCGCCTCCCCGAAGCTTATCGCAGGCTGTCACGTCTTTCATCGCCTCTGACTGCCAAGGCATCCACCATGTGCGCTTCATTACTTGACCATACAACCCCAAGTAGTCTTAACCTATAAATAGATTTTGACTTCAAAGTGTCATACGCTCTAATTATGATAACGATATCACCTAATTTATACGCTTGATTCAGTTCTCTTTACTTTTTTGATAATCAATTCCTGGGATAACAACTGATGTCGTTAAGGAATTGATTATCAAGGTTAGAAACAACACGTGAACATGTTGTTCTAACCCAGACTCATATCTATGTTTTTAAATAGTTTCTATGCTCTCATCGAGTCACAGATTCTGTGTAAAACAGAAGTAAATAATCAATAACGATCACTTAATTCTGTTTATTTATTAGCATCTAAAGCTTGTCTATTAAGTGGTGGAGCCAAACGGAGTCGAACCGTTGACCTCCTGCGTGCAAGGCAGGCGCTCTACCAACTGAGCTATGGCCCCATATAAAATGGTGGGTCTAAGTGGACTTGAACCACTGACCCCCGCGTTATCAACACGGTGCTCTAACCAGCTGAGCTACAGACCCAATTACGCTTGCAATAAACGTAAGCTTAAACTAAAGAACAACTTGTTGTGAATTCTTGCTGACCGAATGCCATCTATAAGGAGGTGATCCAGCCGCAGGTTCCCCTACGGCTACCTTGTTACGACTTCACCCCAGTCATCAACCACACCGTGGTGAACGCCTTCCCGAAGGTTAAGCTATCCACTTCTGGTGCAATCAACTCCCATGGTGTGACGGGCGGTGTGTACAAGGCCCGGGAACGTATTCACCGCGGCATTCTGATCCGCGATTACTAGCGATTCCTACTTCATGGAGTCGAGTTGCAGACTCCAATCCGGACTACGATAGGCTTTTTGAGATTCGCATCACATCGCTGTGTAGCTGCCCTCTGTACCTACCATTGTAGCACGTGTGTAGCCCTGGTCGTAAGGGCCATGATGACTTGACGTCGTCCCCGCCTTCCTCCAGTTTGTCACTGGCAGTATCCTTAGAGTTCCCGGCTTAACCCGCTGGTAACTAAGGACAAGGGTTGCGCTCGTTGCGGGACTTAACCCAACATCTCACGACACGAGCTGACGACAGCCATGCAGCACCTGTATTCTAATTCCCGAAGGCACTCCCGCATCTCTGCAGGATTCTAGATATGTCAAGACCAGGTAAGGTTCTTCGCGTTGCATCGAATTAAACCACATGCTCCACCGCTTGTGCGGGCCCCCGTCAATTCATTTGAGTTTTAACCTTGCGGCCGTACTCCCCAGGCGGTCTACTTATTGCGTTAGCTGCGTCACTAAGTCCTCAAGGGACCCAACGACTAGTAGACATCGTTTACGGCGTGGACTACCAGGGTATCTAATCCTGTTTGCTACCCACGCTTTCGAGCCTCAGTGTCAGTATTATGCCAGAAGGCTGCCTTCGCCATCGGTATTCCTCCAGATCTCTACGCATTTCACCGCTACACCTGGAATTCTACCTTCCTCTCACATACTCTAGCTCAACAGTATCAGATGCAGTTCCCAGGTTAAGCCCGGGGATTTCACATCTGACTTATCGAGCCACCTACGCTCCCTTTACGCCCAGTAATTCCGATTAACGCTTGCACCCTCTGTATTACCGCGGCTGCTGGCACAGAGTTAGCCGGTGCTTATTCTGCAGCTAATGTCATCGTCCGTGGGTATTAACCACGGAGTCTTCTTCACTGCTTAAAGTGCTTTACAACCAAAAGGCCTTCTTCACACACGCGGCATGGCTGGATCAGGGTTGCCCCCATTGTCCAATATTCCCCACTGCTGCCTCCCGTAGGAGTCCGGGCCGTGTCTCAGTCCCGGTGTGGCTGATCATCCTCTCAGACCAGCTACAGATCGTCGCCATGGTAGGCCTTTACCCCACCATCTAGCTAATCCGACTTAGGCTCATCTAATAGCGAGAGCAACAAGTTGCCCCCTTTCTCCCGTAGGTCGTATGCGGTATTAATTCGAGTTTCCCCGAGCTATCCCCCACTACTAGGTAGATTCCTAAGTATTACTCACCCGTCCGCCGCTCGTCAGCAAGAAGCAAGCTTCTCCTGTTACCGCTCGACTTGCATGTGTTAAGCCTGCCGCCAGCGTTCAATCTGAGCCATGATCAAACTCTTCAGTTTAATCTTGCTATGAAGCTCTTTAAAGAAGCTTCTAAACTTGGCTCATCTAATCTGGCAATTACGCTCTCGTATGTTTCATTTAAATGAATTAACTTTGAGTTTTCTTGCTGTCTTAAATGATAATTTTTATAGTTAGTCACTCACCCCGAAAAGAGGTCAGTCCCAACTTTAATTTTTAGCATTCTGAATCAGCAAAAATCCACACAAGTTGTTCTTTAGTTATGCTTTTAAATAGTGTCTCTACTGTCGTCCAGTAGATGATGTTCTTTGCTATTCAATCAAAGCGATTAGCTTATCTCGTTTAGCGAGCTGACTATCATATCATGATTTATATGTTTGTCAAGCCTTGGTTCTAATTCGTTTCAGTAAGTTAACTGGTTGGTTATTAAGTAATAGTTTACTCTCTAACGGCTTCCGGTTCGTCTTATTGAGGGGCGTATTATAGAGGGTTTTGGAGGGGTGTCAAGCGGTTATTTTAATTCGTTTAAAGTTTTTATCTTGTTAAGATTCAAACTCTTTTCTAAACTAGCTCTTCCTTTCCAACTTGGACGCAGTATAGGCGGTTTCGGATGTGAGTCAAGCTTAGTTTGTGGTTTATTACTGTCTGGTTGAGATTGGCAGGTTACGCTTCGCTAACCGCATACTACGTCGCTATATTATATATAACTTCCCCATTTTCAATATTCCAAAGGGTTTCTAGTCTCTAGGGTTGAATTATTAAGAGGTGATGTAAGGTTATATAAATCATAACTACGGTTTAGCTTGGCTCCGCCATCTCGTATTAACGGTTGATAGAGTAACTTAGCTGTTCCTGAAGACCACTGATTAAACAAGCTATCAAAAGGTATAGAGACATAAATGCCTTTATCCATACTTCCTTCACCAAATTCTTCAGCTGATGCATCGGTCTTCGTTAACCAGCCACCCATCTTCACACCATTGTTAAAGGTACGAGATAAGTCAAGCGTGACGCCTTTATCACCTGCTAAATACTGTCCTGCTGATAATTTCATATCAACATCATATATTGGCATATCCCAATATAAGCTGACATGACCTGTACTTACCTCATAGTCTCGTAGACCAAAATGCTGATCAAAATCACGTTGACGGACTCTGTTTATATCGGCACCGATAGCCCAAGTCTTATTAGGTTGACGGTATAATACCTCTGCACCTACACCTGCAAACATCGACTCCAGATAACCTGCATAAGCCAAGCCATACCAATTATCACCAAAGGATTTAAACTGATTCACTTGCAAATTGGGTAGCAATACCCGCGAGGTGGTTATATATTCGCCAATATTAGTACGTACACGAGGCAAGTTACTATTTGCGGTATAACTAAATTTATCGTAGTTACTCGCTAAACGTACTTGTGCATCACCGCTTATCCAAGAACCTTTCCACAATCTATAATCTGCATTTGCATTGGCAAAGACTCCATATAGATAGCCATCTGGACCGCCGATACTCTGACTTATGCTTGGAGAGAAGGTGATGCTTCCTTTTGGTTTCTCTACATGAGCAATCATTTCCTGAGCCAACGGTTGATAACTTTGTGAAACAGAAGTGATCGTTACAGGCTGTTCAATACGCTGTGAAGGAGGCTGTAACTGTAAGTACTGCTCGTTCCATATTTTGGGATCTATATTAAAAACACCTACCGTTTCACCATAACGAGATATTTGAATTTTGATAGAACGGGTGTCAGTAGGTAGCCCTTGACGCAATATTTCCATACCGTGTTTTAGGCGTTCTTTGATAAACACGCCATTATAGTCTTCGACATTTAAGTAGGCATGTCCATTATCCAATGATAAATCGATTGCTCGCCAGCCTGTAGCTTGAGAGAAGGCGTTTAATAATGGTGCATTTTTAGATAAATTAGCATCTTTATCCTCACCAAAATCAACTTTATATTTCAAGCCAGAATAGCTCGTTTTTGGCATTGTTTGTAAGTTTTGAACTTGTTGAGCTTTTGGCTTGACCTTGCCTAATTTAGACAAATCACCTTGTAACGTGAGTCCTAACATCATAGTATCACCACGTTCTAGACCTGCGCTCAACGCAACTCCTTTATCTATATCTTGCCAAGTTACACCGATATTTATAGGAAAATCTTTAGGGTTCTTGTTTTCATTGGATGCTGGCTCTGACTTATAATCATTACCATCGTACTCTATTTTGACAGTGAGAGGTTCATAAGGACTGTGCCATTGAACACCACCAAACAAGGATGTTTTTCCAGTGAACCAAGACTTAGGGCTTATCTCTCCGCCTAACCCACTTTTATCAGCAACACGCTCATCAAAACGATCGTCAATCAGGCTTAATGGGTTTTTCAGATTACCACGAGCACCTAGATAGCCCCACCCCATGCCTAAGCTAAAATCAAAATCACCGTAGCGTTTGTTAGCAACCAGATACTCACCACCAAATAAACTGGTACCTGCTGGATCTCGCCAACCCACTGCTAGCTGAGGTACCCATTTACTTTCATTTAATAGTTTTAGTTTTATATCTAAAGACTTATCTTTTAGATCCTGATCAGGACTCACTGCTCCATAAGATACGTCATTAATATTAGTATATCTAACAGCCGCTTCTACTCTATCAAAGGGTTGTAAGACAATATTATACTGAGTATAAGGATCAACATGTGCAACATGAGCGGTTAAGTTACCTGATTTTTGCATCCGAGCAGTAGGCGTTTGTAATAAGCCTGTAACCCCCCAATCACTTGGACTCACCGGTAAATCTCTAGATTTTTCCGCATCAGCTTGTGACACGGTTAACGGTTTCTCATTTTGTTGCAAAGGAAGTAGTAAGTCGATACCTTGAGTACCTATAAACTCAGCCACCGCTTTCGCTAAATTACTTGGCCATTTATTTATAGTGCTTGGCACCCACAACCAAGAGCCTACCGAAGGAGTTTTTTGTTGCTGTGCATTCCATTTTGCTAAGGTCAAGCGCTCTATACTGCCATCTGGTGATATCAGGTATAACTCATCTGCCACAGAATTTTTATTAAATTTACGCTCACACTCTTTGACATAGTCTTTTGCGCTAACACCTATTTGATGTTCAACTCTGCAAGCCTTTGTATCATCAAATAATACAGTCACAGTTGTCGGTTTCTGATGTAAAACAACAGCGTCATTTTTTTTAAAAATAGGATCTACATTTGGATTAACTTACAGGTAATTAGCGCCTTGCTTGGGTAAAATCACTCTTCCTGTTATCGATAAACGCTCTAACCACCGCTTTAATGGCAGCACATCTGCATTTTTACTCTCTGAAATAAAGTGCTCTAGTTTCTGATTTAAAACATCATAAGCGGTCTGTTGGGCTGAAATCTCGACATCAGCTTCCCATGCTAAAGCAGGCTCATAATAATGGCTTGGCGCTTGCTTTAACTCTTGCGCTAACCACTCTCCCATCCTCGCTCCTTCAGGAGGTGAAAGAACCTTGGATTGGCTCAAACTTGGCTGACTGTTAGATGTTGCTGATAAATATATGGATTTCGTCGTATCTGCATAGACCGACACATTCAGAGCTGAAGCTAAAGCAACAACGAGATATTTAACATTTAAATTTGGCTGATATAGTTTTTTTGACATTATAGCGTCTTCCATACTTGCCAAGACAGACAGTATTGTTTGGAAATACATTGTTGTCCATAAACAGGCTCATTCATATTATGAGATTCAAATGCATACCAATTATCATAAGAAGGATAGGATTGTGAGATTTGAGATTGTGAAACGGTATATTCATGCACCCACACTAAAGTAGTGTCATCACCAACATAACCATGATGTTTTGGAGCAGAAACATGACTTATTTCTCTTTGCTCTGTCATTGCAACAGTATTATTAACGTCATCAACATCACGGCTAAACTTAAACGGCTTTGTTGCAGACCAATTCATGGTTTGTGGTAGGTATTCACGCCAATCTAAAAAAGGTGTTGTCACTGAAGTTAAACGACCATTAGACCATTTAAAAACTGAACGATCGGCACTATAAAATACTTTAGTATTTGCAGCTGGCCATGGTTCTGTTGAACCTTGAGCTAACCATAGGGTATGCCCATTTATAATGAGTCTAATATAGTTAAACTGCGGCTTTAAATCTGGGATTGCTTCTTTAGTTTTAAACACGGTTTTAGTCGCACCAAAACATTTGATGCTATTTTCAGCACATCCTGTTGTAGATTGGCAAGCACTGATTACTAAGACACTACTGACAACCAAAAGTCCGGCTAACTTAAAACCCTGCTTCTTTATTTGCATGTTTTCCAACTTTATGATGTAGATAAAAAACGCCTTAATCGAAAAAAATTAAGGCTTTTTTTTTGGAATAATAGACATACTGATTGAGCTAATTAGTTAGTGCCCGTTGTGCCTGTTGTACTTGATGAATCAGAGTCACCACCAGAGGCTAAAAGAATCACAGCTGCTACACCGGCCAGTACTGGAACCCAAACTGGAATAGAACCCGCTGCTGCGCTTACTGCAGCTAATGGGGTTGGCACTAGTACCACTGGCTGGGCAATAGGCGCTGGTACTGGTACTAGTACTGGATCTGTAACCACTGGCATACCTTGAGGTAGAGGACCACTAAACCAGTTATCACACTGTCCCATAGTGACACGAGTAATATTGCCTGATACATCTGAATATTGGTTGATAACCATATCTGGTGAATAAGGAACATATTTGCCTTGAATAGCTCTTGCGACACCATCACGACCATTACGACCACTAGTACCAATATCACAGGTTCCTCTGCTATATTCTGGTGCAAGATTTCCTAGACGAGCAGTACCTACAGAAACCTCACTACCACGTAATATCGGCTTGTCACTAGTGACTGGCTTATAAAATCTTGCAGTGCCTGATTGAATAGCGGTTTGGCACTCAGCTAACGTATCATAACCAACGTTACCGTGTGAATCATAGTGGATTGCTGCTTGTGCGGGAATAGATATTACTGCACCTAATGTTAATAATGACAGTGAACTGATTAGTGTATTCAAAGCATAACTCCTGACAAGTATAATTTTATCAAAAATAGACATTTGTCATTAGAATACATAGTATGAAGTAACAAATGCAAATATTCTTTCAGCTAAATACAAATATATCCTTATAAACGGTTCTTAAGACTAAATATCTAAACTTACAGTAAGATTTGATTTATAAACTGCTGAGTTACTTACTTTAATCTATTGAAACAATAGTGAAAATAGGTTGAGGCGTAGCGCATCGCTTTGTATAAACTAAGATAGTAACGGAAAGCAGGATTAGCTTTCAAAAATCGTTTATAATAGACGGCATTTATATAACAATAGTATAACCTCTACATTTGAGCTGGCATTTATGTCGGTTTTTCTGCTTTAATAGTCGCCTACATATAAGTGGCAACATTTTAATAATATTTGGATTCAAGATTATGGTAGCGATTACTTTACCCGATGGTAGCGTAAAAGACTTCGAAGGCCCTACGACCGTTATGGAAGTGGCGCAAAGTATTGGGGCTGGGCTTGCTAAAGCAACAATAGCTGGGCGTGTGAATGGGTATTTGGTTGATGCTTGTGACCCTATCGTTGTCGATGCGAATGTCGAAATCGTTACGGCAAAAGATGATGATGGTGTCGATATCATTCGTCACTCTTGTGCGCATTTATTAGGTCACGCTGTAAAGCAGCTGTATCCTGATGTCAAAATGGTCATTGGTCCGGTGATTGATGACGGCTTTTATTATGACATCTATAGTGAGACGCCTTTCACGCCTGAGCATATGGAAAAAATTGAAAAGCGCATGATGGAACTGATTAAACAGGACTATGATGTTGTCAAGAAAATGACGCCACGTGCGGAAGCGATTCAAATTTTTGAAGCACGCGGCGAAGATTATAAGTTAAAACTTATTAATGATATGCCGAACGAAGACGCTTTTGGGTTATATCATCATCAAGAATATGTTGATATGTGCCGTGGTCCACACGTGCCGAACACTCGCTTCTTAAAAGTATTTAAATTAACCAAAATGAGCGGCGCTTATTGGCGCGGTGATGCTAAAAACGAGCAGTTGCAGCGTATTTACGGTACAGCGTGGGCAGATAAGAAACAATTAAAAGCGTATATTCAACGTATTGAAGAAGCAGAAAAACGTGACCACCGTAAAATTGGTAAGGCGTTAAATCTGTTCCATATGCAAGAACAAGCACCGGGCATGGTGTTTTGGCATCCGAATGGTTGGACGATTTATCAAGTGCTTGAGCAATATATGCGTAAAGTACAAAATGATAATGGCTATGAAGAAATTAAAACGCCACAAATCGTTGACCGTAGTTTGTGGGAACGTTCTGGTCACTGGGGTAACTATGCGACTAATATGTTTACCACTTCTAGTGAAAGCCGTGATTATGCGGTGAAACCGATGAACTGCCCGTGTCACGTGCAAGTGTTTAACCAAGGTTTAAAATCTTATCGTGATTTGCCGTTACGTATGGCAGAATTTGGCTCGTGTCATCGTAATGAACCGTCAGGCTCGTTGCATGGTTTGATGCGCGTCCGTGGCTTTACCCAAGATGACGCGCATATTTTTTGTACCCAGTCACAAATTCAGCAAGAAGTTGCCAATTTTATTAAGCTGACGCTTGCCGTTTATGACGATTTTGGTTTTAAAGATATTATTATGAAATTATCGACGCGTCCTGAAAAACGCGTGGGCAGCGAAGAAGCTTGGGATTTTGCTGAAAAAGCATTGGCGGATGCTCTAGATAACTCAGGACTTGATTGGGAATATTTACCGGGTGAAGGCGCGTTTTATGGTCCTAAGATTGAATTCAGTCTTAAAGATTGTTTAGGTCGCGTCTGGCAGTGCGGTACGATTCAAGTCGACCCTAATATGCCTGAGCGTTTGGATGCTGATTTTGTCAATGAGCAAGGTGAGCGTGAAGTACCTATTATGCTACATCGTGCTATTTTGGGCTCATTCGAGCGTTTCATTGGCATGCTTATCGAGCATTACGCAGGTTGGATGCCGGTTTGGCTCGCACCGCAGCAAGTGGTGGTGATGAATATCACCGATAAACAAGCCGAAACCTGTGAAAATGTCGTTGCTGAGTTAAAAAATGCAGGTTTACGTGCTATTAGTGACTTGCGTAACGAAAAGATTGGATTTAAGATACGAGAGAAAACATTAGAACGTATTCCCTATATGCTAGTATTAGGGGATAAAGAAGTCGAATCAGGTAGTGTTAACGTCCGAACCCGTGAAGGTGAAAACCTAGGTGTGATGAGCGTGCCTGAATTTATCGCCTTAGTTGAGACAGCCGTCGCCGAAAAAGGTCGACAGAATCAAAAAACAGATCAGGAGTAATACCTATTAAACAGTCGAACCGTTTGAACATCAACGAAGATATCAGTGCTAAAGAAGTCCGTTTGGTCAAAGAAGACGGTGAACAAATGGGCGTGGTCGATATCGCAACCGCTATGAAAGCGGCACGTGATGATAGCCTAGATTTGGTCGAATTGGTTCCTGAAGCCAAGCCGCCAGTATGTAAGATCATGGATTATAAACATTTCCTCTATGATCAAAAACAGAAAGCGAAAGAAGCTAAAAAGAACCAAAAGCAAACTCAGCTCAAAGAGATGAAGTTGCGTCCTAGCACTGAAGAAGCTGATTATCAGGTTAAACTGAAAAAAATCGTGAGCTTCTTAGAAGATCAAGATAAAGTTAAAATCAGTATCCGCTTCCGTGGTCGCGAAATGGCGCACCAAGAAATTGGTCGTAAGCAGCTTGATCGCATTATCGAAGATACCGCTGACATCTCAAACGTCGAGCAGTATCCAAAGATGGAAGGTCGCCAAATGGGTATGCTATTAGGTCCTACCAAGAAAAGATAAGCTGACGGTATATTCTAGTCACTGAAATAATTTATTTATATCTTTTAACCATCAATATGCTACGGGATATTGGTGGTTTTTTGCTATTTATATGCTAAGTATGCATCCTTTAATATAGTGTTATTTATAATATGCACTACTTTACAAAATCAATCTTCATTAGCTATTCATAACACGGTAATCTTAATGATTAGAATACGTCTATTCTCTTTTATTTCTGTACTTTTAACAGACAACAAATGCTAACTGGCTTGATTTAAGATGGATTTAATAATAAATATAACTATAGAACTTTTAAAATAAAAAATTTAACACTTTGAAAATAGGAAACCTTATGCAAGAGTTGACGCCACCTGATAATGCCACTGTGCCGACTATTACTCTAACCCCACCTGCCGCTGTCAAAGAAATACAAAAAAGCGAAGCAGATCAAATGGTCACACTGGATGCCAGTCATATTCCAGAACTTGATGCCAAAGTAGATGCCTTTGTTAACCATGTGATTAACAACTCGGTACACAGCCCTGAGTTTCAGCAGAATGTGCAATCGATTCATAATTTAGGCAATAAAGAAATTCGTGAATCCGCGCAAATATCCAATCGTATGCTGGAGCTGCCAGCAAAAAGCTTAAATGACAGCTTATTTGATAACTCTCCTATTGCGAAATCGCTGACTGAGCTGCGCGGTATTGTTGAGGATTTAGACCCCAGTAAAAAAGAGCTGACCAGCTCGCGTAAATTATTTGGTTTGATTCCCTTTGGTAATAAAGTGCAAGATTATTTTCGCCAATACGAATCTGCGCAATCGCATATCAATGCCGTGGTGACTAGCCTTTATAATGGTAAAGATGAGTTGCTCAAAGACAACGCCACTATTGAGCAAGAAAAAGTCAATATGTGGGAGCTTATGCAGTCGATTCGCCAATATATCTATGTTGGTAAAAAAATCGATGAGCAGCTTGAACAGAAAGTCTATGCCGTGGAAGCCACTGACCCTGAAAAAGCGCGTATTATTAAAGAAGAGATGCTATTTTATGTGCGCCAAAAAAATATGGACTTTTTAACGCAACTGGCGGTGAATGTCCAAGGCTACTTAGCGCTAGATACAATTCGTAAGAATAATTTAGAGCTGATTAAAGGGGTGGATCGCGCCACCACTACCACGGTTTCTGCCTTGCGTACTGCCGTCGTTGTCGCCCAAGCGATGACCAATCAAAAACTGGTACTTGACCAAATTACTGCCTTAAATAAAACTACCAGTAGCTTGATTGAATCGACTTCTGCTATGCTGAAACGCCAATCGATTGACATTCATGAGCAAGCAACCAGTAGTACCATTGAGCTCGATAAATTACAAAATGCCTTTAATAATATCTATGATACGATGGATATGATTAGCAGTTATAAAATCGAAGCGCTGGAAAATATGAAGCAGACGGTCAATACCTTGACTGTGGAAGTTGATAAAGCACAAAAATATTTAGATAAATCGAACCAAACCACCGTACTTGAAGTGTCAAAAGAATTGGATACTAAAAAGATAACGGATCAGTCGGGTGCACTTGATATTGATATCTAATCTTAATACAGTTACTCGTTAGAAGCGATGGGCTGTCTCAACACATAACATAATTGACGCAAGATATTGCAGCGTGGTTCGTGTTAAGATAGCTTTTATTAATAATTTTAAAATAGATACGGTACTTTATGAGTTGGAATGATCCAAACGCCTCGGCTGAAGCCAAAAAATACATTAATCCTGTTCCTAGTCGTGAGCTGATACTCAGCACGATTACCGAGCAAGGTGAACTGACGCACCCACAACTGGCAAAAGTTTTTAATATTACTGATCCCGACCAATTTGATGCGTTAGGCAATCGCCTAAAAGCCATGGTTCGTGATGGACAAGTCAATCGTGATGGTCGTCCTTATCGCTTCCGTACCGTGACGCAGCATGACGTGGTTCGTGGTACGGTGTCCGCACATCCTAAAGGCTTTGGCTTTGTATTACTAAGTGATATGCCTGATTTATTCTTGCATGAAAAGCAGATGCGCTGGGTCTTTAACGGCGATATCGTCGATGCTATCGGCACGTCAACCGACAATCGCGGTCGTACGGAAGGGCGTATCGTTGAAGTCACTGAACGTCGTCAAAATCATTTTATCGGCACACTAGCGCAAGATGAAGACGGTTATTGCGTAGAGCTTAGTAGCCCGAACAATCATCAACCGATTACGGTCACTGATGATAATGTACAAGCAGTCGGTGCTAAAATTGGCAGTCCGGTGAAAGTCGATGTGATTGATTGGCCTAATCAGCATGAATTTGCCACTGGTAAAATTACGGAATTGCTCAGTGATGATAATGACCGTGAACTTATTATTGAAACGACGCTATTAAACTACGATATTCCTTCTGATTTTAGTGAAGCCACGCTTAAACAAGCCAATGATTATCGTGAGCCAAGCAAAAAAGATTTTAAAGGTCGCACCGATTTACGGGACTTGCCGTTAGTTACGATTGATGGCGAAGATGCGCGTGACTTTGATGATGCCGTATTTGCAGAAAAACGTCCGGGCGGTAACTATCGTGTACTGGTCGCAATTGCTGATGTGAGCTTTTATGTGACGCCAAATTCTCCACTAGATGTCGATGCGTATGAGCGTGGAACGTCGGTTTATTTCCCGCATCGCGTGATTCCGATGTTGCCAGAAGTATTATCGAACGGTCTATGCTCATTGAATCCAAACGTCGACCGTCTCTGTATGGTTGCCGATATCAAAGTATCACGTGCAGGCAAAGTAACGGGCTATGAGTTTTATCCCGCTGTGATGAACTCACAAGCGCGTCTGACTTATAATCAAGTGAATGATTATTTTGCCAATCCAAAAGATGAGACTATCCCTAAATCATTGACTGACAATCCAGCCGTTAGAAAATCGGTAGATACATTGCATCAACTGTATGATTTATTGCTTAAAAAGCGCGAAGAACGTCACGCGATGGAATTTGAAACAGTTGAAACCTATATCGAATTCAATGAAAAAGGCGGTATTGCTGCGATATTGCCGCGTACTCGTGGCGATGCCCATAAGCTCATTGAAGAATGTATGTTGCTTGCCAATACTTGTGCGGCAAACTTTGCACTGGAAAATGAGCTGCCGGTCTTATATCGTAATCACGATAAGCCCGATAATGAAAAGTCGCTGCGTATTCACGAATATGCAAAAAACTTTGGCATCAGCTTCCCTGAAGAAAGTCCAACGCAAGCAGACTATCAGCGTATTATTGAAGCGACAAAAGACCGTCCCGATGCCATCAGCGTGCACAGTATGCTACTGCGTTCCATGATGCAGGCGAATTATGCCCCTGATAATATCGGTCACT
Organism: Psychrobacter urativorans; assembly: GCF_001298525.1. Taxonomy (NCBI): domain Bacteria; kingdom Pseudomonadati; phylum Pseudomonadota; class Gammaproteobacteria; order Moraxellales; family Moraxellaceae; genus Psychrobacter; species Psychrobacter urativorans. The sequence goes on from NZ_CP012678.1 coordinate 1,432,225, forward strand.
TCGGTTTAGCCTATGATGAATACAGCCACTTTACCTCGCCAATTCGTCGTTATCCTGACTTAATGCTGCATCGCGCGATTAAAGCTAAAGTAACGAATAGTCCGCAACCTGCAATGGAGTTCTCTCTTGAAGGTGCGGGTACGCAAACCTCAGATACCGAACGCCGCGCGGAAAAAGCCTCACGCTTTGTAGAGTCGTGGCTCAAATGTCACTATATGAAAGATCATGTCGGCGAAGAGTTCGATGGTGTCGTGACGACAGTGACCAGCTTTGGCTTATTTGTGACGTTGAAAGACTTATATATCGATGGTTTGGTACATATCTCTAATGTCGGTAATGACTTCTTTGTTTATGACGAAAAGCAGCAACAGCTGATCGGTAAAGATAAAGGCACATTATTCGGGCTTGGTGATTCAGTACGCGTTAAAGTGGCTGGCGTAAATATGGACTTGCTGCAAATTGATTTTGATTTGCAAGAAAAACTGCAAGCCAGTCAGATGAACCAAACCAAGGCTACACCTGCCAATACCGCTCCTACCAAAACCAAACCACGTCGTAGCGGTGGTAAACCTAAAAGTAAAAAAGACCAGTAAAGTTACGTTATTCATAGCTTAACTTTACTTTACTTTACTTTACTGGATACTTAATAAAAAAGGCTAACGTTATCGTTAGCCTTTTTTATGGGTGTGAACTGATAGAAACGACTATATTAGAAACTACAACGTTATTGCTGCGCACTATCCATTTGCGCCAAACGTGCGTTGTCCGCTTGCTGTGCACTATCTATCTGAGTGGTCGCTTTATCCATGATAGCTTTCGGTTGTTCGCCTAATGGCTTGCTGGTTATATTATTATTACCGTCATCACTATCGGCAGCCGTACTTGCTATGGTATTGGTGGTGTCTGCTATCGTTTCAGTATTTTCGGTTGCTGCTCTATTGTTTTCATGGCGATTGCCATTAATGACGTTAAAGCCTAATAATAAAGCCATCGCCACCAGCGCGAAGATAATCAGATGTTTCAATTGCATGGATAATATCTCGTATATTTAACAATAAATTTAATAGATACAAGTTATCCTGCATTTTTCATGCCTATTCCAGAAAATGATTATTCTTGTGGGCTATTTTTATCCAATAAATCCGGCTCGTTAGAGCTTTCAGCAATTTCCTGTTCGACTTTTTCCATCAGCTTCCCATCAGGACGGGAATTCAGCACGTCCTCAGCACTCTCACCTTGTAAAATAATCTTAGCACGCGCTTTAGCCTGTTTCTTATCTTTATCATCCAACGTGATTTTATTAATATGAGAAGCATTTTCTGATATTGAGGTGTTGGCTGTCATCATGAGGTCAGACATGGTCTTATTAACGGCATCATTATATTGTAAGTTCGCCAGTGCCTTTTCTAATTTATGGTTAAAGCGCAGGCGATAAATAGGTTCAGGTAAACTAAAACCTGCATTCTCTAGGGCGTGTTTGGCTTCACGAATGGCGATACTACGTGCTTTAGAAAAGTCCGTGTCTAATTGATTGACCCACACTTTAAACTCAAGAATAATATTAGAATCGCCAACCGCCTTAATAGTCGCAATGGCTTTGGGCTTATCCAATACAAAATCTAACGTACGTATTACATCAATGCCAACCTTAATGGCAGCCAGTGGGTCATCATTATTATCAACACCCAACTCAAAGGTAAAGCGGCGTTCAGGATTTTTAGTATAATTTAAAATGGTGCTTTTAAAAACTTCTGCATTGGGAATACGTAGTTGGTTGCCATCGAGCGTCATCAAAATAGTCGCCCGTGACGTGAGGCGTACGACGATACCTTCTTTGCCATTAATCACGATATGGTCACGCGCGCGAAACGGTTGGCGAATACTCAGCATTAATGAGGCAATATAGTTCTCAATGGTATCTTTGACCGCAAAACCGACGGCAATACCAATGACCCCTGCACCGCCAAGCAATGTGCCCAATATGGTTTCTGCACCGATAAAGCTCAGCGCCAGTATCATGCCAACAATAATAAAAACCACTTTTACGGTTTGCGATAACAGCTCAGCGACAAACGGATTGGGCGTTAAGCGTTGCCACATTTTTTGGCGTTTAGACAACCAATTGCCGAACCAAGTCACCATCGCAAATACGACAATGCCTACCAGTAATAATGGAGACGCTTTGACGATGGTTTTACCTTGGTTTTTTAGTCCTTGATACACACTATTAACGTTATCTTGTACATCTAAGGTACGGTTGATTCTATCCTCGACTGTCACGACGTCCGTTAAACGATTGGTCAGATTAATGGCTTGTTGGGCTTTTTTCTCGTTGGGAGTTTCGCCCGTTAACGTGACAACGCCTTGATTTACGCTGACATTAATAGCATGTAGTCCTTCAATTTCAGAGAAAATACCGCTGATACGTTGACGAATGTCATTATCTTTTAATGGCGTGGGCGTGGTTTCGATTTGAGCATTGTTGGTATGCTCACTATTGATAACTGGTGGTATTGCCGAATCAGGAATCGGTATAGTAGGTAATATGGGGATAGTTGTAGCATCATTGGGTTTGCTAGGCTCAGTCCTAGCATCGGTTGATACTTCCGTAGTTGTAGCAGTTGTGGAATTTGTGGAAGGTGTTGACGTTACCGAGCTGTTAGGTCGGCTTATCTCTGTGTTTTCTGCATCCAATACGTTTGCCGTATCAGATTTATTTTCTCCAGTGGCATAAGCTGGAAAAGTACAAATGATGCTTAATAACAACAGTGTCTGACCCCAAATTAGCAGGAATCTGCTTTTTAGTAAGTGGTCAAAATCAGCTGTCATAAGCATCCTTTATTACCTATTATTTAGTCATTATTTACGGTCTAAAATAATTATTTACAGTCTAAATAATTTTGCGCTTCACCCAAATCCAAGGTGCCCTCATAGATGGCGCGACCCGTGATAATCCCTTCGATACAGTCGCCATACGGCTTTAACAGTTTAATATCCTGCATATCGGTTACACCGCCTGACGCAATCACAGGAATACCGCCTTCGCGTGCAAGATTCACGGTTTGCTCAACATTCACGCCTTGCATCATGCCATCACGGGCAATATCCGTATAGACGATTGAAGAAACGCCAACATCAGCGAAACGTTTAGCAAGCTCTGTAGCTTTAGTATCCGTGACATTTGCCCAACCATGCGTGGCAACCATGCCGTCTTTGGCATCGATACCCACGATAATATGTCCAGCAAATTCGCGGCAGGCTAAGGTAACAAACTCAGGATCTTCAACCGCTTTAGTCCCAATAATAATGTAAGTCAAACCCGCATTAATATACTGCTCAATCGTATGCATATTGCGCACACCGCCGCCGAGCTGAATCGGTAGCTTGGGGAACGCTTTGGCAATGTCATGTACCACACTCTTATGCACAGGCACACCATCAAATGCACCATTTAAATCAACCAGATGCAAACGACGCGCACCCTCTTTTACCCAACGTGCCGCCATCGCCACAGGGTCATCAGAGAATACCGTATCATCCTCCATTCGCCCTTGTTTGAGACGTACACATTTGCCATCTTTTAAATCAATAGCCGGAATAATTACAGGCGCAGCACACATACAGCACTCCTTATAGAAGATATGAGTTTAGAATAGTTAAGTGATAAACATTAAAATAGAACAGAAAAAACAACATTTGATATTAAAGTTAAGTTCAAAATTAGACTTAGAAACAACTAAGTTTTGGTCTCGTTTTAAGCGTATGTAGGTACCTTATTAACTTTGGCACTAAACACAAGTTTCAACACAATGAATAGCAGAGTATACCTTGTTAATGACGTATTTATGCAGTGTTGACGACCTATTTTGGCACGTAACAAAAGCACTATAATGATAGAAATGCAATTACTAACTGGCAATTTTAGGGTTGTTTAGCGTATAATCTTATACAAATTTGTATTTGTTTCTGTGTGAAATCCATCACTTGAGTGTGTCATCCCCATGGCAAAAACTGAGGGTAAATGGCATCATGCTGATGGTAAAACACCGAACGTACAGTTTTTAAGATGTGTATAAAATGTATGAGCATAATGCAGAACACGTTAGATATCTACCTTTAGCATTAAGCTTTGGCTTTGTCACTAAGCTTTGGGCAGGTATCTGGCGCTGACCGCATTACCATGCATCTTGGTAGCCAGTCGCACCTTTGGTAATTAGAATAAGATTTTAACGTGTTGTTAAGGAGTCTAAGGTCAGCGTTAATACTCTTAAGCGGTAATGTCCAAGCGTTATTTTTGAGGCACTTTATCACAGTTTTGCCCTCGGCGACTGCTGATTAAGTGGCTTTTAAAATTAGACGCTCATAGTCATTATTGCCGATTTACCAAACAGGACGTCTGGTATCGTTTTAGACTATGGACTAAGTTTTCGCTTATGATTACCATCAAAAAAGGTTTGGATTTGCCCATCACTGGTGAACCCTCCCGCGAGATATCTGAGCACAGACCGGCACATGTGGCACTTGTTGGCTATGATTATCTGGGTATGAAGCCCACTATGAACGTCAAAGAAGGCGACATCGTTGCAAAAGGTCAGCCCGTTTTTGAAGATAAAAAACGAGTCGGTGTGATTTATACTGCGCCTGCTGCTGGCAAGGTCGTCGCCATTAATCGTGGTGAGCGGCGCGTGTTTGAAAGCCTTGTGATTGCGGTTGATCCAAACGGTGAAGAAATAGACTTTCAACGCTATGATTCCCAGCAACTTGCTGACTTAGACTCTAACATTGTTGAAACTCAACTGCTCGCTTCTGGTGAATGGACGGCGTTTCGTACCCGTCCTTTTAGCCGCTCCCCTGATATCGGTGCGCGTCCGCATGCTATCTTTGTCACCGCTATGGATACCAATCCATTAGCGTTTGATCCGATGCTGCTGATTAATGAGCAACTGCAAGCATTCAATGACGGTTTAGCGGTGTTATCGACGCTGAGCCCTAAGACTTTTGTCTGTCATCATGGCAATAGTCAGTTGACGCCAGTTGCCAAAACGGCAGCTCATAATGTCACTGAATATCATGGCTTTGCAGGCAAGCATCCAGCAGGTCTTGCTGGCACGCATATTCACTTTTTACATCCTATCGCGCGCGGCGTGACCGTATGGACGATTGGTTATCAAGATGTGATTGCCATTGGTAAATTATTTACCACAGGTCGCCTATATACGCGCCGTCTGCTCAGTCTTGCAGGTCCAGCGGTGAAAAATTCGCATCTGGTCGCAACTGAACGCGGTGCTGATATTACGGCATTGACCAAAGGTCAGCTCATTGAGGGTGAGAACCGAATTATTTCAGGTTCTGTACTCTCGGGTCGTAAGCTGTTCGCTAATATCGCCTATCTTGGTCGCTTTCATGATCAAATCAGTGTCTTGTCTGAAGGTCATGAGCGTCCTGCCTTTCATTTCTTGACGCCCGGTTCTAACCGTTTCTCAAAACTGCCTATTTATATTTCACAATTCTTTGGTAAAAAGAAATATAACTTCACGACGACAACCAATGGTTCACCGCGCGCGATGGTGCCAATTGGGGTCTACGAAGAGATTATGCCGCAAGATTATTTGCCGACGCAACTGTTGCGGGCGCTGATTATCGAAGACATTATCACCGCCGTAGATTTGGGCGTACTTGAATTGGACGAAGAAGATTTAGCCTTGTGCACCTTCGTATCTCCTGGCAAATATGAATTCGGCGATATTTTGCGTGATAACTTAACCCGCATTGAGCTGGAGGGCTAACGACGATGAAATTTTTACACAATATGTTCGATCGTATGGAGCCGTCTTTCACCAAGGGTGGCAAACATGCAAAGTATTATGCCATTTTTGAGATGTTTGATACCTTTTTGCGTCAACCAAACTCGACTACTTATGCCTCATCGCATGTGCGTGACGGTATTGATTTAAAACGCATTATGATTACCGTATGGATGTGTACGTTCCCAGCGATGTTTTGGGGTATGTATAACATCGGTCATCAAGCCTTAACGGCGGTGACGCAGCTTGGTCTACAGCCTGAAGGCTGGCGTACCATTATCACTGGCATGGTCGGTTACAACCCAGAGAGTATTTGGGCGTGCTTTGTTTATGGGGCGATGCAATTCTTACCGATTTATATCGTCACTTTTGCCGTGGGTATTTTCTGTGAGATTATCTTTGCCATTACTCGTGGACATGAAGTGAACGAAGGCTTCTTTGTCACGTCAGTACTGTATGCACTATGTTTGCCACCTGATATTCCATTATGGCAAGTTGCCTTAGGTATCATTTTCGGTGTCGTGGTTGCTAAAGAAGTATTCGGCGGAACCGGTAAAAACTTCCTCAACCCTGCCCTATCCGGTCGTGCATTCTTATACTTTGCTTATCCGGCTTATATGTCAGGCGATTCGGTATGGACAGCGGTTGACGGCTTTTCAGGTGCAACGCCGCTTGGTCTTGCCGCTCTTGGCGTAACACCAGATAAATTCGTTGATGTCTATGGTCAAGCCATTACGTGGAGCGATGCCTTCTTTGGCAATATCCAAGGTAGTATTGGCGAAGTATCAACCCTTGCTATTTTAATGGGTGCGGTTGTTCTGTTATGGACGCGGATTGCTTCATGGCGCATCATGTTAGGTTGCGTGATTGGTTTGATTGCCACGTCATCGGTCTTTAATATGATTGGCTCTGATACCAATTCGATGATGAATCTACCATTTTATTGGCATTTAGTGATTGGTGGTTTTGCTTTTGGTGCGGTATTTATGGCAACGGATCCGGTGTCAGCCGCGCATACCAATAAAGGTCGTTGGGCATATGGTATTTTAATTGGTTTTATGACGGTATTGATTCGTGTGGTCAACCCCGCGTTCCCAGAAGGCATTATGCTTGCCATTCTGTTTGCCAACTTATTTGCCCCATTGTTTGACTATTTTGTCACGCAAGCCAATATCAAACGCCAAACGGCACGGAGGGTTCGCTATGTCCAAGCCCAAAAGTAATCTCAAGCCCAAAAGTAACAATATGAAAACCATCATCGTGGCGTTAACGCTATGTTTGGTGTGTTCCGTATTGGTTTCGGTTGCAGCCGTTGGTCTAAAACCAATGCAAATTACCAATGCAAGCTTAGACCGTAATAAAAATATCTTGGTTGCCGCAGGTCTCTTTGATCCGGCGACTGATACCAATGCCGATGTTGCTGAGCGTTTTAAAGACTTTGATATTGATATCGTCGACTTAAATACCGGCACTTACTTAGATGATAAACAACTAGCTGCCGTCGGTATCCCTGATCGCAATACTTATGATGCCAGTCAAGCCAATAAGAATCAGGCATTGAGCGAAGATTTAGGCGCAAACGACCCTGCCAGTATTGGTCGTAAGCCTAAATATGCCAAAGTTTATGTTAAAAATGATGCCAGCGGCAAACCTGAAATGGTGGTGTTGCCCATTCAAGGCTATGGTCTTTGGGGCACCATCTATGGCTTCTTAACCATCGGTAGTGATATGAATACCATTAAAGGTATTAGCTTTTATGACCATAAAGAAACTCCAGGTCTAGGCGCACGTATCGAAGAGCCAAAATGGCGCGCGATGTGGTCAGGTATCCATGCTTATGATGACAAGGGCGCAGTTGCTACGGGCGTTACCAAAGCGGGTAATCCAAAAGATAACTGGGTTGATGGCATCAGCGGTGCAACTCTAACCAGTCGCGGTGTCAGTAACATGATTCAATTCTGGTTGGGTGAACAAGGCTATAAGCCGTATCTCGATCATCTACGCAAAGAAGATGGTCAGACGTTAGATAAAGCCGCAACAACCCCCGTAACCACTGCACACGGCAAGGAGGCATAACATGGCTGACACCAAAAGTATTTTAGTCACGCCTATTTTTGACAACAACCCGATTGGCTTGCAAATCTTGGGTATCTGTTCAGCGTTGGCAGTGACGACGAGCGTCGCTAACGCGTTGGTCATGAGTGTGGCGCTGACCTTAGTCACGGCATTTTCGAGCTTTTTTATCTCGACTATCCGTAAACAAATTCCATCAAGTATCCGTATTATCGTACAGATGACGATTATTGCCTCGTTGGTTATCGTCGTTGACCAAATTCTAAAAGCGGTCGCTTATGACGTCAGTAAAGGGCTATCGGTCTTCGTTGGTTTAATTATCACCAACTGTATCGTGATGGGTCGTGCCGAAGCGTTTGCGATGAGCAACCCACCTGTACCGAGCTTTTTAGATGGTATTGGTAACGGTATGGGCTACTCTGCTGTCTTATTGTTTGTGGCAACCATTCGTGAAATCTTAGGTTCAGGTAGTTGGTTTGGTATGACGATATTGCAGCCAGTCACTGATGGCGGCTGGTATGTGCCTAATGGCTTATTATTATTGCCACCCTCTGCGTTCTTTATTATTGCGATGTTTATTGTCATTATTCGTACTTGGAAACCAGAACAAGTGGAAGATGCTGAGTTTGTAATGAAGCCGCAGTCTAAAGGCATGGCACATGGAGGCGGTCACTAATGGGACATTATGTTAGTTTATTTATAACCTCAGTCTTTATTGAGAATATGGCGCTCGCCTACTTCTTAGGCATGTGTACCTTTTTAGCGGTATCAAAAAAGGTCTCCACAGCTATCGGGCTTGGGGTTGCCGTGGTTTTCGTGATGGCACTTACGGTACCTTTGAATAATTTATTATTTCAGTACATCTTAAAAGATGGTGCGCTGGCGTGGGCAGGTTTTCCTGATATCGATTTAAGCTTCTTAGGCTTGCTCAGTTATATCGGTCTGATTGCCGCGGTGGTACAAATTCTAGAGATGTTCTTAGATAAGTTTGTGCCAAGTCTATATAACGCTTTGGGCATATTCTTGCCATTAATTACCGTAAACTGTGCAATTATGGGCGGTGTGTTATTTATGGTCGAGCGCGATTATAACTTTAGTGAGTCTATGGTCTATGGCGTGGGCGCTGGTTTCGGTTGGGCGCTTGCAATTACGACCTTGGCGGGTATCCGTGAAAAGCTTAAATACTCTGACATTCCAGCGCCGTTGCGCGGTTTGGGTATTACCTTTATTACGGTTGGTCTGATGTCACTTGGCTTTATGTCTTTTGGTGGCATGTCCATTTAAGCGGTGGTTTATCTCAACACTTATGCTTAAAACCATACTCAGTTATTTGACCTATTTAATGCATTTATTCGGTAGGCGGACGGGCATCACCATTACTGTGAACCCGCTCCCCTATCCCATAGATTAAGGATACCTACCATGGATTATACGACGGCGATTGGTGGCGTTGCTATGTTTACCGTGATCATCATGGGCTTCGTCGCTATTATTTTAGCAGCGCGCTCAAGACTGGTCAGTTCAGGCGATGTGACCATTCATATCAATGATAATCCCGACAATGATGTAGTAACCGCAGCAGGCGGCAAGCTATTACAAACCCTTGCCAGTGAAGGTATATTTTTATCTTCAGCATGTGGTGGTGGTGGTACGTGTGCCCAGTGCCGCTGCCGCGTTATTGAAGGTGGCGGTTCTATTTTACCCACCGAAACTGGCTACTTTACCCAAGGCGAGATTCGCAATCATATGCGCCTTGCTTGTCAAGTAGCGGTTAAGCAAGACATGAAAATTGAGATTGACCCTGAATTTTTTGATGTACAAAAATGGGAATGTGAAGTTATCTCTAATGATAACGTAGCGACCTTTATTAAAGAATTGGTACTCAAAATTCCAGAAGGCGAAGAGGTCAACTTCCGCGCCGGTGGTTATGTGCAATTAGAAGCGCCACCGCATGAAGTGCATTATAAAGACTTTGTGATTGATAAAGAGTACCGTGAAGATTGGGACAAATTTGATATCTTTAAATATGTCTCCAAAGTGGATGAGCCGGTTATCCGTGCGTATTCAATGGCGAACTATCCAGACGAGAAAGGTTTAATTAAGTTTAACATCCGTATCGCCAGTCCACCGCCGCGTGGTCCTGACGGTATTCCACCGGGCAAAATGTCCTCGTGGGTGTTTAGCCTTGTACCTGGTGATAAGGTCACGGTTGCCGGTCCTTATGGTGAATTCTTCGCGAAGAAAACCGAAGCGGAAATGATATTCGTGGGTGGTGGCGCAGGTATGGCACCGATGCGCTCGCACATTTTCGATCAGCTCAAACGTCTGAACTCTGATCGCAAAATCAGCTTTTGGTATGGTGCGCGCTCTATTCGTGAGATGTTCTATGTTGAAGACTATGATCAGCTCCAAGAAGATTTTTCTAACTTCCAGTGGCATGTGGCGTTATCTGACCCACAACCAGAAGACAATTGGACAGGTTATACCGGCTTTATTCATAACGTGTTGTTAGAAGAATATCTCAAAAACCATCCAAACCCAGAAGATTGCGAGTACTACATGTGCGGGCCACCGATGATGAACGCGGCGGTAATCGGCATGCTGCATAGTTTGGGTGTGGAAGATGAAAATATCATGCTTGATGATTTTGGTGGTTAATTCGGGTGGTTAAGTAAATAATCAGTCATCTTGACCGTCACTAAATAATGTATAAAAGGAGCGTCAACGATGATGCTCCTTTTTTTAATCCATTTTTTGCTATTGGAGACTATTTATGACGCTAACAATGAAGCACCGCGCTTGCGACTTGAAAAAGAACAACTTACGCAAACTTACCTTAGTAACGGGTATCACTATCAGCGCGTCAGTATTAACCGCTTGTCAGCAAACGCCAGATTATAACTATCTCACTGGCGAGACCATGGGCACCAGCTACCATATTAGCTATCAGCTGCCCGATGGTGCTGATGAAACCGCCATTCAAGCGGCAGTCGATGAACGCTTAAAGCAAATTAATGACAGTATGTCGACCTACCAAGAAAATGCGACCATTTCTAAATTTAATCGTTTGGCTAAAGACACTCCCATTATTATTGATGCCGATTTTAGCCATGTATTAGAAGTTTCAAGACAAGTTTATAAGCAATCAGGCGGTGCATTTGACCCGACTGTAATGCCACTTATTGAAACGTGGGGCTTTGGTAGCACCATGACGGTTGAGCGCTTACAAAGTCCGCCAACGGCCGCAGAAATTGCGACCGCAAAAGCACTCGTTGACTTTGATGGCGTGGTGCAAAAAGAAAATACTATCTATAAAACCAAGGACGGTGTTGCCCTTGATTTTTCAGCCGTGGCAAAAGGTTATGGCGTTGATGTGATTGCCGATGTGCTAAAAAATAAATACCAGATTCGTAATTATATGGTCGAAATCGGCGGTGAAGTTGCCACCTCAGGCGTTAGTGGTCAGCAGCAACCTTGGCAAATCGCGATTGATGCACCGATTGAAGGCAGTACGGTCAGTGAGCGTCAAACCATCGCTATTATTCGCCAACCAATGAACAGTAGCAAGATAAATACTGGTAACCAAATGCATTTAGCCACCTCAGGCAACTATCGTAATTCGGTTGTCTTTGCTGGCAAGCGCTATAGCCACACCATTGACCCAACCACAGGCGAGCCAATCGCTGGCGGTGCGCCATCGGTGACGGTTGCTGCTGAATCGGTGGCACTAGCCGATGCGTGGGCAACGGCATTAACCGCCATGCCGTATGCTAAAGCCCTAGCAACGGCTAAAGCACAAAATATCGCTGCGGTATTTATCATATTGGCTGATGAGAGCAAATCAGGTGCTGCCGATAAACTTGACGATTGGCAAGTGGTAGAAACGCCTGCCATGCAACAACTACGCGCCGATAAAAAGTCTTCATGATTTATACTTTACCACCTTAAACCATAACAATAAGTCTTTGTTAATCAAAAACATTAGCGAATTTTTGTTATACTAAAAGACACTCATCTGTACCGGTGTTTGTCCTACTTTTTAAACACGAGGTCACCTCATGCTTAGTCAATTACTTCCTATGTTTGCCGTCACCTTTAGCGTCTTTTTACTGTTTTTTATCTTTATGGGTATTGGCTATATGGTTAAAAAAAAGCCGCTTAGAGGCTCTTGTGGCGGTGTTGCCAAACTCATGGGCAATGAAAAATGCTCGTACTGTGGTGACGATCCCAATAAATGCGACTCTATTGTCGCTGAGCAGCAAGAACTATCACTAAAAGCGGCTGCACTTGGCAAACCTTTGTAATAAAAGAAAAGAGAAGCCAAAACAGCACGACTATTAAATAAGTTTTGAATCAATTTCTAGTAAACTTTAGTAGACTTGTTACCATACGCTGGTAGTAATATACTGATATTTGCCTTTATAATAGCGTCAAGTATGATTCAATGTACTTGACGCTATTTTTATATTGCTTTGTATGTCTTTTATTCGCACATACTCAATATCTCGTTTTATCCAAAAGAATAAGATTATCCCGCATTTCGCTTTGATGGCTGTTTTAATAGCTGCGTTTATAATTCGCATTTATTTATAGTTCTGCAAATGCCGAGTAGTCACCCTATAATACTTGCACTCTGAAAGAATTTCTCTCATTCTGACCGATAAATCAATCACCATCTTGGTGGAGTTTTTTTGGTGTCATTTTCGAGTCATGGTTTACCGTCACTCATTAATGACGTGTCCTTTTTCTTATTTTAATAGTCGTGCTGCTATGTCTACCCCTTCTAATTTGCAATCTGAGCCACGCTCGGATAAACGTAAACTTATTAATACCCCTTCTTGCAAATTTACTTTTTGGCTCGTACTTTGTGCCATGATTTTGCTGGGTACTAATATGCGCGCGCCAATCGTGGCGCTTGGCTCTATTGCGCCCGTGGTACAAGATGCCCTAAATATCACTGAAACTCAAATCGGCTGGCTGGGCGCAATACCCATGCTGACCTTTGCATTGGGCGCGCTTATCTCACCAAGCATTGGTAAGCGCTTTGGTATTGAAAACACCTTAATTGTCATGATTGTACTACTGACGATAGGTATGATTATCCGTGCGGTGATTCCGACGTGGACGGGGTTTTTAACCGGTACTATTCTGTTGACTCTAGCCATTGGTTTTGCCAATACGCTAGCGGCACCGGTCATTAAGATGCGCACACCTAAGAATATTCCACTGGTTACCGGTCTGTTTAGTTTGACCATGACCGTAACGGCAGGAATAGTGGCAGGCGTGGTGCTACCACTCTCTGAAAAGGTGGGCTGGCAGTGGTCGCTTGGTGGCTGGTCAATTTTAGGCTTATTCGCCATTGTTATTTGGGTCTTTTTGCGTATGCGCTTGGGTTCTTCTGCGGATACCCAAGCCGTCCTGCCCACGGGCACGTCCGATATCTCCATGTGGCGCACCGGTTTAGGGTGGCAAATAGGGATATTTTTGGGTCTTCAATCTTTACTTTATTATACGGTTGCTAGCTTTTTACCGTCTATCTTAGTCAGTAAAGGCATGAGTGCCGTCAGTGCAGGACAGATGGGTTCGGTGTTTCAGTTTATGGCACCATTAGCGATTTTAAGTCTAACGTGGCTGATTAATCGTGGTCGCCCTATCCAAGCGCTTGCCGTGTTTGCCGCTACGTTAAACGTCATCGGTATCCTTGGTCTTAGCTATATGTCTACTGACTTAGCATGGTTATGGGCAGGTTTGATGGGTGCCGGTTGTTCGGCTATTTTTACGTTAAGTATGATGCTGTTTTCGATGCGCACTTATACCACCAATCAGGCGAGCGAGCTGTCCGGTATGGCGCAATTTGTGGGCTATATCATTGCCTTTTTTGGTCCACTGGGTACCGGTTGGCTACATGAAGCGACCGATAGCTGGGATTTACCTTTATTGTTAATGCTCATTTTTATGATTGTTAACGTCGGTATTGCATGGCTCGTGAGTCGTCCCATTATGGTTGATGGTAAAAAAGCTTAAGTGTAATAGTCGTCATTCATTAAAATCTTTAATAAGACCGTTTTTAAAAAATCAGGCAGGTTCAGTATTCACAATTAAACACTGTTGAATACAGAACCTGCCTTTTTATTTGCTACACTAAACGAACGACTTAGGGTAATAGGGTGATGAGAAAGACTATGAAAAATATGAAAAAGATATTTTTAACATTAAACAAACAGCCGTCAGCATATCCGTATCGCTTAGTATCTTTGAGCGTTGCTATATTGGCAGCATTGATAACTCTTAGCGGTTGTCAGCAGAAACCAGAGCCTGTGACCACCCCTGATGACTCTGTTACGCCTTCGCAAACACAAAATGCGACCACGACCAACACACCTACACAAAACGGGCAGCAAGCCAATGAGCAAGCGCTGACAATATTGGCTTTGGGCGATTCCTTAACGGAAGGCTTGGGCGTGGCAAATGATGCCAATTATCCTGCCCAGTTAGAAGAGAGCTTACACAAGCTTGGCTATAACAATGTTAAGGTCATTAACTCAGGTTTGAGCGGTGAAACCAGTACCGGCTTGGTTAATCGCTTAGACTGGGTGGCGCAGACCAAACCGGACATCACCATTTTAACCATTGGTGCCAATGATGCTATCCGTGGCATTGATGTGGCAACGGTTGACGCCAATATTCGTCAAGCCATTACCGAGTTACAAGATAATGGCAGTACGGTTATCTTAGGCGGTATGCAGATTTATGATAATTTGGGCTCTGACTACGTGCAAGCATTTGCTGATATGTACCCGCGAATTGCTAAAGATATGAATGTGCCGCTAATTCCCTTCTTTTTAGCAGGTGTGGGCGGCGACCCGAAGCTGAATCAAGCCGATGCCATTCATCCGACAGCTGAGGGTTATACCATTGTGGTGAATGACAATATCCTGCCGATATTAAAACCTGAGCTTGAAAAAACGCTCGAAAAATTACGTGCTGGCAATACGAATAACACTAACACGCCAGCAGCAACCCAGACGCAGACCCAGAAATAAACACAAACACCAGCAGATAAGAGCCCACCATGACCTCATTAACAGACACGCCCGCAAACTCAAAACAAAACGTGCTAGCCGATACGTTACCTAACGTCTTACTTATGGGCACACAGTTAACCAAAACGGTGCACGTCGGTGAGCAAACTTTAGCGATTATTAAAGACGTCAATATTCACGTCAATGCGGGTGAGTTTGTGGTGATTATGGGCAAATCAGGCTCTGGTAAATCGACCTTGCTAGGGTTATTGGCTGCTTTGGATTATCCTGATAGTGGGTCAGTTGAATTGTCTGGTCAAGTATTGAGCAGTCTTGATGAAGATGCGCTAGCCGTCATTCGTCAGCGCGATATGGGCTTTGTGTTTCAATCCTTTCATTTATTACCGACCTTGACGGTTGCTGAAAACATCGCTTTTCCACTTGATATTGCCCGTCGTCCGAATAAAGCACGGGTAGATGAATTAATTGATGCCGTTGGACTTGGTCATAGACGGAACAGTTTACCCAATCAATTATCAGGCGGTGAGCAGCAACGCACCGCTGTAGCACGGGCACTGGTATCGCAGCCAAAGATTGTGTTTGCCGATGAGCCTACGGGCAATTTGGACGAGCAAAATGCCGCACAAGTGATGCAGCTATTATTGGATTTAAGACAACAAGTCGGTTCTGCTTTAGTGGTCGTGACCCATGACCCTGCCCTTGCTGCCATGGCAGACCGAGTGATTACCATGCACGATGGTCGGGTTGTGGCATCATGAAGCATCCACAGCACGACAAAGTAAAAGCTGACATGGCTAACAACATGGCTAGAGAAACCGATTATGCTAGTGGCATACTTAGCCAAGTATTTGGGCGCACATTAGGCACACAGTCGCTGAGCCGCGCCTGGTGGCGACGCTGGGTATATCCCATATTATTCTTATTGACCCTAACGTTATCATTGGCAACATATCTGACCCTTGATTCGATACAACAATCGGTTGATAGCTATATCGAGGACAATCAGCGCACGCTGGTTGGTGGCGACTTGATATTGAATAGCAAGCAAGACTGGCCAGCGGATGTTTTACAGCAAGTACAAACGCTAAAAGACACGCAAACGGTTTACGATTATCAGTTTAGCGCGATGGTGGTAACGGCAAAACAAACGTTATTAGCACAAGTAAAAGGTGTCTCGCCTGCCTATCCGTTATATGGCGAAGCGGAGCTCGCATCTGGTAAACCCTTATGGCAACAGTTAACCAAAGATAGCGTGGTGGTCGCGCCTGAAGTGCTAAACGGCTTAGAGGCTAAAGTGGGCGAACGCATCAGCATTGGTGAGGGACAATTTACCATTGCCGATGTATTGACCAAAGAACCCGATCGTCCCTTAACCGCCTTTGGTTTTGGCGGGCGCATACTCATGACCCAAGATGCACTGGATGCCACTAATCTTGTGGGTCAGCGTAGTCGGGTTAATTATCGTATTGAGCTGGCAGGGACGCCGGACGTGATGGCAACTCAGCGTGAGCAGTTGACCAAAATTTTAACCAATTATCCTGATATTGAACTTTCTGATGCTGAAAGCGCAGATACCGCTGTGTCACGTATCTCTGATAATGTATTGATGTTCTTAAAGCTGTTGGTCATTGCTGTCTTACTATTATCAGCGGTCGCCATGTACGGCGTGATTACCGCTTTTGTCACCAAACAACAAGCCAGCAATGCCATTCGTATGGCATTAGGCGAACCACTCGGGGCGATTAAAGGCAGTTATTATCGCTTATTTATCAGCACTGCTATCCTTGCCTGTGTTACGGCAACCGTGCTCAGTATTGGTTTTTTAAAGCTTAGCCAGCCTTATCTGACCGCTATCTTGCCTTCGGATATTGGGCTTGCTATCGAGCCGTTAAGCATTGTTAAAACCACGGTACTGGCATTAGTATTGACGTTATTAATTACCCAACGTGGACTCAGCCCACTCAGTACGACCAAGCCCGCAACCTTACTCAATCAAGGCAACAGTCAACAACTCCAAGGGCAATCTTGGTATCAGCGTATACCGTTACTATGGTATGTGCTGGTCATTACGGGGTTATATGGCTTCTTTACCTATGAGGTGAGCTCATGGAAACTGGCAGCGCAATTATTAATAGGCTTAGTGATATTTATAGGCATATTCTGGGCGCTGGCACGTGGTTGGCTTTGGTTACTGGCGCGCGTTGCCACTTATACAAAAATAGGTTGGATGCAACGTATTGCTATTCACAATCTAGCGCGTAAAGGCAATCAGTCGGCGCTGTTTTTTGTAACCTTGTCGCTATCGGTCGCAGTACTGACCCTTATCAGCATTATCAATCACAGTATTAATGAGCAATTTATTAACGCTTATCCTGAAGATGCGCCCAATATATTCCTGCTCGATATCCAAAGTGATCAGCATGAGGCGATTGATACCATCATTGGCGCACCTGTCAGCTATTATCCAGTGATTCGTGCGCGTATTGTGACCGCTAATGGTGTCGCTGCAAAGGATATTAAACCAGCTGAAGGTTTTGATGATCCAACTCGCGTTTTTAATTTAAGTTATGCGGATAAGGTGATGGAGACAGAATTCATTACTGATGCCGTGCAAAAAAACAAGCTGTATGCTCCTATTACCAATCCACCTTCCCAGAATCAAAAAAACTTACCATCCGATCTAAAAATTGCGCCAATGTCGATATTAGATACTGCTGCAGGTATGCTCAATGTGGGCATGGGCGATCAGGTGCGTTTTAATATTCAAGGTATTGAAATTGTCGGGCAAATTACCAGTATCCGCAGCCGTTTTGAGAAAGGACCAAGTCCCTATTTTTATTTCCTCTTTGAACCGTCGGTGTTATCCGCTGCGCCGCAAATCCAATTTGCCACTGCCCACGTGCCAGCTGAAAACATTCCACAGCTGCAAGGCAATTTAGTAAGACGATTTCCTGCGGTCACGACCATTGATGGCAACGTCATTGCCAAGCAAGTGCAAGATTTGGTCATGCAAATGAGCCGCTTGGTTTATATTTTCACCCTTTTGGCATTATTGACCGGCATTATGGTATTAATCAGCTCCCTGTTATCCACCTCGCAAGACCGCATGCAAGAAAGTGCCTCGTTCCGATTACTAGGCATGCAAAAGCGCGATTTGTATGTGCTCAACATGCTAGAGCTTGGGCTATTAGGTATCAGTGCAGCAGGGTTTGCTGTAGTGGTGGCGAGTGTCGGCGCATGGGTCGCTATTACTTATTGGTTTGATCTACAATTTAGTATGCCCTGGTTTAATTTGCTATTTGGTGGCGCAGCGTTGGTTGCCTTACTATTGGCGATTGCCATTATTTATGTGCGCTTGGTGATTGGGCGCGGGATTATGGAACGAGTACGGGCTATGCTATAAAACCACATCATAAGAGGTTACACACGAGTATTCTTTTCGCTCATTTACAGTTTGTCATTTGATATACTAACGCTACATTTTCAACTTTATCAAATGACGGTATTCTTATGAATTTCTCAAAATTTGGGCAAAAATTTACGCAACCAACTGGCATCTCGCAGCTGATGGACGACCTAGGCGATGCGCTAAAAAGTGATCAGCCGATTAATATGCTGGGTGGTGGCAATCCTGCACGTATTGATGCCGTCAATGAGGTTTTTTTAGAGACGTATCGAGCATTAGGTAACGATGACGCTAATAACACGAATGAGCTAAATAGCACCGCCCTAACCAGCATCGGTAACTATTCTAATCCGCAAGGCGATGCCGCTTTTATTGACGCATTAGTTGGTTTTTTTAACCGCCATTATGATTGGAACTTAAGCGCTGATAATGTCGCCTTGACCAACGGCTCACAAAACGCCTTTTTCTATTTATTTAATCTGTTCGGTGGCGCATTTAACGACGTCAATAATGAAACAGTAGACAAGTCTATTTTGTTGCCCTTAGCGCCGGAATATATTGGCTATAGCGATGTGCATGTCGAAGGTCAGCATTTTGCTGCTGTTTTACCGCATATTGATACAGTTACCCACGATGGCGAAGAAGGATTTTTTAAATATCGCGTTGATTTTGAAGCGTTAGAAAATTTACCTGCCTTAATTGAAGGTCGTATTGGCGCAATTTGCTGCTCACGTCCGACCAATCCTACTGGCAACGTGCTGACCGATGAAGAAATGAGCCGATTGAGCGACATTGCCAAGCGCTATGATGTGCCGCTGATTATTGATAATGCTTATGGCATGCCGTTCCCCAATATCATCTATTCTGATGCGCATTTAACGTGGGATGACAATACGATTTTGTGCTTTAGCTTGTCCAAAATCGGCTTACCGGGTGTGCGTACCGGTATCATTGTTGCCGCGCCTGAAGTCATTGCCGCTGTGAGTGCGCTAAATGCGGTGGTCAATTTATCGCCAACACGTTTTGGTGCCGCGATTGCCACGCCATTGCTACAAGACGACCGTATCAAGCAGTTGTCTGACAATGAGATTAAGCCGTTTTATCAGCAGCAAGCCACCACTGCGGTACGCCTGTTAAAAGAGGCAATGGGCGATTATCCGATGATGATTCATAAGCCTGAAGGTGCTATTTTTCTTTGGTTATGGTTTAAAGATTTACAGATTACCACCGACGAGCTGTATGAGATTTTAAAGAAAAAAGGCACTCTGATTGTGCCAAGCCAACACTTCTTCCCCGGTGTCGATGTGACCCAGTATCCGCATGCGCATGAATGTATTCGTATGAGTATTGCGGCAGATGAGCAGACATTGATTGATGGCATTAAGGTAATTGGAGAAGTGGTACGCGCACTTTATAATGGGAAATAAAGTGTAATTGATTTATTAATTAATCCACTTCATTGCCAATAACGAGTGAAGTGGGTTATAACTGACTTCAGCAGCTTATTTTACTATCTTTACTTCAATAGCCCTGTTGGCTTAGTCACAGGCTGAAAAATATTAGTCCATCTAGTTAATGCGTAAAGCATATACGGCCAAAAGCAAGTATTAATCAAATCATGAATACTGTTACCGCGCTGGGTGCTACTGATCCCCAACACGCCCAGCTCGCTAATGGTAGAGCGATTGTCCAGATATTCGCCCAACAAAGCAAAGCCAGTCACCATGATTAACGCCATAAAAGCGCGGATACTATACTTTCTAAAAATGGGGCGGAATAAAAGCAAACTGAGCAGATAGACACTGATGCCCACATAAATATGTAGGGCATCTTTTTCAAGTCCGGTAATACCCATAATACCTAGTTTAAAATTTTCAAAATCCACTGGTTTATTCCTAATCTAAGAACAGGTGGTATTGCTGATATGAGTAGCTAATAATACGCGTTAAAAGTCAGAATAAAAAGGGTGAGCCCTGCTGACGCAAACCCACCCTTTTTTTAATTCACTATGTTCAACTGTATTGCTAACCTGCTTATTTAAACTTTCTTATCTAAACTTTCCAATCTACAAAATTCTTTAACAATTGCAAGCCTGCGGTATGGCTTTTTTCCGGATGGAACTGGGTGGCAAAGAGATTGTCTTGCAAAATACTGGCACAAAACGGCTGACCATAATCACAAACTGCAGCGACTTGCGTCTTATCAACCGGCTCACAGTAGTAGCTGTGCACAAAATAAAAGTGCGCATTGTCCTCAATACCTTGCCATAGCGGATGGCTAAAATCCATCTCACTAATGGTATTCCAGCCCATATGCGGCACTTTAATGGTAGCGCCTTGCTCATCTGTCCACGTTGGATTAAAGGCGGGTACTGAGCCTTCTAAAACGCCGAGACAAGGCGTACCGCCATTTTCAGCAGACTGCTCAAATAATGCCTGCATGCCAACACAGATAGCCATCACTGGCTTATTAAAGATAGCATGACGAATGACTTCATCAATGCCAGATTCCTGCATGCCAGCGATACAATCACGCATCGCCCCAACACCGGGGAAAAAAATCTTATCCGCTGCCGCCACGACTTTGGGATCACTAGTGATCGACACTTCTGCGCCAACTGCTGACAGTGCTTTGCTGGCTGAGTGCAAGTTACCCATACCATAATCTAATAATGCAATTTTTGTGGCACGACTCATCTAAAACGCCTCTTTAGTCGATGGCAAGGTATTTAGCGCACGCTCATCATATTCGCAAGCCATACGTAGAGCACGAGCAAAGGCTTTAAAGGTCGATTCGATTTGGTGATGGCTATTTTTGCCTTTTAAATTATCCAAATGCACCGTCATCCACGAGTGATTCACAAAACCGTAGAAAAATTCACTAAACAAATCCACATCAAAAGTGCCCACATGCGAACGGGTAAATGGAATCTCCATATGTAAACCTGGACGACCGGATAAATCGACCACCGCGCGCGTCAAGGACTCATCGAGTGGCGCATAAAAATGCCCATAACGACGAATACCCTTTTTATCACCAAGCGCTTTGGCAAATGCTTGACCCAAGGTAATGCCCGTATCTTCCACACTATGGTGATCATCAATAAAGGTATCGCCCGTACATTTGATTTCTAAATCAAATAAACCGTGACGCTTAATTTGATCAATCATATGATCTAAAAACGGTACACCAGTATCGACAGTACCTTGTCCTGTACCATCCAGATTAACCGTACAGGTCACTTGGGTCTCAGCGGTATTACGCGTCACCGTTGCGACACGTGCAGGGCGACCGTGTAGATTATTATTTGATGAAGTCAATGTTGCTTGGGCTTGATTTTGGATTTGATCTGAAGATTGTCCAGTAGTATTGGCGGTCATGGCTATCCTATATAAGTATAAAAGTAATCCATTAAATAGGGCTGTCAATCAGCCCATCGTGTTCTCTATGCGAGAACCATAAAACAGTAATCATATTCATTAAATTAATTCAATATCGACTATCAACGAGCTACAGCCTACCTTCTCCTAGCGTAAAACAGTAGGATAAAGGCAGACTAAATATGAGTAATCCTTATCATAGCAAACCCGCGGAAGGACTGCCATGACCAAGATGCAAACCATGCGTAAATGGGCGCTATTCTGCTAAAATAGCCTATCCAGTTTTATCAATCCTTGCCTTATGCGGATGATACGCTGTTACCGACCACTTTATAGGAACTGACTATGCCACTAGAAGCCATTGCTATCAATAATTTAGACGCACCACTCATTCAAAAGCCTACCCGCGAACATGAATTAGCCGAGCGTCTGCAAGCCTTGTATGATGCTGATGATAATCAGCCTGATGGGACAGAAGTATTAGCAATCATTGCGCAAGGGTTTAAGCGTGGACAGTGGCTATATGTCGGTATGTTTAATGATAAGCCTATCGCTGCGGTCGCCTGCTTTGATGATGAGCAGACCGATACCAAACGCTTGCAGTATCTCACCGTACATCCAGAGAATCGCAATCGCGGTATTGAAGCCAAGTTTATTAAGCAAGTTTATGATATCGAAGTTAGAAAAGGTGTGCGACAGTTTGCACCGGTTGATAGTGACATTCATCGTATCATGACAGATTATGGGCTGCTACAAGTTAAAGCGTAATCTATGGGCGATACTGTTAATTCGGACATATTAGGGTGAAAATGCCGCATTATAGACTTTTTTTTGATTTATTTTAATAAATAATGCCAAAACATCTTGACAGCAACGCGGATATTTAGTTTAATAGCGCCTCAACGACATGGCTCGATAGCTCAGTCGGTAGAGCAACGGATTGAAAATCCGTGTGTCGGCAGTTCGAACCTGCCTCGAGCCACCATTCGTTACTCTTATTTTGCTTTTAAATAAGCAGTTAAAAAAAGCCTCAAGCATTTATGTTTGGGGTTTTTTTTATGCCTGCAATAATGGCTAGCTTCTGTCAATTCTCACTTTCTAATCGCCACTTTCACTGATTGATAACATATCTATGCTACATTTAAATAGTGTCGGCTCTTTATACTAAGGTTATCTATGGATAGCCGATAGGTAAGATAATGAGAGAATTTGATTACGATTTGGATTATAAAAATCTTGACCTGCGTGACCATCCTGAACTCTATCGAGTCGGTCGCGGTGAGCAAGGCGTATTGTTGGTTGAGCCCTATAAGTCTGAGATACTGCCGCATTGGCGCTTTGCCACGCCTGACATCGCGCTTGAGAGTAGCGAGACTATTTATCAGATGTTTTTAGATTACCTAGCCACTGATGACTTTGTTGGTGCGGATATGGCACGCAAATTTATTCAAATGGGTTTTACTCGTGCACGACGCTATGCCAATCATAAAGGCGGTAAAAAGTACAAAGGGGCGGTTCCGGACGATAAAAAAGGTCAAAGCGGTGCTCATGGTCGCGAAGAATTGCCGCGTCAAGAGGAAGACCCTATCAAAGCAGAATCCGCGCGCATCTTTAAGCAAAAATGGGATTTGTGCCGAGAAAACCCAGGTTATATTAAACTGAAAGAGACGCACCGCAAGCGTTATCAAGATAAATAACGTTAAGATAGAGATAAGAAAGAACAATAAACCCCGTAATAAATAATACCCAATCCAAAAAAATGAGCATAAATAATGACTAATCAAGCAATCGATAAGCAACTGTTAATTTTTGACTTTGATGGCACGCTGATTGATAGTGTTCCTGACTTAGCGGACGCCACCAATATCATGCTCAGTCAACTGGGTATGCCCACCTATCCGCTACAAACGATTGCAAAATGGGTCGGCAATGGCGCCAGAAAACTGGTCGAGCGCGCTTTATCGGGCAGTGTGGAAGTTGACGACAATTTAGTATTAGCCGATGTGGAAGCAGCTGAGCAACTTTTCTTTGACGCTTATGGCGCGCATGACACCAGTAAAACGGTCGCCTACCCGGACGTTGACTCAGGCTTAAAGCAGTTAAAAGAAGCGGGATTTACCTTAGCCTTGGTGACCAATAAACCCATACGCTTTGTACCGCATATTTTAGCGGGAATGGGCTGGACGTCTTTATTTGAGGTAGTACTCGGCGGTGACAGCTTACCGCAAAAGAAACCTGATGCCGCGCCATTGCTGCATGTCTGCGCAACTCTGAACTTTGTACCATCAGAAGCACTTATGATTGGCGACTCTATAAATGACATCTCTGCCGGTAAAAATGCTGAAATAGAGACGGTTGGCTTATCTTACGGTTATAACTATGGCAAGGATATCCGTGATAGTAATCCCAATCAGGTATTTGATACGTTTGCAGAATTGCTCAGTTGGTTATTAAAACATAAGGTTTAAAAGACTTAATCAAACTGTTTATTTACTGCGATTATTTGCTACGATAACTGAGCGCCTCGGAGACATGGGCGCTATTGATGTGCTCGTTGTCTGCCAAATCAGCAATCGTCCGTGCCACGCGCAATACACGGTGATAGCCGCGCGCAGAAAGATTGAGGCGTTGCTGTGCCAATTGTAATAACTGCTTTTCGCCCTCGCCCAATTGGATATGCGCGTCTAGCTCGCTCGGACTCAGCTCATTATTTACTTTCTGTTGGCGCGCCATTTGCCGTTTATGAGCAGCATCGACACGTAGGCGTACTTGTTCTGAGCTTTCCCCAGCCGTGCCGTTTTGCAAATCCGCAATCGGTAACGCAGGTACGGTAATGTGTAAGTCAATGCGGTCAAGGAGCGGTCCCGATAGCTTATCTTGATAACGTTTGATTTGTTCCGGACGGCAGCGGCAGCGCCCTGAACCATCACCATCATAGCCACAAGGACAAGGATTCATTGCTGCAACCAGCTGAAAATTAGCCGGAAAGGTCAGCTGTGAGTTGGCACGACTAATGGTAATTTGCTTGGCTTCTAACGGCTGACGCAATACTTCTAACACGCTACGCTCAAATTCTGGCAATTCATCTAAAAACAATACGCCCTTATTCGCTAAGGTAATCTCACCCGGTTTTGGACGTGAGCCGCCACCGACTAGCGCCACTGCCGATATGGTGTGATGCACTTGCCGAAACGGTCGCGTACCGTAATCATAATCGCTGTCTGCTACCGAATAGGTACTGGCAACTTCTAATGCATCTTCCGCGCTCAAATCCGGTAAGATGGTCGGTAATCGTGATGCCATCAAGGTTTTACCAGAGCCGGGCGGTCCGGTAAATAATAATGAATGTCCACCAGCCGCAGCAATCTCTAGCGCCCGCCGCGCATGATGCTGGCCTTTCACATCGGCTAAATCAACCTGATAGCTGGCACTTGGTTGCAAACAGTTTAATGGCACCACCGGCAACTGAGTTTCTAGCGACCCGTCAGGGTGCGCAAGCGCTTGTAGATGGGCACAGACGTCTTTGAGACTTTGCGCGGCTAATACGGTTACGCCTTCAACACGGCTGGCTTCACTGCCATTAGCCATTGGTACAATCAATTGTCGTAACGGTGCGCTGGCGACGCTCGATTCTTTTTTTAGCGATTCGGCTTTTATGGCGCGTGCTACTGCAAGGCTACCCGTCACTTGACGCAGCTCGCCATTCAATGCCAATTCGCCAATAAACTCAAATGCCGATAATACATCAGGCTCAAGCTGACCACTTGCCGCCAAAATACCAATGGCAATTGGCAAATCAAGACGCGCGCCATCTTTGGGTAAATCAGCAGGCGCTAAATTAATGGTTAAACGTCGATTGGGAAATTGAAAACCTGAGTTCAATATTGCCGAGCGTACCCTATCTTTACTTTCGCGCACCGCTGCGGCTGGCAAGCCTACAATCGTTAGCGCTGGTAACCCTTGCGATAAATGCACCTCAATAATAACTTGCGGCGCGTGCAGACCAACGACTGAGCGGGTATAAACCTGAGCAAACGACATAATGACTTCTTATTATAAAATAGTATTGATAATAGACTACTCTTTATAAGTGCGCAAATGTTGTGTTTTATCCAAAACAAGGCGTAAAACGAGAACGCGATAATCAGTGAAAAACTCGTTAGCCTCCACACTCAAAGCAAGGATTTGTTATAATCACGGTCATCATATCGCTTACAAGCGCCCATTATCATCGGGCAAATAGCACAATAGTTACAGTGACGCTCACTAAAAGGAAGTTGTATGTCCCATCATTCACACCAACCTGACGGCACTGCCGCCCCACTGTCGCCTAATGAGCAGCCTATGACGGCACGCCCGCTGGTAGAGCACGTTAGCCCTTATGCCATGCCGCGTGGCTCGTATGCCAGCAAGGCGCTACCGGCATTTGATGAAGCACTTATTAATAAATACAACCGTTCAGGACCACGTTATACTTCCTATCCTACGGCATTAGAGTTCACACCCATAGCGGACGGTCTTGAAGCAAAAATCCTGCAAAACCGTGAAGCACGCGTGCCATTATCGTTATATTTTCATATTCCGTTTTGTCGGCATCTGTGTTATTACTGCGCCTGTAATAAAATTATCACTAAGAAAAATAGCGACTCAGGCGACTATTTACAATACTTAATGGCTGAGATTAAGCACAAGCGTCGTCTGCTGCCTACTCTAGAAGACGGTAAAAATCCACTCGTTAAACAGCTGCATTTAGGCGGTGGTACGCCAACGTTTTTACGTGATGAAGAGCTGGTGCAACTGTGGGAATTTCTGCAAACTCAGTTTGAATTTTTACCTGAAGATGAAGGCGATTATTCTATTGAAATCGATCCGCGCGAGCTGGGTGACGACACCTTACAAACACTGCGCAACCTTGGCTTTAACCGTATTAGCTTGGGCGTACAAGACTTAGAAGAAGCAGTACAAATTGCGGTCAATCGCGTCCATTCAGCAGAACTGATTGCCAATATCTTAGCTGAAGCGCGAGCGTTGGGTTTTCATTCTATTAATATTGACTTGATTTATGGCTTACCGCATCAGACGCCAGCCACTTTAGACCATACCGTACGCCGTATTATTGAGATGTCACCGGATCGTCTGTCCGTCTTTAACTACGCGCATCTGCCAAAGCGTTTTAAAGCCCAACGCCAAATTAAAGATGAAGACTTACCCACACCAGCCGATAAACTTGCGATGCTCGGCACTACCATTAACACTCTAACCGCAGCGGGTTATCAATATATTGGTATCGACCATTTTGCCAAGCCGGATGACGAGCTTGCCGTGGCGCAACGCGACGGTAAATTGCACCGTAATTTTCAAGGCTATACCATCATGGGCGACTGTGACTTAATAGGCTTTGGCGTCTCGGCAATCAGTCAAATCACCAATGCCAATAGCCGTTATATCTTACAAAATCCGACCGACTTGCAAGTATATCAAGACACAATTGACGCCATCAGCAATAACCCTGCGGCAATGCCAGCGGTGAACGTGATCAAAACCTCTATCAAAGATCGCTTGCGTGAATACGTCATTATGAATCTGCTGTGTCATGATTATATTGACTTTAAAGACCTCAACCAAAAATTTGGTATTGATGCCATTACTTATTTTATTGATGAAATTCAGAAACTTGGTGACATGCAGCAAGACAAACTGATTGATATGGATGCAGCTGGTATTCGGGTATTAGCAAAAGGGCGCTTACTGGGGCGCAATGTGGCAATGATATTTGATGAGTATCTGGAAAAAAAGCATCAGAACCGCTTTTCTAAAGTCATTTAATTTGGCTCATAATTTAGCTTATTAATAATAAAAAAGACCTCTTATTCGAGGTCTTTTTTTAGCGGCACATTCGCACATTCCAAGCAAGGCGTCCTTATTCAGCAACGGTTACCATATCAGGCATGACAATATATAGCCGATTGGCATCTTCTATCGTTTTTGCACTATCCAAATATTTTTGTTCAAGGGCATTACTACCATCCGCCATGGTGACATCGGTTATGGCAAAATCATCATCATTTAATAAGCCCAACGAACCATCTTGTCTGAGCCATAAGCCTTCTAGTTTATCATGCGGATACGCAACTGCTGCCAACACATCAACGGCTAGGATTTTGGTCATTGGCGTAATCCCTATCTCTGCTAAAATTTGCCAGCTGCCATTATCCTCGGCAATAAACTGCTCTAGCGCCTGCTCATTAACCATTAAGCCAAAATCTTTATTTTTGGCAAATTGATAATGCTGATTGCTTAATTCATTGATCGCAGAAAAATCGTTGATATCAGTCGCCTCAGCAATATCTACTTTATAAATATGTTTTTGCGCCGATTTATCTTGCATAGGAAATTTTCGGTCATGTTCAATCACAT
Source organism: Psychrobacter urativorans (assembly GCF_001298525.1). Classification (NCBI taxonomy): domain Bacteria; kingdom Pseudomonadati; phylum Pseudomonadota; class Gammaproteobacteria; order Moraxellales; family Moraxellaceae; genus Psychrobacter; species Psychrobacter urativorans. Next base: position 1,460,348 of record NZ_CP012678.1, read on the forward strand.
AAAACTCATGCTCATTAATAGCCGTGATGCCAGATATGACGTGCTGCGCGCTATTGAGCCGGTATAGATATTGGAATATCTGCCCAGTGAGCACATTTATCGCAATAATACGGGTCAAATTTGAGCCGCGTCCTGACTTATTCGGATTGTCCATCGACGATTCCATTACCCCAACCAACGTGCTTTGGTCAGGAGTGATGGTCAGACTTTCCATACCGCGATTGGCGCGGCGATTGATAAATTCTGCTGGCAATAACAGCGGTTTGCCATTGCTCATGCCATTATTTATGCCATTATTTATGACGTTGCTCATAACAGTGTTACGCGCATCATTTGTAAAGGGGTTAATACGTCCAATTTCCACCCCATCAGCATCATAATGCACAAGATGCGGACCATACTCATCACTCACCCAAAAACTACCGTCGTTTAACGCTACCAACCCTTCAGGGTCTAAGCCATTAATATCATTATTGATGGGATTAGTTATTTCATCAAACGGCAAATCAGGATTCACAGTCATTACCTTACCTTGAGCATCATAAGGAATTTCATGAGTACCGCCAAACGCTTTTGGATTCGGTAAACCTGTGATAGGCGTGCCGTTTGCGTCTTTTAGTAAAATCTCTTTAACCTTAATGATTATGCTATAATCTTGCAGTTCAAACAGCCCAATACGGGGCGTATAATCAGGTATTAAAAAGCGTTTTCCCGTACCCGCACTACCGACAAAGTCTGCATTAGGTCCACGGTCGGTCAGCACATAAAACTGCTTAGGGTTGGTTGGATGCGCGGCAGCGTCTGAACCAAAACCGCCATTTCTAATATCTAGCGGCTCATTAGGATACGCAGCATTGACATACTGATTATCCAATATACTAAATGGTAATGGGCTGCCTTGAATAAAATGATTGTGATTAATAGCTTCTTTATTGTTATTAGTTTTTGACATGTTTTAATTTCCTAAAAAAGTATGTTCTCATGTTTTAAATAATAAGTGCTAGCAAAACCATACCTGAATAAAAATCTTATAAAGTAGGATTTTGTTATCCATATACCTCTTAAAATTTAACTAAAAAATGGTCAAAAAAATAGCCAGTGCAAAGGATGCGTACTGGCTACTATTTGTTAAAGGTTAGTCATTATGCTTAATACTTATTTTGTAAGGCAGCGCTGATATGCTTCTCGCTACACTTTCAACTTATCACCGACCATGCCTTTAATCGTGCTTAAAATATCCGCTGGCAAGACCACCATTTTGGCATTATCCGATTCTGCCAACTGACGAATCGCTTTAATATATTGCTCACCAAGCAAGTAAACAATGGGCATCTCCTCCGTCCCCATCGCAGCGGTAATCAAGCGAATAGACTCCTCTGACCCTTTTGCTAGTACCACTTGGGCTTCAGCATCACGGCGTGACGCTTCCAAGCGTCCATCAGCCTGTAGGATAGCGGCTTGCTTTTGCCCATCAGCTCGGGTCACAGTTGCACGGCGCAGACGCTCTGCTGCTGCCTGCTCTTCCATCGATGCCTGCATGGTGGCTGACGGGTTAATATCCTGAATCTCAACGGTTTTTAAGGTAATGCCCCAATCCGAAATATCCTCGGATATCGCTAGTTTTAGCTTGGCTTTGATTTCATCACGGCTCGATAAAGCACTATCCAAATCCATCTCACCAATGATTGAACGCAGAGACGTCTGTACCAGATTACGGATACCATAGGCATAATCTTCGATACCATAGACTGCCTTATCAGGGCGCACAATATTAATATAAGCCACTGCATTCGCCACAATCACCACGTTATCACGGGTAATCACTTCTTGAGACGGGATATCTAACACGATATCTTTGGTGGTCACTTTATAAGCCACCGTATCGACAAAAGGAATGATTAAATTTAAACCCGGCTCTAGCGTTTGGCTGTACTTACCCAGTCGCTGCACAATCCATTTATAGCCCTGCGGTACAATGCGTACGCCCTTTAATACGGTAAAAACAATTAAGGCAATTAATACCAGCATGACAATATTGATACTACTCATGAATCTCTCCTTAAACCATTACAATCAATAATGCTGCAATGTATTAGTTATTTCTTATTATTTATAATATGAATTAATAGAGAATTAACGACTGACTATAGGCACTGTCATGCGTTTAGGACGTGCAACGACCAGCTCATTACCAATGATATCCGTCACTACCACGCGGTCACCAACCTCAATATTCTCATCATAGCTACGGCACAGCCACTCATCTGCACCAACGATTGGTACACTAAAACGTACTCGACCAAGCGTGTCCGATTGCGGTTTTATAACAATCATCCCCGTCTCTCCAATAATGACTGAGCCGCCAAGACCTGCTTTGGTGCGATCTACGGATAATGGCTTGATATACTTGACCCAAGCAAACATAAAAATAACCGATAGGGTCAGCCAAATCAGGACTTGCCATAATAATGCAATCGGTAAGAGCCATGACACAGCAGCGACAATGACCGCCGCACCACCAAACCAAAGGCAGGCAAAAGTTGGAATAAACATCTCGACAAGCATCAATAAAAAGCCTAATACCAACCAATGCCACGGCTCAACCATGAAAATAGTCTCAATCATTGCCGTCCTCTCCTCTACAGTCCGAGCCTTTAATGTAGCACAATTCTGCCATCACCATGCCGATAAAAGGAGGACAAAGGCTAAGCTAGGAAAGCTTAGAAATAATGATATAAAATGAACTCTTATCATAAAAATACCAAAAAAAAACGACCACGTTAAGTGATCGTTTTTATATAGGCTATAAGGCTAATTTATCAAGACTAATATTTATAAAACTGTAAGTATTTATAAAACTGTAAGACTCTACAGAGTCGATAAACTTAGAATTTAAGTTGTGCGCCAATGGTCATCAAATCAGCATTACTACCTAATTTGTCATACTCAGCTTCGATACCAAAATTAGGATTTACGTTGTAGCCAAGACCAACACCACCAGCTAAGCTAGTATCTTTATCAGTACCACTATCTCTAGCAAAAGTAGTACCAGAAGCGTCTACTTTAGTTCTAGCAACACCTAGTTTACCTTTAGCGTATAGTCCAGTGTTAGGGAATGCATAACGATAAGTGCCATAAGCACCATAGGTTTTTGCATTGATATCGCCGCCTTTATAATCAGCGTCATCAGAACCTACAAATTCAGCTTCGACACCAAAGTTAGGATCGAAATTGTAGCCACCATATACACCATAAGCGGTTGGTTTATCAGCGCCATCAACGTCTAAATCAAACTGACCGACTTTCACGCCAGCATAGGGCTGACCAGTGTAGCCACTACCGTAAGAGACAGCCGCTTGCGCACCTACACTCAGTAACGAACCAGCTACTAGTGCGAATAGAGTTTTTTGTAGAGTTTTCATCGTCATCTCCTTAAAATCAATTGTGACAAACAAGTCATTTAATTATTTACTATCATTTTATTCAATATAAAAGCTACATCGTCTTGTTTGTTAACGATTAGTACATAGTAACAAATTATGTCATTCACTCTGTCAGTGTTTAATAGTAACTCAGTTAAGTTTTGCAATTGTATATCAGCCTGTCAGTTACAAAGGCTGCTTTATGAAATTTTTAGTTACAATTACTGGTTTTGTGCAATAATCCCTACTCATTTAATAAATTTAATTATCAGATATCATGTCAAAGGAAAAATAAAGATGGCAAATCCTATCGCTGTGCGTCTACAAGAGTCTTTGAGTCAACTCAAAAACGACCAGCAATACCGTCATCTACCAGATATTACTCATCATGGACGCTATATTCGTTATCAACAACAATCCCTACTTAATATCTCGAGTAATGATTATCTTGGTTTGGGTAGCGATATGACACTCCAAAGCGAATTTTTACAATCATTACAGCCGTTGCCAATAGCACAATTACCCAAAATGAGTGCAACGTCTTCACGGTTATTGACGGGTAATGATGAACAAATTACAGGGCTAGAGCGCGAATTGCAACATTGGTATCAAGCAGCCGTAGGAACATTTAACCGTTCTTCTTCAGCTTCAAAGTCAGCGTTGGTCATCAATAGTGGCTATCACGCCAATATTGGCTTATTACCCGCGCTGACCGCATTGCCTATTAAAACGCTGATTTTGGCAGATAAATTGGTACACGCCAGTATCATTGATGGTATACGCTTGAGCCAAAGCAAGCTGTGCAGCTACCGCCGTTATCGTCATAATGATTATCAGCAATTAGCCGCTATGATTGCGCAAGCTGAGCCAGACGTTGAGCGCATTATCATTGTCACCGAAAGTATTTTTAGCATGGATGGTGACCGTGCGGATTTATGTCAATTGGTACAACTGAAAGCCACAGACCGTCGCATTGAGCTGTATGTAGACGAAGCGCATGCCGTTGGTATACTAGGCAATCAAGGCTTGGGACTGGCGGAAGAGACGCATACCTTAGCCGATATTGATTATCTGGTTGGCACTTTTGGCAAGGCATTTGCATCCGTTGGTGCTTATATTCTTTGTGATGAGGCGGTTAGAGAATGGCTGATTAACCATATGCGTCCGCTGATATTTAGTACTGCGCTACCACCCATTAATCATGCGTGGACGCGCTTTATTTTAGCAAAAATGCCGCAGTTAAATGATAAGCGCAAGTATTTATCGGCGTTATCATTACAGCTTAGCCAAGCGATTGACCAACAATATAGGGCATCGTCGAACACGCAACAAGCAGGCTATCAATCGCCAATTATACCGTATATCTTGGGCGATAATGGCAGTGCCGTGGCTAAAGCGCAACAGCTACAAGAGGCAGGATTTTATGCGTTGCCCATCAGACCGCCTACAGTTCCGACAAACACTGCTCGTATTCGACTGGTGATGAATGCTGCCCTGACGAATGACGACTGCCAAAAGCTGATAGAACATTTATAATCAAATCTCTTAGTCTCTAAATTACTCTTATCCTCAGATCGTGATAGGCTCTGTCACATAAAATAGCCTAGCTGGAATACCATTATTCTCATGAAAAATACTGACCTCACTAACGCGCTGAGTAGCAGAAAACAAAGCATTGCTCGCCAGTTCGCAAGCGCACGTGACTATGATAAGCATGCCGATATTCAGCAGCAAGTCTGTCAACTGCTGTTAGAGAATATTGCACATGATAACCAAAATAGCGTATTAGAAGTGGGCGCAGGTACGGGTCAAATGACGCGATTATTAGCCGAAAATATCCAAAGTAAGCATTGGGTTATTAATGAATTATCGGATAGGCAGTCGCCCATTTTACAGTCAATTTTACCCTGCGCTAACGTAGTCATTGGCGATGCAGAAACCATTGATTTAGGCAACCATCATAGCTTGATTATCAGCGCCAATGCGGTGCAATGGTTTGATAATCCTCTGAGCTTTATTCAACAATCCTATAAGCGACTAGAGTCTGGTGGACAGCTATTATTAAATACCTTTACGCCCAATAATTTTTTGCAAATTAAAAAATTAACCGGACAAGGGTTAGCATATCCTTCTATTGATGCATGGCAATTGGCATTAGAAGCATCAGGATTTGAGCAGATTGAGCTGCTAACCCATCGCTTTGAGTTGACCTTTGCGCATCCCTATGACGTGCTCAAACATATGAAGCTGACTGGTGTATCCACCAATCAAACCGCAACCTTATCTAATAACAAGCCATTTAGATGGACAAAAGCGCGTTTGCAGCAGTTTGAGACTGCCTATTGGCAACAGTTTTCAGCACACGATGACCATGGTCAGCTCTGCGTTAATTTAACCTATGACGTACTGATGATGAGTGCTGTTAAGCCATAACCTTTATATTTTTAATGATTATCACAAATAATATGGCCATAAAAAAACGCACCTCGAAAGGTGCGTTTTTTATGTTAAGCAAATCAGTCAGAAAACTTATTTTTTATCGTCATTCACTTCAGTGAATTCTGCGTCAACCACATCATCATCAGCAGCATTGTTCTGATTCTCGCCTGCGCCTGCCGCCGCGTCTTGGAACATGTTTGGATCCATGCCTTCAGCACCCGCGCCTGCATCAGCGTAGATTTTTTGGCTTACTGGTAAGAAAGCATTGTCTAAGGCTTCAAGCTTGGCTTTGATGTCATCATGGTCATCTTCTTTCGCAGCCGCTTCAAGCTCAGAGATAGCCGCTTCTACTGATGATTTATCATCTTCAGTCACTTTATCAGCAGCATCTTTTAGCGCTTTTTGTACGGCATGGATACGACCATCGGCTTCGTTACGCACTTGCGCAAGATTGGCGAATTTCTCGTCTTCTGCCGCATTGGCTTCTGCATCACGAATCATTTGTTCGACTTCTTCATCCGATAAACCAGAATCTGCTTTAATCTGGATACTTTGTGCTTTACCAGTACCTTTATCAGTCGCTGAAATATTCATGATACCGTCAGCGTTGATATCGAAGCTTACTTCGATTTGTGGTAGACCACGTGGTGCTGGTGGAATGTCGGTTAAGTCAAAACGACCAAGCTGTTTATTTTGGTTCGCAATTTTACGCTCGCCTTGATACACCTGAATGCTAACCGCTGGCTGGTTGTCTTCAGCCGTTGAGAATACCTGTGATTTCTTAGTTGGAATCATGGTATTTTTTTCAATGATTGGCGTCAAGATGCCGCCCATCGTTTCGATACCAAGCGTCAATGGCGTTACGTCAAGTAGCAATACGTCAGTTTTCTCACCAGACAATACCGCACCTTGGATAGCTGCACCTGCTGCGACTGCTTCGTCAGGGTTCACGTCTTTACGTGGCTCTTGACCAAAGAATTCTTGTACTTTTTGCTGTACCAATGGCATACGTGTCTGACCACCAACCAAGATAACATCGTTGATGTCACTTGCTTTTAGACCAGCATCTTCAAGGGCAATCTTACAAGGACCCATCGTACGTTGAACTAATTCTTCAGTTAAGCTCTCTAGTTTTGAGCGACTGATGGTAACAACTAAATGCTTAGGACCACTGCTATCAGCAGTAATGTATGGCAAGTTTACTTCTGTACTTTGGGCACTTGATAACTCAATTTTCGCTTTTTCTGCCGCTTCTTTTAGACGCTGCATGGCTAGAGAGTCACCTTTTAGGTTAACGTCTTGGTCTTTTTTGAATTCAGTGACCAAGAAATCAATCAATGCTGAGTCAAAGTCTTCGCCGCCAAGAAAGGTATCACCGTTGGTTGCCAATACTTCAAACTGCTGCTCGCCATCAACGTCAGCAATCTCAATGATTGATACGTCAAAAGTACCACCGCCCAAATCATAAACCGCAACAACGCTATCGCCTTGCTTTTTGTCCATGCCGTAAGCAAGTGCTGCTGCTGTTGGTTCGTTGATGATACGTTTTACATCAAGACCAGCGATTTTACCCGCATCTTTAGTGGCTTGACGCTGTGAGTCATTGAAGTAAGCAGGAACGGTAACGACTGCTTCTGTTACCGCTTCACCAAGATAGTCTTCAGCGGTTTTTTTCATTTTTTTCAAGATTTCAGCAGAAACCTGTGGTGGCGCTAATTTTTTACCGTTAATCTCAACCCATGCATCACCGTTATCTGCTTTGGCGATTTTATAAGGCACCATACCGATATCTTTTTGCACAACTTTGTCATCGAAACGACGACCAATTAAACGCTTAATAGCAAATAACGTGTTGTTTGGGTTGGTCACGGCTTGACGTTTAGCCGACTGACCCACGAGGATTTCATCGTCTTTATAAGCGACGATTGAAGGCGTGGTACGTGTGCCTTCAGCATTTTCAATGATTTTGACTTTATCGCCTTCCATTACTGCGACGCATGAGTTAGTTGTACCTAAATCAATACCAATTACTTTACCCATAATTCATTGCTCCAATTTATTCTAAGTTAATTTATATGATTTACAATTTGTAGTGGTTACTAGCGGTACAGATTGAACCGTACCAAACCAGACCTATCAGACTATAACCAGTCACTTGTTGCTTTATATCGGTTTACGCTATCATTTTTTCAAGTCAATACGAGCGCAATTTTTCTATTTTGTGTGAAGTTTTGTGAATACCCTTACTTCTAATAAGGTTTATTGACCAACACGTACCATAGCAGGGCGCAATAGGCGACCATTTAAGCTATAGCCTTTTTGCAAAACCGTACCTACAGTATCGGCTTCGGCTTCGGGATCAATACCCACGGCTTCATGGAAATCAGCGTCGAACTTATCGCCTTGTGGATCAACGACATCAACGCCATTTTTGTTGAGCACCGATAGCAGCGCTTTATGAGTGAGTTTCACACCTTCGATAACGGGGTCATTTGCATCCGCATTTTCAACAGCACGCTCTAAATTATCAACGATTTCTAACAATTCTCTCGCAAATTTTTGTAGAGCAAATTTTTTGCTTTTATCGGCTTCATGTTCAATACGTTTTTGCGCATTATAAGTTTCAGCATTGGCACGAGCAGTGAGTTCTTTTGCTTGTTTCACTTCGCCTTCTAGCTCGGCGATACGCGTTTTAAAAGCATCAATATCGATTTCGCTTTTGATGGTTTCATTCGTACCTGTATTCATTTCTGGATTAAACTCATCCAACGCCTCTTCTAGCACACTACCCTCATGGTCAATATTACTTTGCGTCGCCTTTGGATCTTGGGTGTCAAATTCGTGATTGGCTGCTTGTTCGCTCATGATAGCTCCTTATGTTTTTTAATAATAATGCCTACATTTAAAATAAAATCGGCGCTAACCGATAGTCGTTTATTACTCTTAATCGTTTATGCCAATACATATATTGCAGTTTAATTTTTCTTACTGACTTATGACTGACAAATAGTTGCTCAATAGCTTCTTGATAAAGGTGATGAGGGTAAATTTCAAGCCTAAGCAGAATGATTTTTCATACTTGCTAACACAACCTAACTAAAATCTATGCAAATAGCGCTTAAATAGTCTTTATGATGGTCATCAATGACTATAAAAAAGAACCATTGTAAAAAAGTTAAGCATAAAACGTATCACTTAATTTTGATGATTATTTTTTTATTACGGTGGTGATAGCGCTTGACTCGTAACGGTTATACGGACTGTTTTTACCATATAAGGGAAGTTATGGGAATTTTACCGATACCATCGTCAGAGGCATTGATAACAAGAGCGGTGAAAACACTAGAAACTACTGCCTTTAAGCATGCCAACCAACGACACTTACTGCATTATATCGTCAAAGGGCTAGGTGACCTACCCACGTCAGCGCTTGAGCAACTTAATCAGTATTTAAACGCGCCTACGGCTGCGCAGTATCCTCACGCTGATGCACATATGCGATTAATCATCGGGTTAAACGATAAGCTCAAACCGCCCATCCAAATCACACAGTTGCTCCAGTTACGGCAAAAATTTGCAACTGAGATGGTCGCTTTTCAGTCACCAAGCGTATGGCAGCAAACAAATACTGACGAGCATCTTAAAATTGACATTATTAAAAATAAACTCAGTAAAAATAAAGTAAGTAACAATAGAAAAATTTTTAATATTAACGCTAATGAAAACGGTAATACCGTGCAATGGCAAGATAAGATTATCGCTAATGCTGACGGCGGCGACATGATTATTCGCTGTTATCAAGCAAAAAATAATCATGCACATAATGGTGATGAGCTGAGTGGTGATGAGCCGAACGCTGACAACGTGGTAATGTTATTTTTTCATGGCGGCGGATTCTGTCTCGGTGATGTCAATACAGATCAGGAGTTTTGTCATGTCGTTTGCGCGCAAACGGGTTGGGCGGTGGTGAGTGTGGACTACCGACTCGCACCGGAACATCCTGCGCCTACCGCGATTAGAGACAGTCTCGAGGCTTATAGTTGGTTGACGAAGCATGCCCATATTTTGGGTGCATCATCATCGCGTATCGTGTTAACGGGTGATAGCTCAGGTGGCGGACTTGCCGCATTGGTCGCGCAGCAGGTGAGTAACGCCACTGTTGGGCAACCCTCTGATAAACAGGAAGATAACAATACGCTTAATGACTTCAGCGTTGATATTTTTGAGCAGCTACAAAATTTACCGCGTCCGCTGGCACAACTGTTGTTATATCCAATCACCGATATCGGCACAGACTATCCAAGCTGGAAGTTATATGGTCAAGGCTTAATTCTGAATTATAATGATATTGCAGTGTTTCATGCCGCTTACCTGCAAGATAGCTCTTTAACACAACCGCACGCGCTTATCTCGCCCATCAGTGGTGATAATACGCAAATATGTCCGAGCTATATTGTCGCTGCCGAATTGGATATTTTACGTGACGAAGCGCTGGTGTATGCCAAGCAGCTACAAGGTTATGGCATCAAGGTACAGACGCATACCATGCTTGGCGCACCACACGGTTTTACTCATTTGATGAGTGTCCATCAAGGTATTGGTCGCGAAATGATTCATATTATTGATGAATTTACTAATTTTGTACGGCAGATAATTGCTACATGAACGCATGCAATGACGTTGAAATAAAAAATAAAAAGGCATATTACAAAAGATATTAAAGGACTGAAGATATGGTGTCTATTTTGCTTTTTAAGACTGACCTGTTAAGGTAATGAGCCAAATCTCAGAACGTGACCCCAAGCGAAATGGAATGCCCCAAAAGCCATAACCGGACGACACTACAAAGTGTCCCTGTCCAATCGCTTCATAACCGTAGCCCAAACGGTTAATCGCCTTAACAATGAAGTTTGCAGGAAATATCTGTCCATTATGCGTATGACCTGAGACTTGTAAATCAATGGGCAGCTGACTATGAAGCAGAATATCACTAGGTCGATGGTCTAATAAGATAACAGGCTCATCCGTATTCACTTGCGCCAGTAGCTCGGTCGTCGCCACGCGCTGAGACTTATGATTATCAAAGCGACCTACCAACCATATCGGCTGACTTTTATAATCTATACACCGCACGTCATCGGTTAATAACTGTACGCCCGCCTGCCGTAAAGCGTAGCTAATCGACTGTTCATGACCATATAAATCATGATTACCTAAAGTAGCATACACCCCATACGGTAGACTTTGACATAAGTTTTCTAACTGCTTAGACATACCAAAAGCGGTATATGCTTGGGTATTGTCATCCATAATATCGCCTGGCATCAACAGCATATCTGCCTCAGACTGTACCACCAAACGCTGCAGTCTATCTATTGCCTTCCTCCCAAACAAACGCCCGATATGCAAATCACTGGCTACTGCGATGCGTAATTGCGCAGCCATCGGTTTATCAATATGAATCGTCCGTTTGCGCACAACGGGAATATAAGCGCTATATACCGCACAAATAAACAGCCCTACAAAAACAACCAAAGCAAACGCACGCAACCATAAACCACTGATGTCATAGTAAGTATTAGTCTCAGCAAAAACCACACTAATAAGCCAAGAGCCACCGTACAATAAACTGGTCAACAACGCGGTCAGCATCATAAAATGCATGACCAACATCCAACCACTTATCCAGCGGTAACCATTGCTAAACAACTTACTCACACTGAGCAGTAATAGCCCATTACTTACAGCAAATATTACGCTAAATATCACTGGCTTCAGTGTCGGAATCAATATCACCCACGGCTGTAACCACCATTGCAAGCTTAGTGCCGCGCCCAAACTAAACAGCTCTAACAGTACAATGATAATCATAAAAAATGCATAGCGCATAATTTTTCCTAAAGCCGTTTAATCAGCCATATTGTCAGGTGAACGCAGAAAAATTAACAGCAGAATTGGATTTGATAGTGGCTATTCCTTAGACGCTTATTACTTAGGCGATTCTTGCTTAGACCATTATTAATTGGGCGATTACTGCTTAGTCGATTGTAACGTCACCACCCAAATCTCAGAGCGCGTTCCTAATCTAAATGGCACAGCACCGAAGCCATAACCTGACGTTACCAAAAACTGGGTATCGTCAACCTGTTTAGCCGCATATAACAAGGGTTGAAACCACTTCAATAATATAGTTAATGGAAATATCTGCCCACCGTGAGTATGCCCCGTTAAATATAAATCTATCGGTAGCGCACTTATCTCATACATATCCCAAAGACTATGTTCCAAAAATATCACTGGCTTATCAGTATCAATCGGCGCTAATAAATCTGCGGCTGATTGGCGCTGTCTAGGATCAGTGGCATCTGAGCGTCCTACCAGCCATACAGAGTCATCTAACAATACACTTTTATTATCAATAACCCGTATCCCTGCACGCGTCACCGCTTTAGCAATAGCTGCCTGATTACCGGAATAATCATGATTGCCCAATACCGCATAAATCCCAAGCGGAGCGCGCAGCTTTGACAATTGCTCATGCATATTGGTTTTATCATAATAATAGGTGCGGTCATTCATCATGTCGCCTGCGAAAACTACCGTATCAACATTCTGCGCCTCAATGAGATTGACTAATTTTTTCAATTGGCGATTGCCAAACCATCTGTCTAAATGGGTATCAGATACCAATGCTACAGTTAACGGTTTAGTTAAAGGCTTATCCGTTTTTACCGTCAAATGATGCACCACCGGAGAGTAAGCATTAAATACTGCCCATCCAACAATACCAATATATATGATAGCCGCTAGCGCCCGAATGAGCTTAGGTCGCGATGGCTGCCTGAATCCATAACGGTAAATGCCTGCAATAACCGCCGTTATCAACGCTGCATAAACCATAAAGCCTTGCAAAATACTCACGACTAAATAAATATGGAATCGCGCCCGCCAAAACTCAGTCAGCCCATATATCAGCGCTACATTATTAATCAGCACAATAATAGTGACCAATATGAGCTTTCGACTACGGCTTTTAGGCTGAATGAGCCACCACATGATGACGCTGGTTGTGAACGCTAATAGTTGGGTGATAATAATAAAAGGTAAAATCATAAATAGTTTTAATCATAAAATATGCCGATAGCTTAAGCCAAAACTTTGTCACTCACTATATCGATTGAGTATCTTTGCTACTGTCCCCAATCATTTATGATTAATCATGAAAGTAAAAAGATAATGCGCCAGTAAATTATTAAAGATTTACTAGCGCATTATCTTGTTTCACGTGAAACTATTAAGATTACTGGCAATTTATGACTGATTTTCTAACGCTTCTTTTAGAGTAGGATATTTAAATTGATAACCCGCATTCAATAGTGCCTGGGGTATTACCTTTTGTCCATCAATAAGTAAGGTCGACATCTCACCAAACATTAATTTTAGAACAGGGCTTGGCAAAGTGAAAAAAGTAGGACGATGCAGCCATGCGCCAACTTCCTTAGTGAATGTATAGTTGGTCACTGAGTTCGGTGCCGTGAGATTGTATACTGTTGCTGGCGCGTCTTTCGCCGTCTTCGCTATAGTGTCATTCATGATAGTATCATTCGCAGTTGAGTCACTGTCTTGCTGAGCATTTGCTTTTTTAGCTAAATGTTGCTCAATAATAAAAATCACAGCCCCGACCCAATCGTCGCGACTAATCCAGCTCATTATTTGTTTACCATCGCCTAATTGTCCACCCAGTCCGAATTTAAAGGGCGTTAATAGCTTGCCAAGCATACCGCCATCCGGATGAATGACCACGCCAGTACGTACTATGGCAACAGGTACGCCATGTTCAGTCGCCTTTAACGCCAGCTGCTCCCATTCATCACATAAGCGGTGCGAAAAATCCGTTTTAAACGTACTGCTCTCAGTCAACGGTTGCTCGCCTTGCGTACCGTACCAGCCAATGGCTGAGCCACTCACCAAAAGCTTAGGCTTGATGGAACGACGAGCGATAAATGCCAATAGCGACTCTGTTGGCTTGACTCGACTGGCGAGCAAATGTTTTTTACGTTCATCGCTCCAACGCGAGTCCGCAATACCCGTACCGGCTAGATTGACAATAACCTCGAAACTTCTCTCCGTTTTTTCAAGCTCATCATAGGTCATCATGGTGATATTATCAGGGTGCGCTTGGCTGCTGTCACGCGTCAGCCACGTAATATGCACCTCTTTAGCTTGCGTGCGATAACGCTTGATAATCTCGTCACTAAAAGCACTGCCTAAAAATCCTGAGCCACCACTAATTAAAATGTCCATGACTGGTTGTCCTTATATTTTTTATAACGTTATTATTTTATAGCCGTATTATTTTTAGGCACGAGTTTGCCCAGCCTTATGCATAGTGTGGCAAAAAACCTGAGTTAAAAACAAGAGGACAATTGTAGGGCATAGCCATTAATAATCGTTGGTAAATAAGACGTTAGCCGTAGATGAAAGCTTATCTAAGAACCTGCCCTGTTAACGCATCATTGATTTGGCTAGGCATCTGATAACCTAAGGTTTCACCTTGTAAATAGCCTACTTGCGCACCGTCATTATTCTCTACAAAATAAGCCTGAGCTTGCGCTAAAGACAACGCAGGCGCTTGACCAGATGGGTTACAACTGGTGGAGACAATAAAGCCGTAAGGATTATGAGCAGAAACCAAGTTTGCACACAGCTGCTTAATAACAGGATGTGCAATCACACGCACCGCGACGCTATCATGTGCGCCTGTTATCCAAGAAGGAATCGGAACGGTAAGTGGATGAGAGGAATTTTGAGGCAAAGGCAATAGCCACGTATGAGCTTGTTTAGCCGTTGTATGAGAGGACATATCCCAACTATCAATGACGGCTTGGCGCTGTGTAGGACGTAAATTATTGAGCAGTGGTTCAATACGTTCAACACAATCGGTCACTACAATCATGCCTTTGTCTATTGGACGCTGCTTGATTGCTAGTAACAGCTGTACTGCCGCCTCATTAAAAGGGTCACAACCAATACCCCAAACGCTCTCGGTAGGATAAGCAAGCAGTCGCCCTGACTTTAACCATTCTGCGGCTTGTATGACGGAATCAGTCGTTAAAGATAGTGTTTGAGACATTATTGGTGATTTCATAAAACAATGGATTCAATTTAAGTAAGGACACAATAATACAGTATAAAACCTTCCCTAAATTTTTAGAAGTCTTGAGAATAACCGTTAAGGGATAATCGCTTTACAGACGCAAATAACGCCCACCTTGTACACCAATCACGCCCAATAATTCAAGCTCCATCAGTTGCCCAATCAATTCTGGGGGTGCAAGTCCGGTTGCTACCAGTAATGCATCTAAATCCTGACCATGCCAATCCAGCTGCTCATAAACAGCGGTTAGATGGCTAGAAATCGGTAAATGAACAGCCACACTTTGCGGCTGAATATTGATAGGGGTGTCAATATTTGACGTTGTTAACGTCGCTGCTGATTGCTGCGCGTTGTCAACTTTGTATGTACTGCTTTGAGTATTGATAGGATGCGGGGTCAGTTGTAGATGAACATCCGCCAGTACTTGCTCAGGATGATAAATTAACGTTGCACCCTCACGTATCAAGTGATGACAGCCTTCCGCATTACTATTGTCAATATGGCTTGGAATAGCAAAGACTTGCTTGCCTTGTTCAGAGGTCAATCTGGCGGTAATCAATGAGCCGCTTTTGAGTGCCGCTTCAGTGTCTATCGTTGCCAAGCTCAATCCGGCAACCAAGCGATTGCGGCGTGGAAAGGTATGCTTATGCGGCTGAGTGTGCGGCAATAGCTCACTGATGAGACAGCCGCCTTGCTCAATAATTTGCGTAAATAGCTGGTCATGATGATTGGGATAGCAGACATCAATGCCCGTCCCCATAACGCCAATGGTACGCCCTTGAAACTCGGAATCAGCTTGCGCCAACGCCCCAAGATGCGCCCGTTTATCCACGCCCATCGCCAGTCCACTGGTGATGACATAACCCACCTGCGCCAGATATTGCGCCATATCAAAAGTAATTTTTTGCGCATGAGCAGTAGGCTTACGGCTACCAACAATGGCAATTTGCGCTTGCTGTAGCCGCTCGATATTACCACGGCAAAATAAGAGCGGCGGCGGGTCAAATATTTGTAATAACTGTGTCGGAAATTCAGATTGTTCAGCAAATAATAACTGATACTTTCCAGTGCTTAATGCTTGCTCAATGTTATCAATACTTTCAAGGGTTTGCTGTGATTGTTCGTGGCGCTTTAGATGACTGTGATGGATACCTAACTGCTGCCAAGCGCCACTTTTAGCAATCCACGCTTGCTGAGCGCTACCAAAAGCGGTGACCAGTTTGTCATAAGCAGATAATGACGCATTCACCTCATACCACAGCGCCAATACTGCGCGCTGATCATTTGATAAAATCGGTGAGATGGCTGTCATCGTCTTCTGCTCATAGTTTTGTTCTCTTAGCCTTCTACTCATAGACAGTATTTGCCTTGTTAGGCTTCATACTTTTTTATAGGACAGTTGCTTATAAATCACGTGGCGGCAGCAGTTGATCGCCCACATTAAGCGGTAGCTCTGAGCTTAGGACATAAGCATAGCTGATATTATCAAAGGTGTTAAAGACCATCACCATGCCTGCAGGCTCACTTGGCAAGCGTACAGGTGTGTCGTTGTCAATCACGTCACTGACCAACGGACCTTTGCGATACACCGTCAACACATCGCCCGGCTTTGCCCCATGACTACGACCTAAATTCACAGCGACCACACTACCACGCGCAGCAGAGCTGATAGAATCCAGTACCCGTATAATGGTGCCGCCACGACTGACGGTCGCAGGGGTCGGATAAAAGACCGGTGGAATCGAGTTATCTAGCTCGACAAAGACGCGATCTCCTTCACGAACTTCTTTGCCATAACTGTCGGTCAGCTGCAAGCTGGTGACGCCATTACTTTCTACCGCTGTCGCCAGACCAGTCGCCACTTGCGTGACCTCTAAACCAATGACCTGCTGGGTTTTGGGGTCGACATATAATTCGCCTTTACGGTAGATGCCATAACGCTGACCGACGATCAGCGGAACGCCTTTAGCATAAACCTTATCGCCACTGGCGGTAATTAAGTTACGGTTTTTCGAGGCTAAAATGTATGGGGTAGTATTAAAGTCTTTTGGATTAACAATGATAGTCTTATCTAACCAATGCTGAATCGCTGACCACGGAATCGCAGGGATACTATTGGCTGTCGATGTGATCGCAACGGCACCAGCAACCACATTACTGGTCAATTGCTTTTCGACACCCGCGCAGCCTTCACCAGTATCCACACCGATGAGCGTTTTGCCTTTAATCACACATAAAATAAGAATGTCGTTAGGATAAATGAGATTGGGGTTTTTAATTTGCTTGTTGGTCGCCCAAATCTCTTTCCAGCGCCACGGACTATCTAAATAGCGACCTGAGATATCCCATAAGGTATCGCCCTTTTTCACAATATAGCGATTGGGGGCATCTGCCTTAATGGTTGGTGCAGGATTATTAGCATGTGCAGTCGCCATCATCAGCGTACTACTAAAGGCGGTGATTAACAGCGCTTTCGCCATCACGTTTAGGCTTGTTTTCATTTTTATATCCATAATGAGTAAGGGTTAGCGCTGGCGTTGTGGTAATGAGTTATTTATAAAGAATATTGTTATAAACGCATACCGATAACGATATCTGAAGCAGTGCTGCCAGCTGATACTTTTTGAATGTACAAATAGATAAGCAATAGTACAATATTAAACACTATTTTACAAAAGCGTAACCTTTATGCTAGCAATATTTGCTGCTGAACCTTATTTATTTTATTAAAAATCTCACAACTTAATGGTTATACAATAATAAGGGCTTTGTTTCACGTGAAACAAAGCCCTTATTTTTACATCAACAGGATATCTCTAAGCTGGGTTTGCATTAACATACTGACGAATTTGCGCCGCCACCAATTCGGCATCATTATCCAAGATGACCACGTGCTGTGGTAAATCTTCTAAACCTTCAGTGTGTGCAGGACGCGCAATATCGACTTGTCCAATCGCTTCCACAATAGTATCCGCAAATTTCACAGGCAGTGCCGTTTCTGCGCAAATGATGACTTCACCGTCTTGCTGCAATTCTTTAGCGACTTTAATACCATCAGCCGTATGCGGATCGACCAATTCACCATGCTGCTCATACAATGCTTTAATGGTCTGTAAGCGGTCGCTATGCGTAGATTTACCGGCTGCAAAACCATAACGAGTCTGTACCGCTTGCATTAAATCGGCTAAATCAAAACCTTGACCCGATTTTACCCCTTCAAATAGTTCATGAACGCGGGCGCTGTCTTTATCGAGCAGCAAATACACAAAACGCTCAAAGTTAGAGGCTTTGGAGATATCCATAGATGGGCTAGAGGTAATATAAGTTTTGGCAGTCGGACGCGGCTGATACGCGCCTTTATTAAAGAAGTCATTGAGCACGTCATTTTCATTGGTCGCAACGATTAAACGCCCAATTGGCAAACCCATTTCACGGGCAATGTGACCGGCGCAGATGTTACCGAAGTTCCCTGACGGAATGCTAAAGCTGACTTGCTCGTCATTGCTAGTGGTGACGGCAAAATAGGCTTTAAAGTAATAGACAATTTGCGCGAGGATACGCCCCCAATTGATAGAATTCACCGTGCCTAAATCATAAGCCGCTTTAAATTCGGCATCTTGTTGCAAGGCTTTAACGATATCTTGGCAATCATCAAACATACCGTCAATGGCGATATTATGAATATTGGCATCGGTCAAACTGTACATTTGCGCGCGCTGAAATTCGCTCATTTTGCCATGTGGTGACAACATAAAGACTTCAATATTGTCCTTACCGCGCAATGCGTATTCAGCCGCACTGCCCGTATCGCCACTGGTGGCGCCAATGATGGTAATACGCGCGTCTTTTTTCTTCAGCACATATTCAAAGGCATTACCCAAAAATTGCATCGCCACATCTTTAAACGCTAAAGTTGGACCATTGGATAAGCCTAAAATATAGAGGTTATCTTCCAGTTTACGTACCGGAACAATATCAGCACTACCAAATACGTCGGTGGTATAAGTGCGCTCAATAATATCTTGTAGGTCAGCCGCTGGGATATCGGTAGCAAAACGTTGCATAATCGCCATCGCTAGCTTCGGATAACTTAGCGTGCGCCATTCGTCAAGGGTTGCACTGTCAATTTGCGGATAATGCTCAGGCAGCATCAAGCCACCATCAGGCGCAAGCCCCATTAACAACACATCGCTGAAGTCCATTGGCGCCGTTTGACCACGGGTACTGATATATTTCATAGCGTTTCCCTACCTACAATGATTTTATTTTAATGGTTAACTGTGCTTATTAAAGAATATTGATTAAACGGTTTTTTTTAGCAGCGCATAATAAAAACCGTCACCGCTCGCGCTATCTATTGGCAAACATTGGCGACCAACGTCTTGAGCGATACCCCAATTACAGGCTTCAGTAAATTCAATCGCCGTAGCATTGGTATGATGACGTAAAAAGTCCTGCATCTGCTCGACGTTTTCTTGCTTTAATATCGAACAAGTGACGTACAACAAATAGCCGTCAACTTTTAGTTGTGCCCACAGGTTATCTAGAATTTCTGCTTGTAATGACACGGTTTGTTCCACGTCTTCTTCGGCACGTAACAGACTGATATCTGGATGGCGACGAATTACACCAGTGGCGGTACAAGGCGAATCCAATAATATCGCGTCAAATACAGGCGCGTTTTTATCGGCTTGTTGCGGTTTAGATTCACCAATACCTTGCCATCTTGTCGCATCGGCACAGACGATATTAAGATTAATATGCTCAGACTGTGCTAAATGTAGACGCTCTAAATTCTCATGAATGCGCGTAATACGCGGCGCTTCATTGTCAATAGCAGTGAGCTTAACCGTGCGACTGCTAGTCGAATCGCTAGTCTCGTCAGTATCTTGTTGTTTCACATGAAACAATGGCGATTGCTTATCGGTATTTAACAGCTCTAACCAATGCGCAAGCTTGCCACCCGGTGCCGCACACGCATCTAAAATGTGCAGCTCATTGGTGTTCTCTGCATCATTTTTAAGCGCATCAGCATTTACTTTATTAATAAGTGCTTGGTGAATCAAGGGCGCGGCAAGTTGGGCGTGCATATCTTGCACACTGGCAGCGCCTTCTGCGAATGACGGCAAACCAGCAACGGCGGTGCTTTGCTCTAAACGTAACGCTTGAGTGTGTACGCTCGTAGCGGCATTATCAGTTGCATTTGGCAGTTGTAACGCACTGACTAACTCGACCATATCAGCACTAACATCTGCTTCAACTAAGGATTGTTGATAAGCATCGATGGTATTAATCGTGGTGTTGGCGCGTAAAAACATCGGCGCAGGCTGACGCAGCCCTTGAGTCAAGGCTGCATATTCTTCGCTCCAATCTTGCTTTAGCTGATAAGCAAGCCAGTTTGGTAAGCTGTGATTTTTATCACATTTTTTACGGTATTTATGGGTATTTTTAACCACTTTACGTAAAATCGCATTTACTAAACCTGAGGCATGCGCAAATTCGATTTCTTTTACCGCTTCAACCGTTTCATGAATCGCGGCATGGTCAGCAACTTGTAAATATAACAGCTGCGTTAGCCCCACTTGAATGGTAGTACGGACTTCGATCTCATCGATATTATTAACCGCTAACGTATTAAGTAGACGTTCAAGTGCAAACCACTGACGCAAAGTCGTCAATAATAGCGCATGTGCAAAGCCTTTATCGCCTTCATGCAAACTGTTTAATAATGGGTCAAGGACGCTAGACAGCGATTGTCCATTTTGGATAGCAAGCAAGGTACGAATGACGCGCGCTCGTACGCTACCGACCATTTTAAGGTTGCTTGATGGCTTGTTTTTGTTATTTCTAGTGGTGTTAGACGCGCTTGCGTGGTGTCTCATATTACGTAAATTCCTGTGCGCCAAATGACAGCGTCTGCGTTGGGCTTATTGGTTTAAATATTAGTTTGAAGCTTTTGTTTAAATGTTTGTTTGAATCATTAAGTAATATCAGCTGTGAATTGGTCTCCATCATTCAGCTGATTACCGTGACAGATTTGCTCAGCGCTTACGGGTTTGCTACCAGCAAATTGTAGAGTGGTTATCGCTAAGGTACTGGCTTGTAAGTCATTATGACCAACTTTATTATCAACGCCACAAGCCACTAAAATCGCTTTACGCCCGACACTGATAACGGTGCCCGCAGGCTTATCGGTTCGCTGCGTGTCATTGACAGGCAAACTGGCTAAAATCTTAACGCGTTGACCATCTAAAAAAGTATACGCGCCCGGCCACGGCGTTAAGCCGCGAATTTGGCGCTCGATATGAGCCGCAGATTGTGCCCAATCAATTTCACCTTCTGTTTTAATCAGCTTTTCGGCATAATTAGCGGCATTGTCATCTTGCGCAGTGGCTTGTGCTTGATAGTAGGGTAATTCTTGTAGCACCGTGCTAATAGCCGTCGCGCCCAATGCTGCTAGCTTATCATGTAGGCTTGCCGCGCTGTCATCTGACTCAATAGCACAGCTCACTTTATAGAGCATATCACCGGTATCTAGACCTTTATCCATTTGCATAATGGTAATGCCGGTCTCCGCATCGCCGGCTAATAGCGCCCGATGAATAGGCGCTGCACCACGCCAGCGCGGCAATAATGAACCATGAATATTAAGGCAACCATAAGTCGGTATCGTTAACACACCAAGGGGTAAAATAAGCCCATAAGCAGCAACGACCATCACATCAGGCTGATAATTTTGTAAAATCTCTCTAGCCGCAACCCCTTCTTCACTTGATTTTTTAAAGGTCGCGGGTTGCTCAACGGGAATGTCATGTGCCAATGCCCCTTGCTTAACCGCCGATGCGGCTAGCTTTTGCCCACGTCCTGCTTTGCGATCCGGCTGGCTGTAGACCGCAACAATATCGATATTAAGCGCGTCTTGCTGACTGATGAGAGCCTCAAGACTAATAGCAGCAAACTCAGGCGTGCCTGCAAATACCACGCGTAATGGACGCAAGACACTTATAGCAGACGAATTAGTGGGTAAGCTATCGGTTGATATCGTTAAATCAGAAGTCATTGGGGTTATAGCACCATAATAGGTAGTGTTGATAAATTTTTAATATATGAAGGGTTAGCAAGCAACACATTATAGGTAAATTTATGCGCTTATGCCATGTCAGCAATATAGCATAATAAGTAACGCTAATAATGCCTAGCTTTACGCGAATATATTATTTAGACTCACTATCCCTATTTAGACTCATTATTAATAATCGTTATCAAAGATAAGTTCTAACGTTAAGTGTAAACTACATTTTAGCTGATATTCCCAGCCGCAAACCGTGTTACCTTCACAGCTTAGTCATGTTATTCATAAGTTACCTGCAAACGATGCTTAGCTATATTGTTAATATCGTAGTCAATGCTTGTCATAATTAATAGTTGTCATAATTAATGCTGGTCATCAATAATTGTAGTCAATAGATGGTGTATAGATACAGGATCGTGGTCGATGCAACAGTTTCAATCATTAAAACGCATACTTATCTTTTATTCCCTGACATTGCTGATTATGTTGGTCTTATATTATGCCATGATGTTTGTCATACTCAGATCCAATACAGAACAACACAGTCAAACCGTTTTTGAGACCCTAGGACACGAGTTTTCTGAACCTAGTGTCATAACAGACCATGACATTGAAAAATTACTGGCTAGACCTATTTTTCAAAATATCAGCTATCAGTTGATTTTGATGCTGCCCTCTGGTCAAACGTATATCTACAGACATACGCGTCCGAATGAGCGTAAATTTACCACCGTCTCTTTTCCTAATATTAAATCACAAACTGCGGATACCACGAGCACTTATAAGCTGACCAGTAGCAACTTAATGGGCATGTTCAATCTTAAAAATGGACAACGACTCTACATTGTTCTACGCCATCAGCCGCTTCAGGTCAACTTGATATCCTATCAATATTGGCTACCCCTCATGACAGCAATCATGCTGTTTATTACTGCACTGTTATATATGCTAAAGCGCCGTGATAATTGGGAACAACTGCTGCTATACGCGGATAATTTAACCACGAGCACACAAGAGACTTATACCCCACCACCTTTCGATGAAGCAAAAAGCACTATTGAGTTTTTGCGTTTAGGACATACTTTAAGCCGCATCAGCTATCAGTTACACCATAAGCATCGACGTATTAAGACGCTCAGTCACCGCCTTGAACGCTTGGTTGATCATGCCCCACTGCCCATGCTCATGATTATGCGCCAAGGACATATTAGCTTTTTTAATCAGCGTTTTGAGCAACTATTCACCACCGTTTTTCAGCGCGATGTCACCTATATGCTCACCGATTTTGTGACTGGTAGCGACAAGGCCACGCAGCAGCACTTACAGAAAATTGACTCACAGCGAGTTGCCCGTACCTTACTGGTCTATGGCTTAGAAGATAAACAAGCGTATCAGTTACATCTCAGCCCATGGTTCGGTGATCATGGACAAATTCACGGCTTTACCGTCATGTTGAATAACGTCAATGAGCTGGTTGCCCAAAACGCCAACTTAAAACAGCAACAGCAGCAGCAACATCAACAAATTCTAGAGCTGAAGCAACTGAAAGTCGTGATAGGTCACGAGCTGCGCACCCCATTAAATGCCATTATCGGTACGCTTGATTTAATAGAGCCACGCGCTTTATCTGCCAAACAGCAAGAGATACTCTCCACATTAATGCAATCCAGCCACTCAATGCTGGCGATGCTCAACGATATGCTGGATATGGCAAAAATTGAAGCAGGCAAGCTGCAGCTTGTTCAAGAGCCAGTTGATATTTTTAAATTAAGCCAACATGTCACTGATTTAATGGTCGGCAATGCTCGCCATCAAGGTATCGAGCTATTATATTTTTTTATGCCCACTTGCCCACGCTATATCAATACCGATACCAACCGCTTACGTCAAATCATACAAAACCTGCTTGATAATGCAGTGAAATTCACCCCCTCAGGCTATGTGGCACTGACTGTCGAACCTATCAGCGATGAGCGCATACAGTTAATTATCAACGATAGACTAAAAGGTGCAAGCTTTAGTCGGGCTGCAACAGATTCAGCGTCATCTGCCGATAACCAATCGCTTGAGAACGCCACTAACACACAACAGACTTGGTTACACTTTAGGATACAAGATACCGGTATTGGCATTAGTGCAACGGAACAGAGTCAGATATTTGCTTATTTTAATCAAGCCAACGCCCAGATTAGTGAGCAATTCGGTGGCACTGGACTGGGATTAGCCATATCAAGCAGCTTTGTGCAGTTATTGGGTGGTTTTATTCAACTGACGAGTGAAAAAGGTAGCGGCAGCTGCTTTCACTTATATTTACCAATGCACAAGCCGACTTATCAACCGATATACCATTTTCATGACGGCCTCAAGCAGGTTCACCTGATTGCCATCGTCAACCACAGCATTAGCGCCACCTATTTGCAGCGCTTGTGTCAGCAGTTATCTATTCGTGCCACCATCTATAGCACTTTTGATAACGCCGCTGTGCAATCACTTACTGAGCAGCTGGCGCAACACCCTCAAACTTACGCGCCCGTCTTACTAATAGACTATGAATACTATCTTGCAAATACAGAGGGTAAGACGACGAATACGGTTATAAATGAGGAAGTAGCATTACCATCCGTCACATCGATACAGCGCGACCAAACGGCTACTGATGCTGATGCTGATGCTGATAAGGCTACTGAAAACGATGTGCTGCATATTGATTTTTATGACTGGATACAATCCACAAGGTTGCCAAAAATTTTGCTCAGCATGAAGCCTGAACGTAGTATTCCTTCAGCATTGTTGGATCATTTTGATGGTTTTTTAAGCAAACCTTTAGACATCACCCGCTTACTATCCGAGCTTATGCGCCTGACCCAACCGACACTCGAAACTTTAGCCATTGATGATACTGCCAACTCTAGCAACGATAAAGATGTTGATAATAAAAGCAGTGTTAATCGAGGTATTGATAGTCAACATACTAAGGTTAATCAGCATGCAGATAATGAGTTGCCAGCTGAGAAGGAAACGACTGCCAACGATATTGCTAATAATAACGCTAATAAGCCACTTATTTTAGTGGTAGAAGATAATCTGACCAACCAAAAAATTACTTGTAAATTATTAAGCAGACTTGGCTATGATAGCGTAGTCGCAGAAAATGGGCTGCAAGCTTTGGAGAAGTTAAAGCAGCAACGGCAAGCGTTTGCACTGATTCTTATGGACTGCCGCATGCCTGTGATGGATGGTCTGCAAGCGACGCAAGCTATTCGCACGCAAGGCGACAATATCACTATTATCGCGCTGACCGCTAATAATAGTGACGATGACCGCGAGGCTTGCCTTGCCGTCGGCATGGACGAATTTTTAACCAAGCCAATCAATAAAGAGCAGCTACAAGCAGTGTTACAACGATTTATAAACCGTTAATGTCGAATTTTTTAAAGGTCAAAGATTGAAGATTAAACCTTAACTAACAAGCTTTTATTTCATAAAGCCATTATCAGCTAAAAATGCTTCTGTAATTTGGCTTTTCGGGCTTGCCATACTGTCCGCATTCATCGTACCTGTTTGCGTCTTATTTAACAGTCGTTCTAAGTAACGCGCCACAATATCCACTTCAACATTGACCTTATTACCAACCAACCAATACTTAGCAATATTGGTCACTTGCGCGGTATGCGGAATGATATTTAAACAGACAATATTATCACGGACTAAATTGGTGGTCAGACTGATACCATCAAGCGTGATTGAACCTTTGGTCGCCGTATAGTGCGCCAGCTCTTGTGGAATTTCAATTTCAATATATATCGAACGCGCGTCTTGCTGCAATTTGCGCACCACGCCTACGCCGTCGACGTGTCCGGCAACAATATGCCCACCAAAGCGGGTAGTCGGTAGCATCGCCTTTTCTAAATTTACGATATCACCTGTTTTTAGACTTTCTAATGCCGTACGCGCAATAGTTTCACGTGAAACATCGACAGCATAATGGTGACTGCCCAAATCAACGACGGTCAAACATATCCCATTCGACGCAATCGAGTCACCTAATGATACATCACTGAAATCCAAGCTATCAGACTCTATCACCAAGCGAATGTCACCACCAACAGGCTGCATGGCTTTAACTTTACCCACGCTTTCAATAATTCCAGTAAACATCTCAACCTCTTTTTATGATAATTATCGTTTGTGAACCACGCTGTTTAGCTTAACACCACCTGCTTGCAGGCATCATACAATCTATCAATCACTACGATTGATTGTTCTGTTTATATCTACCCATCGAGTGACGGTTATTTATGAATGTATTTTGGATAATAAGTGTTAATTTTCATACTTATTATAAGATATAAAACAATAAGCTGTGGATAAGTCATTGTTAGGTAGACTGATTTACTGTAAAAAGCAGCCTTTTATGAAGTTATCCACAAGATATCGAATAAAAAAATGCAGTAAATATTAATATTTGATCATCATATAAAGCTATGATTAATAAGGTTTTATTTTAAATAGTGCGCACTTTTTATTGAATCTTACGTTTCATGTGAAACACTAAATCGTTAAGTTATACACAGTTCCATGTGAAACCTAATGACAAATATTTAGTTATTCACATTGATTGGAGCACTCAATAAATATGCGGGTAATTCAATAATTATGCACAGACAGTTTGTCTATGCTAAGAAAATTTTAGGTAGGCAGCAAAGTAAGTTTCAAATCAGCACCGATTGTTTCGTGACTATAACAATCAAATCGTAGCTGCTGCGCTAATGATAAAGGATTAAAATCAACCATCGCACGCGCTTGCGACCCGAGTAGGCAAGGCGCTTGATACACAATTAATTCATCGACTAAATTTTGGCTTAAAAAACTACCCGCCACACTAGCGCCCGCCTCTACCAAGACGTCATAACATTGATAATCGTTGACTAAGGTAGTTAGTAGTTCATGCAAATTATCTTCACGCCAATACAGCGTCTTTGCACAGCGGCATAAGTGATAATCAGACTGCACATCATAAGCTAAGCGCGCGCGTCTATCGAGCACCACGACCATAGGATTAGGAATTTTTTCCAATACCACGCCTAATTGATGAGAGCGTACATTTAACTGCGGATTGTCAGTCATCACGGTGGTACTGCCCGTTATGATAGCGCCACTTCTAGCACGCAGTTTTTGTACATCTTCGCGTGAGGCTGGCGAGGTAATCCATTTAGATTCACCTGTCGCCATTGCTGTACGACCGTCTAAACTGGTCGCTATCTTCAGGCGTACATAAGGCAGCTGTGTCCGCATCGCCTTTAAAAAGCCATGATTTAAGGCTTCCGCTTGCGCCGTTAATATATCAACCGTCACCTCAATACCTGCTTGCTCAAGTAAAGCAACCCCGCGTCCTGCTACTTGCGGATTAGGGTCAAGACCAGCGATGACGACGCGCTTAACTCCTGAATTAATTAATGCCAACGCACAAGGCGGTGTTCGTCCAGTATGACTACAAGGCTCAAGCGTCACATAAGCGGTCGCACCAAATGCTTGCGCACCCGCATCTTTGAGGGCAAATACTTCGGCATGCGGCTGTCCTGCTTGTGGATGAAACCCTTGTCCCACTATGTGCTCGTTTTGCACGATTACGCACCCTACCGCCGGATTGGGTCTGGCGGTGTATTGTCCCTGTTTTGCTTGCTCGATAGCGAGCATCATAAAATAGCGATCTTGGGCGGCTTGAGCATGAGTGGAAATAGACATAAGAATCACACTTAATAGAGGAATAGCTGAGTATTAAAAAGCAGATAAAAAGGATAAGAATTATTAAATAGCATTAAAATATATATAAATCTTAAAGAGGTTTATTAAAAAATAACTTTTAAAAAAACAATTGAAATCAAATAATATGCAATTTTAAGGTTAATTTTATTGATTAATAAGTTTAAGGCGTATTTTTATCAATGGGGCGAATATTAGCGATTTCCTGATGAAAAGCATCAATATCTTGGAAGTCGCGATAGACACTGGCAAAGCGCACATAAGCAACGTCATCAAGCGTTTTAAGCTCGCTCATGATAATCTCGCCTAACACTTTGCTACTGATTTCGCGCTCACCCATTTGCCGCACTCGCTTTTCAACACGGCTAATCATCGCCTCTTGCTCGTCAATGGTAATCGGACGCTTTTGCAGCGGTAACTGAATCGAACGCCGTAATTTTTCATTGTCATACGGCTCAATTTTACTGCTGGATTTTATAATCCGCGGCATCACCACTTCGACCATCTCAAAAGTAGTGAAACGCTCTTGGCAACCACTACAGACTCTGCGCCGACGCACTTGTGCGCCTTCAGCAGCAAGGCGCGAGTCAATGACCTTCGTCTCTGAAGCATTACAATAAGGACAATGCATACTCGCCTCCTTTTTTTGTTGATAGATAGTGTGTGTGTTTAATAATAACTCTAATCGTGAGCAGCGTTGAAGCAAGTCATCACTGCTAAAACATCAATACAGACCGTTATTTTGCTTAATGACCTTTATTTCCCAATACAAAAGCTACTAAATATCTTTCCTAATAAATCATCAGCGCTGAAAGCACCCGTAATTTCGCCCAGACTATGCTGTGCTTGGCGTAAACTTTCGGCCACCAATTCTCCTGCTTGAAATACCGTCAACTGTTCATGCGCTTCTGCTAAATAATCCGCGGTACGTCGTAGCGCATCAAGATGGCGCGTACGCGCAATCAAGCTATTTTCAGGCGGATGAAAGCCTACTTTAGCACACAACGCGGCGATTAAATGTTCTATGCCCGCCCCTGTTTCACATGAAACATGTACTTGTTCATAGCCTTGCTGTTCCATAGCCGTTATCGTGCTGCTAGTGAGAGCATTGGTTAATAAATCACTTTTATTGGCAATAATTAACAAGCGTTTAGACGCAGGCAACTCACCGAACAGTTGCTCCGCCAGTTGTAAAGGCGTATCGCCAGAGTCAACATCGCGGGTCACATCATAAACCAACAGCAGCATATCCGCCTGAGCAATGGCGGTACGAGCGCGTGCAATCCCAATCCGCTCTACCGTATCTTCAGTGTCACGCAACCCTGCGGTATCGGTCAAATGCAGCGTTAAACCATTGAGTACCACTGTTTCTTGCAACGTATCACGGGTCGTACCCGCCACATCGGTGACAATGGCGCGCTCTTGACCTGCCAGACGATTAAGGAGGCTAGATTTACCCGCATTGGGTCTACCTGCCAATACCACGTGAATGCCGTCACGCAAGAGCTGACCTTGTTTAGCAGTTGCTAAGACTTGTTGTATTTTTTCTTGCGTTTGTTCGAGCTTATCTTGAATCACACCATCCGATAAGAAATCAACATCTTCCTCTTCCGGAAAATCAATCGCCGCCTCAACATGCAGACGCAAATGAATAAGCTGTTCTAATAGCTGATTAATTTTTTGTGAGAACTCACCGCTCAAGGAACGAATCGCACTACTAGCGGCAGCGGCACTCGTGGCATCAATCGCATCAGCAATAGCTTCAGCTTGCACCAAATCTAACTTATCATTATCAAAAGCACGAAATGAAAACTCACCCGCTGCCGCTTGCTTTGCGCCCAGCTCAAACACCCGCGCCAATAGCTGATTTTGTAAGATGACGCCACCATGACCTTGTAGCTCAATCACATCTTCGCCCGTGAATGAATGCGGTCCTTTAAAATATAATACCAGCCCTTCATCAATCACCGTACCATCCGCTTGATAAAAACGGCAGAAGCTAGCCAATCTTGGCGTAAAAGCGGATTTTCCCGTTAACTGGCAAGCCATCGCATACGCTTTTGGACCTGATAAACGTATGACACCCACCCCACCGCGACCAATTGGCGTGGCAATAGCAGCAATCGTCGTCAATCCAGATGTATTGGACAGCCCAGAGAAACCTAATGAATCAGTTGGCGTTGCAGCCGTTGCGATAGAATCCACATCTACTCTCAATAGCGAAAAACTCCATTATAGACGGCTACGTGCAGACTAACAAAACAATCTTTCGGCTGTCACAAATAACCTTTATTCATGACTTATTACTCTTTTAAGTGTAACCGTCAAACGTGACCCTAATTTTTCCATAAAAAAACCACCGCAAGCGCGATGGTTTTTTATTGATTGAAGCCTATCATTGATGATTAATCAAGAACTTTAACCGTACGTAATTTCTGCTCTTCTTGTACTTTCTTATTGACGATATACTGATGCGTCATACTAAATAAGTTATTCACCGTCCAGTACAACACCAAACCTGCAGGGAAGAACAACATAAATGCGGTAAAGATAATTGGTAAGAATTTCATGACTTTAGCTTGCATAGGATCGGTAGGCTGCGGATTCAGCTGCTGCTGAACGAACATAGAAGCACCCATCAGTAGTGGTAAAATAAACCACGGATCCATCGCTGATAAATCATGTATCCATAATATCCATGGCGCATGACGCAGCTCAATACTTTCAACAAGCACCCAATATAAGGCTAAGAAGATTGGCATTTGTAGCAGGATAGGCAAGCAACCTGCCATCGGATTGACTTTTTCTTCTTTATAAATGCCCATCATTTCTTGCGACATCTTCATCCGATCGTCGCCGTGTTCTTCTTTTAATGCTGCAAGACGCGGTGCAATGGCACGCATCTTCGCCATTGAGTAGTAACTCTTATTAGAGAACCACAACAACGCAATCTTAACCAAAATCGTCAATAGGATAATTGACCAACCCCAGTTACCGATGATTTTATGAATACCATCCAGTACGGCAAATAGCACTTTCGATATTGGCCACAACAGACCGTAATCTACCGTTTTATTGAGACCAACAGCAACATCTTTCAGCTCAGACTGTACTTTTGGTCCTGCATATAGCGTTGCACTCAGCGTTGTTTGCTTATTGGGCGCGACATTGATCGGCTGGCTATTAAAACCAATAAAATAATCGTCGCCAGACTCACGGCTAAAGAATTTGCCAGTAAAATTCTCTGGTGTCCATGCGGATACAAAATAATGCTGCACAATGCCAACCCAGCCTTTATCACTGGTTACAGTCAAAGAGCCATCATTAAACTTACCAAATTTCAGCTTATTATATGGATCATCAGGCGTACCCCAAGCACCACCCAGATAAGTGGCCATGCTCAGCGCCCCTTTATCCGACATACCAGGGTCTTTACTGTTATCGCGCTTTAACTGGGCGAATAACTGACCTTGCCACGGTTGCGTAGAGACGTTTTGGATTTTATAGCTGACATCAATAGGATACTTATTATGAGTAAAGGTAAAGGTCTTAGTAACTGTAACACCGTCTTTTTGATAAGTCAGTGGTACCGATAACGTTTGCTGCCCTTTTTCCATGTTGTAGCTATTGGCAGTATGACTGTATTTAGCTCGACCTTCCGCTGTATCAATACCGTCTTTACCGATAAGACCAGACTGAGCCACATAGACACGATTGCTATCATTTTCTAACAATACAAAAGGCGTATTACTATCGAGCGTCGCATTATATTGCTTAAGAGCAGCATAAACGATGTCGCCGCCAGCTGGATCAATTTTGATATCGTAGCGATCAGTCGTCACTGAGATAAGTCCAGCGTCTTTAGCAACCGCGCCTGCTGCTGTTACTGCCACACCGCTATCAGTTGGAAGCGGATGTACTGGAAGATCACCAGCCGCACCCGTAGTAGACGGAATATCACTGCCTACTGAAGCAACAGTTTCTGGCACTGCATCTACAGCAGGCGCATCAGCATAATCATCTCGCCATGCTAAAATCAGTAGATAAGCGGTGATTAGCATCGCAATGATGATCATCACCCGAAATATCTTTTGCATAAACCTATCCTAGAGTGAAAAATTAGGGCGTGTGTCATAACCGAATGTCGAGGGCAGATATTCTATCTTAGCCACAATGTGAGCAGTCATTGACATAAAATGGTCACCATTTTACTAAAAAACCACCTTAAATGATACCAACAGTATGGATAAGCCGCTAAGCCATACATAGCATCCATAAAACGCCAAATTTCCTACGATTTCATTAAGTGATTCAAGAGAGCCACATAACTATAGTTATCACGATAAATAGTGTCATATTTAATCGATGGATACTTTATTAATGACAGCTCTACATTCACATAATAATAAGTATAAGACGCCAAAGGTAACGGTACAAAATCAATACCATGTCCACCGAGTGGATGACAGCGACCAATACGTTTTAAGGATAACCAGCTACCCGCACTGACGCCGTGCCACTGTAATGCTTGTTTCGCATAGTTTGAGCACGTTGGATAATATCTACAGCGAGCAGGAGTTATTGGACTAATTATTTTTTGATAAAAATTAATTATATTTATTAATAAATCATAGAAAAATTTTTTTATTATATTTTTAAATAAAATCATTTTATTTTTTTTCTAATTTTTTAAAAATATTATTAATCTGATTTTTTAAATCTTTTTTAGAAAGATCATCAATAGATTTTTTAACAATAAAAACAATATCTTTATTGTCTAACTGAGCAGCTTGTACTCGAAACTGCTCACGAATCTGGCGCTTGATGACATTACGTGCAACCGCAGTAGGTACTTTGCGCTTAGTAATAGCCATTCCTATGCGCGGTTGGTTGCAATCATTGGTGCGGACGAAAGCTAATAGATGGCTTTGGTGTAGCTTACGCTCAGGGGCATCAAATACCTCACGGAAGGCCGCAGGCTTCAGTAGGCGCTGTTCTTTAGTAAAACGAGCAGTATGTATAGCTGGGCATATATTGGGCATAGTACAACCTAGAATAAGGGCTATTGTAAGGGGTAGAATAAGCTCAACAAAATATAGAGACAAAAAAAGCGCCGATGTGGGCGCTTTTGATATATGGCGGTGTCATAGTTATTGCTAACACTCTATAAATAGATAAAATCTCATTTAAGTTATGATAGACGTATAACAAGCACTTTAAACCATGGAGATCGCGTGTTATTACCGATTTATTAAACTATACGGTAAGACGATGACGACCTTTTGCACGGCGACGTGCTAGTACTTGACGGCCTTTTTTAGTTGCCATACGAGCACGGAAACCGTGAGTACGCTTGCGTTTAATCACGCTTGGTTGGAATGTACGTTTCATAACTCACCTATCAAATAATGGACTAAATTTGTAATAACGCAGGATTATATCACTACCACTAATTTGGGTCAATAAACTAATTTATCTCAATATATTTAATCAACAGTTACGTATCTTTTTTAGTAAGAATTTATATTAGTTTATAAGTAAGCCTATCGGCAATAATTTTTATTATAAAGTATTCATTATCCAGTAGAGCCATTGAATATTACCCTTTTTTATGAAGTTATCCACAGACAATTTGAATTTCAATAATAATAATAATTTATATATATATAGATATTGTTGTTGTTAGGGAGTGTTTTTTCTGTGGTTAAGTAGGTATTTGTTATTAAAATCAATAATTTATGATATGGGTAAACCTGTGGATAAACTGTGGGTCAAATAGGGATAACTTCTGATTGGAAATCATCCGTAAAAATACCCACAAGGTTATCCACAGAAAATAGGATGTTATCCACAGGGTATTTGTGTTAGATTAGCGCCTGGTTTGAAAACTATTTTAGATCGCTGATTTTTTTAGGTGTAGACGTTGTTATGGTCTGTTACACCCTATAAATATGAGTGTCACGATAAATTAATTATTATTGGCTAAGAGGTTCGCATTTTTCATGATAGACACCGCAACGCTTTGGAGTAAATGCTTAGAAGACCTACGTTATAGCGTTAAAGATAATGTTTTTACTATGTGGTTAAGACCGCTCTCAGCACATCAAGAGATGCAGACGCTTATTGTTCGCGCACCAAATGATTATTTTGTGGCGTATATCAAAAAAAATCATTTACATGATATCGAACAGTTGGTCGCTAAGCATAGTAAAGGCAGTATCGAAGAAGTTGTAGTACGTGTCGATAATACTAACCATAGTGCGCTCACAAGCCATGAAGGGTTAGAGGATAATTCTTACGTATCTGATGCTCTGTTCGATACAAATAGCCCCTCCCCTGCCTCAATATCTCAAGCTACTAAAAATAGCCTTAATAGCAACGCTGACCTTATACTGCCTGTATCTGTCGATGCAGATACCAAATCGTTAAGCTACCTCAACCCAGATTTTACGTTTGAGACGTTTGTTACGGGTAAATCGAATAATTTGGCCTACAAAGCTTGTTACGAGCTGAGTAAACGCCAGTCAAAAAATCGCCATAATCCATTATTTATATATGGACCTTCTGGTTTGGGAAAAACGCATTTAATGCATTCGGTAGCAGATCGTTATGTAAAAAATAATAAGAGTTTTTATTATTTTACTTCTGAGAATTTTATTAACCAATTGGTTTATTCTTTAAGAAATAATAAAATAGAAGATTTTAAAAAGAAAATTAAAAAAGTAGATTTATTAATTGTTGATGATATTCATGTATTAGCTGGTAAAACTAAAAGTAGTAATGAGTTCTTAACGTTATTTGCAGATTTCACCAGTGGGGATAAACAGCTTATTTTAGCGTCTGACCGTCACCCCTCGCAAATGACTGAATTTGATGAGCGCTTTCGCTCACGTTTTTCTTGGGGTTTAACGGTTGCCGTTGAGCCGCCTGAGATTGATACGCGTGTGCAGATTTTACAGAAAAAAGCCGCCTCTTTTGGCATGATACTTCCAAAAGAATGTGCGTTATTTATTGCGCAAAATGTTGTTTCTAATGTCAGGCGCTTAGAAGGGGCTTTAAATCAAGTATTTGCTAATGCCAACTTGACGGGAGCACCGATTACACTTGAAATGGTGCAATATGCATTAAAGGATATTGTGGCATTGCGCGTTCAAGCCATCAATATGGTTAATATTCGTAAAGTTGTCGCTGAGTATTATGATGTGACAATCAAAGACATTATGGGACGCAAACGGACGCGTAGTATTGCGCGTCCACGTCAAATCGCGATGGCGCTATCGCGTGAGCTGACCAGCAATAGCTTTCCCGATATTGGACAGTCATTTGGCGGTCGTGATCATACGACAGTGATGCATGCTTGTGATAAAGTTGCCGAACTACGTGCCGCCGATCCTGCATTTGATAAAGACTACAAATCATTATCGATGATGCTACAAGCGGGGTAGGGAAAATGGGTGCGAGTTAAAATACCATTGTGTTGTGACTTCCATGTTGCGACTGGCGAATATGGTTTATAATGGGCCAAATCTCAAATATTTATACAAGCCACCGTCAATAGGCTGTCATTAAGCTATCATTAAAAGAACAATTCAATTAAGAGTAATCCAGCATGCAATTATCGATTAATCGAGAGTCGTTACTAAAAGCCATTAATTTGATCGCCAAGGCTGCCGATAAACGCCATAACATGATTATCTTAGGCAATATTAAAGTACAGTTGTCTGAATCTGAGCTGATTTTAACGGCATCTGATTTAGAAGTGGAGCTGACCTCGACGCTGAAATTGCCTGCTGGTGCTTGTATTGAGTCAGGTGCAACGACCTTGCCTGCGATAAAGTTAAAAGACATTTGTAAGTCATTACCAGCACAAGCACAGATTAATTTAGCTACTCAAGAAAATGAGCGTTGTTTACTGACCAGTGGTAAAAGCCGTTTTACGTTAGGCACGTTGCCAAGTGAGAATTATCCAAGTTTGGGCAATCCTGAAAATATCACACCATTAATTATTAGCCGTAGCCGCCTTACAAATTTGATTCATAAAACTCAGTTTGCGATGGCGATTCAAGATGTGCGCTATTACCTAACCGGTATGCTGTTTGATGTCTCACAACAGCAGCTGACCACAGTCGCAACGGATGGTCATCGATTGGCGTTAGCTCGCAGTGTTATTGATGTGAGTGCCGATTTAAATATGCAGGCTATTTTACCGCGTAAAGCTGTCATTGAGCTTGAACGTTTGACTTCTGAGCTGGGTAAAATGCTGGGTGACCAAGATAATTCCGTGACATTAAGTTTCGGTCGCGAGTTTTTGCAAGTCAGTTTGCCTTTTGGTGACGTTGATAGCACTGGTCAAGTCAGTCAAGACTTGATGGTGACGTTCACGGCGCGTCTTATTGATGGGAAATTTCCAGATTATCGTCGAGTAATGCCAAGTAATACGGATAAATTGGCGTTATTTAATAAAGAAAAAATGACTGACGTCCTGCGCCGTGTGGCGATTTTGAGTAATGAGAAGTCTCGCGGTGTGGTATTTAACTTTGCCAGTGATGGGATGGTAGAAGTACGCGCTAATAATGCTGAGCAAGATGAAGCCATTGAGATGATTCAGGCTAAGTATCAAGGCGAGCCGATGGAATTGTCTTTTAATTCTGCCTACTTGCAGGATGTGCTAGGTGTTATTCAAGGTGATGTACAAATGCACATGAGCCAATCTAATGCCTCAGTACTGGTCAATCAGCTCAATGACGACCTGCATCAATATGTGATTATGCCGATGCGTATTTAGTTAAACCTATTGTCTAGTATCAATTAATTGTGACTGCCTATCTTTTGATAGGCTTAGTTTTATGACCTTTTGCTGAGCTGTAATCATAACTTATCGTTGTGGGTATTGGCTTAGACAACGCTAGGCAACATAAATAGGCAGTTCTAAGTATTATGATTGAACGTCTGCAAATCTCGCATTTGCGTAATCTTACCCAAGTTACTATGCAAACTGCCGCCTGTAATGTCATTATCGGTGTTAATGGCAGCGGTAAGACCTCATTGCTAGAAGCAATATTTTTACTATCCCGTGGTAAAAGCTTTCGCCATAGTCAGCCCAAACGCTATGTCCAGCATCATCAGTCAGCAGCAATAGTTCACGCCAAGCTTACTGACGGCAGTACATTGGCCATTCAAAAGCAGGTCGATGCCACGACGATGCTCAGGCTAAACCAAACCACAGTTTATAATCAAAGTATTCTGACAGAACAGCTGCCGACGTTATTGATAGACCCATCGACGATGGATATGTTAGAACAAGGCAGTGCCAGTCGTCGCCAATTGTTAGATTGGCTAGTGTTTCACATGAAACCTGGTTTTCACGCGCAGTGGCTCGCCTATCAACGCTTATTAAAGCAGCGCAACAGCTTACTGAAACAAACCAAGCATCTAACCAGCGTTCAGCGTGCTGAAATAAAAGCTTGGGATAAAGGTTTAGCCAGTCATGCCGCCCTGATTCATCATTACCGCGCGCAAGTATTTGCCGCATGGCAGCCCTATTTTGCACAAACTATTTCGAAACTATTGCCTACCTATGTGCAGCAATTAAGCTTGAGTTATAACGCAGGTTACGATACCAGTATGCCTCTTGATGAACAGTTAAACGAACGCTTAACGCAAGATTTACAATTAGGCTATACGCGCAATGGCAGTCACCGCGCTGACATTCATGTGCATTGGCATTCGGACGCTTCAGCAAAAAACGAGGTCAATATTGAGTTTGCATCTGACCCCGTTATTAAGCTTCCTATCATCAAAGAACAGGCAGCAAATGTTTTGTCTCGCGGTGAAAAAAAGCTGCTAATCACGGCACTGCGGTTATCACAATTGCCTTTATTGCTTAACCGCTCCGAGATGACAAATGCTGCACCAACAGTAAATTTGGTAACGACCACGCCTGTCGTTTTGCTCGACGATATTACGGCTGAGCTTGATGATAGGGCGATAGATATCTTATTATCAACCTTAGCGCAACTACCTTGTCAGGTATTTATGACCAGTTTGACGTCGGAT
The DNA here is from genome assembly GCF_001298525.1 of Psychrobacter urativorans. NCBI lineage: Bacteria > Pseudomonadati > Pseudomonadota > Gammaproteobacteria > Moraxellales > Moraxellaceae > Psychrobacter > Psychrobacter urativorans. Next base: position 1,498,257 of record NZ_CP012678.1, read on the forward strand.
ATTTTGCCGCTCGTTGCTAAGTATTGGTCAACTGCAAATGTGTTTCATGTGAAACAAGGTATCTTAACGGCTTATCCGTAATGACCTATTAAGCACCCATTTATACCTTTCTTCTTATACTTATGACGGCTACTTTTACGGCAAAGTCTTGCTCAAAACCTATTTATTTCTATGCTTCCACTTCCTTTTTCCTCGTGCTAAAACGCTTATTTTTATCTTAACGCTATCTTTATACTATGACGCGTTTTTGTGTCCTTATCTGCAGGGCTAGTTTTCGCAAACCTACTGCTAAACAGTGACTTATAAGCAAAAAAATGCTAAAATAAGGCTTTATTTTCGTCCTATTTTCAGTAAGTTATCTATTGGCTTTATATTATTTATTATCGATATAAATAATTCTCTAAGTGGTTGATAACACGCTGTTTTATTAATTATCTTGCGCTTTGGTAGTGGTGATAAAAAACCTCAAGGCGCTGACGATGTTAATAACAACGTGACTTTCATGGTCTATAAATCCCCACGAGCTTCTAATGAAAGATTTTTATTCTAAACGAGTAAAATCTAAGATAACGTCATGAGGTGTCACCGTCGTGGTGCGCTCGTCATAAACCGCTGATATGGCTTGATTAAGGAATACCAATGAGTGATTCATTTACCGATAACGAGCAACTGATGTCAGATACTAGTGTTCAGCCCAGCGTCTCTGAGGTAACTGCTGACGTGGTTACTGAAAGCAATCCGTCCGATTATAGCTCCAAAGATATCCGCGTGTTGCGCGGTCTTGAGGCAGTGCGCGTGCGTCCTGGGATGTATATCGGTGATACCGATGATGGTACGGGTCTGCATCATATGGTCTTTGAGGTCGTCGATAACTCCATCGATGAGGCACTTGCCAATCACTGTGACCAGATTGATATCGTTATTCATGAAGATGAGTCGGTCAGTGTCATGGATAATGGTCGTGGTATTCCGGTTGATATCCATCCAGAAGAAGGCGTATCAGCGGCACAGGTCATTATGACGGTACTGCACGCGGGCGGTAAGTTCGATGACAACAGTTATAAAGTGTCGGGCGGTCTACATGGCGTTGGCATCTCTGTCGTCAATGCGTTGTCTAAAAAGTTAGAAATGAACATCTGGCGCGAAGGCTTTCATTATCAGCAGACTTATAGTGATGGCGTGCCTGATGGCGATATTCAGCCCATGGAAGAAACCAATAGAACGGGTACGCAAATCCGTTTTTACCCCAGCACAGATGTGTTTACGGGCACTGTTTTTGAATATGATATTTTAGCCAAGCGTTTACGTGAGCTGTCATTCCTAAACTCAGGCGTGCGCATTGTGTTAACCGATGAGCGTATTGATAAGCGTCATGAGTTTGAACATAAAGGTGGTTTATCGGAGTTTGTCAGCTATATTAATGCCGGTAAAGACAGCGTTAATGACGTCTTTCATTTTACTAGTGAGCAATCCGATGGTATCAGTGTTGAAGTGGCGCTACAGTGGACGGATACGTATAACGAAAAAGTGCTTTGTTTCACCAATAATATTCCACAGCGTGATGGCGGTACGCATTTATCAGGTTTCCGCTCCGCATTAACGCGTTGTTTGAACAGTTATATGGATCGCGAAAACCTCTTTAAAAAAGAGAAAGTCGTTGCAACCGGTGATGATGCGCGTGAAGGCTTAACGGCTATCGTTTCTGTTAAAGTGCCTGATCCTAAATTCTCCAGTCAAACCAAAGATAAACTCGTCTCAAGCGAAGTAAAATCCGCTGTTGAATCGGCAATGCATGATAAGTTTAATGATTATTTGCAAGAGAATCCAAGTGCGAGTAAGGCTATCGCTGGTAAGATTATTGATGCGGCGCGTGCCCGTGATGCAGCGCGTAAAGCTCGTGAGATGACCCGTCGTAAGACCACCTTAGATATCGCTGGGCTACCGGGTAAATTGGCGGATTGCCAAGAAAAAGATCCGGCATTATCAGAGCTATATATCGTGGAAGGAGACTCTGCGGGCGGATCAGCCAAGCAAGGTCGTAGCCGTAAAACGCAAGCAATTTTACCGCTAAAAGGTAAAATTCTCAACGTTGAGCGTGCGCGTTTCGACAAGATGTTATCTTCACAAGAAGTCGGTAATCTAATTACTGCGCTTGGTTGTGGTATTGGTCCTGATGAATATAATCCTGATAAAGTTCGTTATCATAAAATTATCATCATGACCGATGCGGACGTTGATGGATCGCATATTCGTACTTTGCTATTAACCTTTTTCTTCCGTCAAACGCCGGAATTGATTGAGCGTGGTTATATTTATATTGCTCAGCCACCACTTTATAAAGTTAAAAAAGGTCGTCAAGAGCTGTATTTAAAAGATGATGAAGCGTTAAAAGCCTACTTATTGTCATCAACGATTGATAATACCAAGCTCCATGTCAGTGCGGATGCACCGGCTATTACCGGTCAGGCATTAGAGACGTTATTAAACGATTATAACCAAACGCAACTGATTAAAGCACGTCTGCAAATTCGTTATCCGGCGGTGTTATTAGATGGCTTAACCCATACGCCAAAGCTGACGACAGATATGACTTACGATAAAGACGCGATGGAAGCATGGAAAGCCACGCTACAGACTCAGCTTGAGCACTTTGGTAGTGACTTAAACCCTGAGATTGAGCTGGTCAATATCCATGCCCCGCAACCAAAGAATATGGATGCGGCGGCGGCTGATTTATTAGGTATGAAGCCTGTTGTTGAAGTGGAAGCTGGCGATACTTCTGATGCTGAAGCAGCACCCGTAAAAGCTCAATGGTTGCCACGTATTACCGTTTATGTGCATCAATTGGCGCATCATTATCTGCTTGATGCCAGCTTTATCAATTCAGGTGAGTACTCGCGTCTGCTGCGTCTATCGGCAGAATGGAATACCTTGCTTGAGGACAGTGCCTTTATTCGCCGTGACAGCAATACGGCTACCAATAAAGACATTCCTGTCCGTGACTTTGATTATCTGTGGCAACAAATGATGATTGATGCGCGTCGTGGTTTGGCTATTCAGCGCTATAAAGGGCTGGGCGAGATGAATGCCGATCAGCTTTGGGATACCACCATGGATCCTGAAAACCGTCGTATGCTACGAGTCACCATTGAAGATGCGATTGCTGCTGACCATATGTTCACCTGCCTCATGGGCGACCATGTCGAGCCGCGCCGTATCTTTATCGAAGAAAATGCGCTCACGGTTTCTAACTTAGACATCTAATTTAGCTATCTGATTTTAAACGATAAGCATGATTTAAAAATAAAAAACCACCGCTTTGATTATCTAAGCGGTGGTTTTTTAATGAGGATAATAAAAATTTTGTTTCACGTGAAACTTAAAGAATTAATCAATAGAGATATAAATAAGGCTTACTCGTCGTCAGTATTAAAACGCCATGCCAAAATACGGGTATTCTTTTGACCTTGGCTCATCTCAATAATGCGCATTTGCGCCACATCGAGTTGCTGTAATAATAACTGCAATGGTTTGACGTTTTCAGATTTTGATACCAAAGTGGTAAACCAACCCACGTGTTCAGCAAATTTTTGACTCTCTTTTGCCATTTTGGTGATAAAAGCAATCTCGCCACCTTCACTCCACAGCTCTTGATGCTGACCACCAAAGTTTAGATTCTGTGCGGCATTGCCAGACTTGGTTGAGCTGCGGCTGATTTGTTCGTTCTCATTCTTACCGCGATGACGTTGCAAATTGTGCTGCTTACGGCTATTGGCTTCCATCGCTTCTTCTAATGAGGCATGAAATGGAGGGTTACAGACCACCACATCAAAGTAATCTTGGCGACCAATGATATTAGCAAAAATACGCTTAGGCTCAGGTTGTAATTTTACTTTAACCGCGCTTTTTAACTTGGGATTGGTTTCACAAATAAGCGCTGCGGTGTTGACCGATATCGGATCAATGTCTGAAGCCGTAAAGCGCCAACCATAACTTTGACTACCGACAATGGGATAAATCGCGCTGGCACCGGTGCCAATATCAAGGGCGTGGATTTCTTTGCCAGTCGGTGGCGTATTGTCTTTATTAACATGCGTGGTTTGCGCGAGTAGGTCAGCAATATAATGAATATAATCGGCACGACCCGGAATCGGCGGACATAGATAGCCTTCCGGAATATCCCAAAATTTAACACCATAATAATGAGCCAGTAACGCCTGATTAAGTACGCGCACAGCTGCACTGTCTGAGAAATTAATCGTCGGCTCGCCATTAGGATTGGTAATCGTATGTTTGGCAAGCTCAGGCAAAGCGCGGGTCAACACGGCAAAGTCATAGCGACCTTGGTGCGGATTGCGCGGATGCAGCTGCCCTAACTTTTTAGCAGTCTCAGGCGAGCGATTGCGGTGATTATTGGCGGTCGGGCGACGGTTCATAGGCTTACTTGTCATGGTTTCAGGCTGCGATATGTGGATATAACCGGTAAGTGTAGCAGATTTCACGCACGACTATTTAGATATCATTCGGTCAAAAAATAGAATGCTCAGGGCAGTGAAGTCTCTTGCGTTAGGTAACCCAGCTGTCTATATTAAAAAGTTGTGACGCTATTTAAAAGACGCTGTGTAAAAGACAATAGCGACTTATAAAATAACAACCAACAAGGATAAAATTATGACCACTGCCATAGATCGCATCACCTATGAGACTCAAGATAGTATTTGTCTGATAGGGCTCAATCGCGCTGATAAACGCAATGCTTTTGACAGCCTTATGATTGCTCAATTGTCTGACGCGCTCACCCGTTATGAAAATGACACGCATCTACGTTGTGCGTTAATTTTCGCCCATGGTGAGCATTTCACTGCTGGATTAGACCTCATGGAGCTACAGGATAAATGGGATAAAGGCGCATTTGAATTTGATGAAACCCAAATCGACCCGTGGGGCATTGGTGGTAAGTTACGTACTAAACCTGTCGTCGTTGCGGTACAAGGGACGTGTTTCACCGCTGGCATTGAGCTGATGTTAAATGCTGATGTGGTGATTGCGAGCGATAACTGCAACTTTGCGCAAATGGAAGTACAGCGCGGTATCATGCCGTTTGGTGGCGCGACCGTGCGCTTTGTCCAAGCAGCTGGCTGGCAAAAAGCCATGCCGTATCTATTAACAGGCAAAAACTTCGATGCGCAAACGGCAGATAGATTAAATTTAGTTAGTGAAGTCGTGCCAAATGGGGAAGAATACGAGCGCGCGCTAACTATCGCCAAAGAAATTTGCACGGCAGCTCCGCTTGGGGTCCAAGCGTTACTGTCTTCAGCACAAGATGCCAGTCGCAATGGTACAAGTGCAGCCTTAGCCAATATTCATAGCTATTTGCCACCGCTATTTTATTCAGAAGATGCAAAAGAGGGTGCAATGGCGATGGTTGAGAGAAGGGAGGCTGAGTTTGTGGGGCGTTAGAATAAATAAAGCAAAAGTTGATTAATAACAATCACTCTGACATCATGATTGCTTTGATATTTTTTGAAGAGATTGAATGTGAAAGTTATAAAAAAGTTAAAGCTGAAAAACTTTAAGAGATTCGAGGATTTTGAAGTTGACTTTACGCCAAACATAAACTTAATAATTGGAGATAATGAAGCTGGTAAAAGTACGATATTAACAGCATTGGAGCTTGTGATAAGTGGTAGTGCTGCTCGTGTCGAAAGTATAGGGTTAGAAAACATCTTCTCAATGTCAGTAATTAAAAGCTTTCTTTCTAGCACAAAAGAAACTGATAAATTACCTACTATTCACGTAGAAATATATTTAGAGGAACAAAATGACCCTAATCTTTATGGCAACTATAATTTAGACAAAAAGGATAGCGACGGACTTCAATTAATTTGCAAACCAAATGAAAGTCTATTAGGAGAGATTAGTTCTATACTGAGCCAATCTGGTGATAATTTCCCATTTGAACTTTATGATATTAGCTTTAGCACCTTTGCTGGAATTGCGTTCTCTGGCTATAGTAAATACTTTAGATATATAGCTATTGATAGCACACAGATTAACAACGAGTATGCTACTAGAAGATATATATCCAATCTTTATGAATCACTATTAAACCCAGTCGATCGAAGTATTCTTGCTAATGAATATAGGCAACAAAAAGTTAGCTTTAAGGATAACAGCTTACATAGAGTTAACAGTAGTTTAAGTGATTATGAATTTTCAATACGTTCAAATCCACGTTCAAATTTAGATACTGACTTGACTATTGTGGAAGGTGATATACCTATTGAACATAAAGGTAAAGGAAAGCAGTGCTTTGTAAAAACAGAGTTTGCTTTAAGTCAGCCCCAAGGAAAATCAGTAAACACAATTTTATTAGAAGAGCCAGAGAACCATTTAAGTCACATTAGCATGAAAAAGCTGATTAATCGGATATCGGAATCTTCAGTCAATCAAATCTTTATTGCAACTCATAGTAGTCTGGTAAGTACACGACTAGATTTAAGGAAATCCATATTATTAAATAGTAATAGTACATCTCCTGTGACCTTAAAAGATATTCCAGAAGATACTGCTAAGTTTTTTATGAAAGCACCAAATAATAATATTTTGGAATTTATTTTATCTAAGAAAGTAATACTTGTAGAAGGTGATGCTGAGTTTATTCTATTAGAAGCTTTCTATGAAAAGTGCAGTCAATCCACAACAGATATTGATGATGTTCATATCTTATCAGTAGGAGGTACAAGTTTTAAAAGATACTTAGACTTAGCTGAGAAACTAGGCATCAAAACTGCTGTTATTAGAGATAATGATGGAGATTATAATAAAAACTGTCTAGAAAGATACAATGATTATTTATCTAGCACTATAAACGTATTTTATGATTCTGATAACGAAAATACAACTTTCGAAATATGTCTCTATAAAAAAAATATAGACCTTTGTGATCAACTGTTTTATTCATCTAGAAGGACACTACCTATTTTAGACTATATGCTCAAAAATAAGGCAGATAGTGCTTTTAAATTACTTGATGAAAAAGCAGAGGAAATCAACGTTCCAGATTATATTGAGAAGGCAATAGAATGGATAAGAGGGTAGTTCTTGCGGTTGCAGGTTCCGGTAAAACAACATCAATTATCAACTCTCTTCAAATTGATAGCAGAGCGTTAATAATAACTTATACTGTGAATAATGTTGAAAATATAAAGAATAGGATTATAAGGAAGTTTGGGTTAATTCCAAACGGAATAAAAATATATGGGTATTTTTCTTTTCTTTATACATTTTGCTATAAGCCTATACTTCATGTTGAGTTGAACTCCAAAGGGTTGGTATGGCAAAAACCTCCACTTAGAACTAAGAACACCGACAGAAATCACTATTTTACGAGAAATAATTACATCTATGCTAATAGGCTTTCGAAATTAATCATTAACTATTCGTTAGCTAAAACGATAAATAGAATAGAAAAGTATTTTGACTATTTATATGTTGATGAAATTCAAGATTTTGGAGGTAATGACTTTAATTTTTTAGTTGAGTTAGGGAAAGCTAAACTAAACCAACTACTTGTTGGTGATTTTTATCAACATACCTTTGATACAAGTAGAGATGGTAATACAAATGCAAAGCTACATGAGGATTATGTCAAATATACAGGAAGGTTAAGAAAATCTGGACATGTAATTGACATGTCAACTTTATCTGCTAGCCATCGTTGTAGCCAAACTGTGTGCTTATTTATAAGTGATAAACTAAAGATAAGTATAAATTCGCATCGTAGTGATTCAACTCTAATAGAGTTTACCAACTGCGAAAAAGATGCTTTAAGATTATTCAGGGATGATGAAGTAGTAAAGTTATTTTATCAATCAAGTAATAAATATAGTTGTTATGGCGATAACTGGGGTGCTGTTAAAGGTCTAGATGATTTCTCAGATGTTTGTGTGGTTTTGAACAACACTACTTTGAAGCATTATTTAGATGGTACACTCCACACATTACCTTCGAAAACACTTAATAAACTTTATGTCGCTTGTAGTAGAACAAAGAATAACCTGTATTTTATACCTGAAAAAAATGTTAGAAAGCTTAAAGATTTTCAGTAACCTATTGCTCACTTGGTGATTGTTTTAGGGGTTTTTATATTTTACTGTCTCTTGCTAAGGTAAGGTTTTTTAGCCATGACAATAGCGGCTATTCTTGTCTAACCACTGAGGTTGCGGGGAATTGGCTAGAGGTGGTCGCTCGAATGTTGGAACGACTCTAGCTTTATTCACTGCCTCACTGAGCAGGCAAGATAATAGCGAATTGCAGGATTAGCTACTAAATCTTAATCTCTAATAACATCAGCTAAATTACCTATCTAATCACCCTATAACACCTCCACGCAACCGCTATAAAGCCACTGGCAATCGCCGCATTCATACTATACTTTAACCTATCATTTTGCTTGATTACTCTAACCTTTCAACCTCATTCAATTCCCATTTATAATAAGCCAACGCCACCCTTTAAGAGAGCACCTATGCCATACAACTTTGATGAAATAATCGACAGACGTCATACTGGATCGCTTAAATGGCATTATACCGACGATACCATTGCGCTTTGGGTGGCGGATATGGATTTTAGAGCGGCACAGCCCATCTTTAACACGATTGAACGCGTGCTGCATCATGGCGTATTAGGATATACCAAACCCACTGAGGCGCTATACGAGGCAGTTATTAATTGGCATGGTAGTCGTTATAATTTGTGGCTTGATCAGCACAATATCTTGTTTTCCCCCGGTGTCGTACCAAGTTTGGCGCTAATGATGCGAGTATGGACTGAAGTGGGTGATGCGATATTGGTCAATGATCCTATCTATACGCCTTTTATGTCGAAGGTTCGAGATAATGGTCGACGGCTTATTCTCTCGCCATTAAAAGAGTTTGAAGGTAAGTATCATCTAGATTTGGCGGATATCGAAGCCAAAATAATTGAGCATGATGTAAAGATTTTTCTATTCTGTAATCCGCACAATCCGGGTGGGCGCGTGTGGGCGGCTGATGAGCTTAAGGCGCTGCTTGAGGTTTGTAAAAAGCACGATGTAGCGATTGTCAGTGATGAGATTCATCAAGACTTAACCTTGAGTGGTCATACCTTTACCCCTTTTTTAACGCTAGCAGACGGCTATGAGCACAAGATGGTGAGCATCACTGCAATGACCAAAACCTTTAATGTGGCAGGTCTTAAATGCTCAATGATTTTTGCTAAAGATAAAGCCTTGATTAAAAAAATTAGCCAACAGCAGCACTTAAATGACGAGCATGATCTTAATTTATTTGCTTATGAAGTGATTCGTAGTGCTTATGAAAACGGTGGCGAGTGGTTGGCGCAGGCGTTAGCTTATATCGAAGCCAATATTGACTTAACGTTACGCTTTTTAGAGGAGCATCTGCCCGAAATTAAGGTCATGCGTCCAGAAGCGTCGTATTTAATATGGCTGGATTGCTCAGCGTATGGGCAAGACGATCAAATGCTTTATGACGCACTTAGAGACGCTAAAGTGGAGCTAAGTGCCGGTGTTCAATACGGTAATGAGGGGCATCTTAAAATGCGCCTAAATGTGGCGTGTCCGCAAGCGCTGCTGATAGAAGGGCTAAAGCGTATGCACTTAGCTTTGAGTAATATTAAATCCTAAAAACTGTTATCTAAGTGACTTGCGCTGGTTACTCTAGATTTTTTATAACCGCTTATTAAGGGTTAAATTTCTATCCTATTTAACGTTACGCCAAATAACTGATAATAATTCCGCATCTAATAACCATCGCCCTGCCTAAACTTGTTAAAATAGCGCACCAATTTATTTATTGATGGACACTTTGTTTATGACCACTGCAGCTGCCACTCCCGCAATCAAAGAAGATCGCATTTTAATTCTCGATTTTGGCTCGCAGTATAGCCAGCTTATCGCCCGCCGTGTACGTGATTCAGGCGTATTCTGTGAGATGTTCCCTTATGATATCGACACTCAGCGTATTACTGATTTTGGCGCAAAAGGCATCATCTTATCTGGTGGTCCTGAGAGCGTCCATGCGGATAACAGCCCACGCATTAACGATGCCGTATTTGACTTAGGCGTACCAGTATTAGGTATTTGCTACGGTATGCAAGCCATGGCAGAGCGTTTTGGTGGCAAAGTTCACGCCAGTGATATCCATGAATTTGGCGCTGCAACCATTAATATCGATGGGAAATCGGCACTAACTGACGGCATTGAAGACGCAGCGGGCAAACTGAATGTTTGGATGAGTCATGGCGATAAAGTAGTCGATGCGCCACAAGGCTTCGATATTGTTGCCAGTACGCCAAGCTGCCCGATTGCCATCATGGCAGACGATTCGCGCCACTATTATGGTCTACAGTTCCATCCTGAAGTGACGCATACCGCACAAGGTTCTGCGTTACTTGGACGTTTTGTCCATGATATCTGTGGCTGCGCCGGTAGTTGGACGTCTGATAACATCATCGATATGCGTATTGAGCAATTGAAAAAGCAAATCGGTGATAAGCAAGTATTACTTGGTTTGTCAGGCGGTGTAGACAGCTCAGTCGTTGCGGCATTATTGCATAAAGCCATTGGCGACCAATTAACCTGCGTGTTTGTTGATACTGGTCTCTTGCGTCTGCACGAAGGCGACCAAGTGATGCAAGTATTTGCAGAAAATATGGGCGTAAAAGTCATTCGCGTTGACGCTGAAGAGTTATTCTTAACCGCATTGGCTGGCGAGTCTGACCCTGAAGCCAAGCGTAAAATTATCGGTAAGACCTTTATTGACGTCTTTGCTGAAAGCGCGCGTCAAGTGAGCGAACAAAGCGATGGTAAAGTCATCGAATTCTTAGCACAAGGCACGATTTATCCAGACGTGATTGAATCGGCTAAGTCGCATCAGGGTAAAGCCCACGTCATTAAGAGTCATCATAACGTCGGCGGTTTGCCAGATGATTTAGCATTTGAATTGGTTGAGCCGTTACGTGATTTGTTTAAGGATGAAGTGCGTAAATTGGGTATTACCTTAGGTCTTCCTGCGAAGATGATTAACCGCCATCCGTTCCCAGGACCGGGTTTGGGCGTGCGTATCTTAGGCGAAGTGACCAAAGAATTTGCTGATATCCTGCGCTCTGCTGATGCCATCTTTATGGAAGAGTTAGAAAAATCAGGCTGGTATGAGAAGACTGCACAAGCATTTGCGGTATTCCAACCGATCAAGTCTGTTGGCGTAGTTGGTGATGGTCGCCGCTATGCGTGGGTGATTGCGCTACGTGCCGTTGAAACTGTAGACTTTATGACTGCGCGCTTTGCGCATCTGCCGTATGACTTGATTGAAACGGTATCGAATCGCATCATGAATGAAATCGCTGAAGTATCACGCGTGACTTATGATGTGTCGAGCAAGCCACCGGCTACTATTGAGTGGGAATAAACCTCTACTTAGTTGAATACAGATTTTTCATAAAAAAGGCGCTCAGGTTGAGTGTCTTTTTTATGAAAATGAGAACTACTCAGTATTTCAAATATTTATTATTTTAATATATATCTTAAAAAATAAAATAATTGTACCGGAAAATAAAGAGTTTAATATTGATAAGAAAAATTAGTAAAATACATATAAATTAATAGTTTTATATAATCTAATTTTAAAGATGCTAATTGATATTATTGATTTTTATAGAGTATTTTATATTAAATTCCAATAGGGGCTATTGTGGGAAAAGTAATTGATGCAAGTGAGATTTCACTAAGAAAATATTTATCCAAAAACCAAGGACAATTTAATGTTCCATTTACACAAAGACCATACACATGGGAAAAAGAAGATGTAAGTAAGCTTTTAGAAGATGTTATTATGGTTTATGAGAATAGAAGCGAAGACCATGTACACGTTGTCAATTTCTTTACATTTTATGATCAAGACAGTAAAAAGTATATTTATGATGGGCAACAAAGAACCATAACTTTAATTCTAATTTTGTTTAATTTAATTAGTATGATGGAATATAGTAAATTTTTAAAAAATAGCACAGATGACCAGTTAGAAGAAGTTAGGAAAATACATAATAGTCTTATAGAAGAGTTTATTTGTTCAAAATCTACTAATTTAAGATCAACGAATAAAATATGGAAGATTTATTTTGAAAATGGTGAAAATGCAAATCATGCTTTTCAAGCAATAATTGAGAATGGTAATCTTAGTAAAATTGCAGACGATGACTATGTTAGAAATTTTATTAGTAATAATAGATTTATAAAAAATAGATTAAATGAATATTTTGAAGATGAAAATATTGATGTATATGCTATAAATGATATGATAAATGCAATGTTGGATAGTATTATTCTGGTTTATGTTTCAACGACTAACGAACAAATAGCTAAAGCTATGTTTGAAAGTTTGAATAGTACAGGTCAACAAGTAGAACATTATTATGTATTGAAGAATGCTCTAATTGAGAAGGTCTCAAATCAAGATGCAGAAAAATGGAAGAAAATTGATACATACCTTAATGGATTAGATAAGTCAGAATTTCTCAGATCAGTTGCTACCATGTATAACGGTAAGACCATGAGTAGAGATGCTCTTAGAGTTTTAGGTGAGAAAGAGTTATATAACAATGAGACAAGTGCAATAGGATTTATAACGCAATTAGGAGAATATTCTTATCAGTTTTATAGGATAAACAATCCTATGCATTTTAATAAGGATGCATCAGAAAAAAAATTAGGAGAATCCTTAAAAGATTTAAATGTTTTTAGTTTTAAACAACACATTCCGTTAATTTTAGCTTTAGTTGTTAAAGAATATAATTATGATGATATTCTGAAAATTTCAGAAGCCTTGAAAAATAGAGTTATTATCAATATATTTTTAGCAAGTCAACGAGCCAACTCCGTAGAAGCATTAATTGCAGAACTTACTAAGAAGATTTTTAATGAAAAACTTCCAGTTGAATTAGTAATAAAGGAATTAGTTAAGGAAACTTATAATAAAGATCAGTTATTAAGTGCAATTAATACAAGAGAATTTAAGTCGTCACCAGATTTTATAAAGCTGAAGTATATTTTCTCTAATTTATATTATTTGGACTTAGAGGGGGAGCTTTTAACTAATAGGGATAATTATAAGATATGGTTAGAGCATATTTTGCCTCAGAATCCTGAATTAGATTCTTCATGGGTTGAAAAATTCGGTGATGATATCGAAAGGTATAGAAATAATTTAGGAAATATGACATTGTTAATTGATATAAAGAATAAGAAAGCATCTAATGCTGAATTTCAAGTTAAGAAATCAATATATGTAAATTCAGAATATTTAGAAAATAAAATTATATCAAAAGAAGAGGACTGGACAATTGAAAGTATTAATAATAGAGCGTTTAAATTGGTAAATAAGATTGTTGATCTTTGGGGGAATAAAAATAACATAGGAAAGTAATTATATGAGCTTTTATTATATATGATTTAACATCTAGTATTTTAAAGATAATTAGGATTTTTAAGATTAAATTTAAATTAATAATGTATAAAGTATTGCACGAAAGTATTTTATAAATCCTCAGTATTTCCGTGCAAAAATATTTATTTAGACAGTAAGTATGTTGAGTATGAATGATTTCTAATTTAATCGTTAAGTAATAGAAGATTACTCTACTTGGTTAGGTGTTTTTGATGAGAGAAATAATACCTAACCTCATATTTAATATAATCTAAGGCTTCAACAACACCTTACCTTTCTTCTCAGCCTGCATTTTTCCATCAACCGCTTTTAAGATATCCGCTAAATCAAACGTCGCTTCCGTTGGTAGTTTTAATTGACCACTAACCGCACGATCAATCAGCTCATCAACCAAGCGTTGCTTATTTTCTACGCTCATCTCTTGACTAAGCTTACTGCCCCAAAACCCTTTTAGAATCGCTTGCTTAAAGATCATATCAGTCGGATTAAGCACCATCGGCTTGCCTGACATCGCGCCAAATACCGCAAATACACCACCATGACCGAGTAGCGATAACAGATTGCCACTGTCTTCACCGCCGACAGAATCAATGGCAGCGCTGATTTGCTCGTCGCCAATGAGTGATTTTACTTGGTCTTTCCAATCCTCGTCTGAAGTCACAATATTATTTTTGATACCGAGTGCTTCTAATTCTGTTATGGCGTCGCTGCTGCGTACCAGATTAATCGTTTTTACGCCACGCGCCGCTGCTAGCATCGCAAGGGATTTACCAACCGCACCATTTGCCGCGTTATGTATGACCCATTGACCACTTTGCGTCTCGAGGAACTCAAGCAACATTAACGCGCTGAGTGGCATGGCAATCAATTGTGCCGCCATTTCATCGTCTAAATTATCGGGTACGGGGAACACCATATGCTCAGGCGCAACGAAATATTCTGCCCACGTTGCCTGCACACTAGCTGTCGCGACACGTTGACCAATTTTTAAACCTTTAACCTCACTACCGACCGCATCAATGATACCAACCGCCTCAGAACCACCAATGGCGGGCATTTTAGGTTTAAAACCATACTTACCGCGAATGGTCAGCAAGTCGTGATTATGAATCGAGGCTAAAATCGTTTTGACGCGAACTTCATTGGCTTTAGGTTCTGGGATAGGGCGGTCGCCGAGGCTGAGAACGTCAGTAGGTTTACCAAAATGGTCATAAGTTGCGCTGCGCATGATAAATTCCTTTATTGGTTTTAAGTGCTTTTTTGAAGGGTTATTTAATTTTTAGCCATCAACAGTACCAATCTATCGCTACTCACCGCAATATTACTTTGGTTAAGGAAGGTTATTACCTGCTCCCAGACTTAAAGTAATAAGCATTTAATTTGATGGATTAACATTTTGCGCTGCACTCAATGGCTCTGGATGAATCACTTCAAACTTATCATTCACCATATCCGTTAATAACGGCTCGCCTTGTTTATTGACGCGGAATAAACCATATTTTGCCGCTTCAAAAGCTTTCGCATGACCTTCTTGAAAGAAAAAGGCATTGGTTGCCAGTAACACGCTACCATTACGAATACGGTAATGTATCGGCATCTCATTTGTGGCTAAATTATTAAGGTTATCGCGGTTATTATTGTCGGCTAAGCGCACGAAATGTCCGACCTTGTTGTTATCAATTTTTACAATCAGATAGCCTTCATTGGTAGGATAGCTATTAGGATTTTGCTCTAATGCCGCAAATACCTCACGCTCTAGCGCATAACTGAGCGCCATATAATCGCCCTGCATAAAGCCACGCGGATCGACAGGCGCAAGCTCCAATAGAACCGTGTCGCCAGTGGCAAGATGGGTTTCATATTTTGCGATATTGATATTCATGGCGACTAACACCACGAGCAATCCTAATAGCGCCATCGTGATGGTCACGGCGCGTTGTTGCCACCACGGCAGAGTGTGAGCAGAGTGCGTCATAAGATAGCCGCCTTATGGTTCGTTTGGCGCATCAGTATCCAGCGCATCATCAAAACAGTCAGCCCAATAATGAGCATCGAGCCTGATTTGACCAGTAAACTGGTATCGAGCTGATAGTAATACCAAAAGATATAACTGACTAACGCCAATACACCAAGCCCTAATAGCACGCGCTGACTATTGGCAAAGGCAATAATGATAATCAAGCTGGTGGCTAATAATCCCGAAACGTACACCGATATAATGCCCATGATAATAATGATACCGCCAATCAGTACGCTAGATTTTGCTGCTAAATGCACAGGGTAGCGCTTAAGAATAAGATAACCGCCATATAGACTGGCAAGTATCAGCAGCCCTTGCGCGAGGATATAATGATAGCGAAAGGTTGCCTCACTACTGATAAAGCTATTACCGTATTCAGCAGCGATAAAATAAACAGAAACGCACAACAGCATGATGGCACTAGAATAATTGAGCGCTTTACTGATACTAAAAGCAGTGAACCGTAGCTTAGCAGGCACGATATTTAATAAGGCATACCCCTGTAGATTTACCACAATAGTGACCAATGCCAATAGCCCCAAACTCAGCTCAGGCAGCTGATAAAAGCTCAGTAAATAAACCACACTGCCTAATGCTGCCATACTACTGAGCAGCCGATAAATAAAATTGGGTATGAGCATCGTCATAATGATTTGCAACAGCAAAAATAACCAAACATCTAACGGCGTATCCATCTCACTACCGAATATCGAAAATGCAAAATACAGCTGTCCTGCGCCACTCAATGCAAAAGCCAAGCTATTCCAAAAAGTATTGTTACGCGATTTTCTATGTTTAAATAAAGCAAACGCTATCATGCTAAGCACTATGCCGACTATCCATTGCAGGTTGGGACGGTCAAAGATATCTGCTTGATAAAGGATAAGGGTTAAAAATCCAACCAAAAATATACTTGCTAAGATGCCACTAAAACCAAAAAATAAATGAATAAACCAAGGCGTACTGTCATGATTGTCTGGTTCATTCATACTGTCTACAGTCTGTATAGTAGAGCTAGGCGATATCAGCCCAAGCTGCTGCAATTGCGCAAGTATTTGATTTGGGTTTGAATTTGGATTGCTTTTTTCATCATTATCTCGCGTTCGGGCTGTCAGTTCAGCCTCACTGTTTATGTTATCTACGTGAGCAATGCGACGTAACCAAACCACCGCTATAGAGCTCATGGCAATGAGTAATAGTGCGAGAATTAACATGCCGCCCGCTTCCCAATCCTTTAACAACAATTTGCCTGCCCAAAACATCACTACTGCAATCACAGAACCGCATACATACGTCAGCATGAGTAAATCAATATGGCGTTTATAAAAGCGCCAAAGCATAAAGCCACACCAGCCCAGCCATATTAATATCGTGCTCAATGTTATGAATATATCGGTATTGTTAAAGGTCGAGTTGCCAAAAATGAGGTTATCAAAGACGTTAATAATGGCAAGATGAGTAATGAAATAACTACTGAGCAGACCGACGATATAGACACTCCAGTGCAAGCCAGATGCGGTCGGCAGTCTTATTTTAGAATGGACGATTTTAGAATAGAAGTTTTCGGAATTAGCAGTTTTAGAATTGGTAATGTTAGCAAACTCTGAATGAGCAGAATCCGTTTGAAGTTCGGCTGTATTTTTAATACTAAGCAGCCATGCATTTAGCGCCACAAAATTGATGAGCGCCAATGCGCCTACTTGCAACATACTTTGATAATTGGCATCGATAAACAAAAAATCTGCAACATCAAGATAAAGTATCAAGCTGGCATTCACTAAACCCAGCCACAATAGCCACAGCACTGGCAGCCGTGCAATCAGTACCCACGGAATAATAAATAATGCCCAGTTAAAAAATAGCTGCCACGTATCCGCACCAGTTTGATAAACCTGCCCAAATAATGCCAACAAAACACCTGTGATAATACTCGTAATAAAGAGTAACCACTGCTGCACTGGCTGAAATTTCTGCTTAAAAGATAGGATAATATAGAGGGCTATAGTGATGACGAGGGCGCTTTCCACCAACGCAAATTTACCTATTTTGCCCATATGTAGCCAGTTATAGGCAATAAAGAAAACAAGAGATAGTACCAGTGCCACCATGCCAATAATAAGCGATGACTTATCAAAGAACGCTAACCACGAGCGCTTGGTTGGGAAGACTTCTAGGTGAGTCGCTGCTGCATTTGCCTGCGCAATAGGAAGAATGCTTTGCTCAATTAAATGCTCTATAGTACGCCGTGGTGTGCTCATAGCGCTTGCCCATTAAAAACAGTCTGTAGTCCATCTTAGCTGTTTTTATGAGAGACCGATGTAGTAAAGTTATGAAGGCGACCTTAATAAAACTCAATGCGGCTCAACACATGCTCCTGCACAAAATAGGCGCACACATACGCGCTTGGCCATGCAAACACAAACGCCAATCCCCATGAGTGTATCAGCGTCATAAAAAACCCATCATGAATCCCCGTTTTGACGATAATCAATGCCGCCGAAATAATGAGTGACATCATCATCGCCATAAGTCCGGTGAATATCAGGCGATAATAACGTTGGCGGGTACGAATTTTAAAGGTTCGGGTGTCAGTCATGGTTTACTCAGTGCAGCATTATGATAATTAGTATTATAGTAATTGGGATTATGGTTAATCATCATATCGTGTGTTCAGCCATTGGTAAAATGGTTATTATCACGGCTAAGATCACAAAATAACGATAAATGTAAAAGCTAAAAGGAAATCACATGCCAGCACAGCAACACACATCAAAAAACAAGACGTTAGGCATTATTGGCGGCATGAGTTGGGAGAGTACCCAAAGCTATTATCGGCTGATTAATCAAGGTATCAAGGAAAAATTAGGCGGATTACATTCAGCGGAGTTATTGATTCATAGTATTGATTTGGCACCGATTGCTACTTTGCAAGCTCAAGGAGCGTGGGATGAATTGGGTAACATCATGGTCAGTAGCGGACAACGCTTACAAGCGGGCGGTGCAGACGGGATTTTAATCGCCACCAATACCATGCATAAAGTGGCAGACGCTGTACAGACAGCGACCGATTTACCCCTTATCCATATTGCAGAAGTAACGGCACAAGCCATTAATAAGCAAGGTCTAAAAAAAGTTGCCTTACTCGGTACGCAGTTCACCATGACTGAGGATTTTTATAAGCAGCGCCTAATTGATACTGGCTTGCAAGTGCTGATACCGGATACGGAGTCGCGGCAAGAAGTGCATCGTATTATCTATGAAGAATTATGCCAAGGACAACTGCTTGATAGCTCACGCCAATATTATCGACAAGTTATTCAAGATTTAGCGGCACAAGGAAGCGAAGGTATTATTCTAGGTTGCACTGAAATTGGCTTACTCATTAGCCAAGCGGACAGTCCTGTTCCCGTATTCGATACCACCGCTATTCATGCAGCAGCAGCGGTGGATTTTTTATTAGGTAATGCAGTTTTACTCTAAAGCTAGGTTCGGTACTTGCGTTAGCAGGCAAGTATTATCAATAATTTACTCGCCATACTAATGAGCGAAAGCCGCACTGCTAAGCGTGTATATATCGACCGCGCTATTATCATTTATTCTTTTTTAGCATAGGGCGTATATGTAGTCGTCTACGAAGTCGTCGATGCAACCTTGTGATACGGCGCAAAGGTAATCGTTTCCATACCGTTGTCGGAACAATATCACGAAACGACGCACTGGTGCCTGTCTGCGCGCGAAACTCTTCAGACCTTTGTGCAGCCTCTTCTGCGGGCATGTTTTTACCCTGACGCCAGCCGCCATACCAATATAATCCTATTCCCATCACGGCGGTTGCCACCATGCCTGCTGGAAACGACAGCCAAAGCGCATCTTCTCCAAGTAGGGGATAAAGCCCAAAAGCAAAGCCAAGACGCACTGGGTACATTGAAATTATCATGACAATTAGCGGCCAAATCACATAGCCATTTGCGCGCATGGTGCCAAACAGCACCTGCGCTACCCCAAAAAAGATAAAGCCCCATGTCGCCATTAACTGAATATGACGCCCAATTGGCACCGCTGCACTGTCACTACCGAGGAAAAACTCTAAAATAGTTTCATCAAAAACGGTCAGCAGCACGATAATAAAGCCGGTTAATACCAGATTAAAAATAAGCCCCCAACGTGTGATTCCTGCAATCCTGTGCCATTGATTGGCGCCAATGTTCTGTGCCACCATCGCACTAGCCGCGGCACTTAGCGCCATTGCAGGCATCTGTACGTATGTCCAAAGCTGCTGGGTGGCACTATAAGCCGCTGTTGTCTGTACCCCTTCGCGGTTAATCAGCGACAGCATTGTCAACGCCGCCGAAGAGATGACGACCATCTGTAGACCCATCGGCAACCCTTTTGAAAACATCGACCTCAGGATTTCTCGGTTTACACGCAAAAAGCGCAGCTCCGGCAGTCTAAGTGCCAGCACCGAGCCACGCAGATACATGGTGATGACCATACCAATAAGCGCTAACGTGTTTGCGATGGCCGTTGCAAAAGCCGCACCAAATATACCCCATTCAGGAAAGGGTCCGAGACCCAAAATCAGCGTCGGTGTCAAAACGAGGTCAATAGCGACCGATATAATGATGAACCAAAGTGGCGTTGTGGAGTCGCCCGTACCGCGCAGCGCCATCATAATTAATGTAAACGTTAATGTAGTGGGCATCGCAATAAAAATCATGCGCAGATAAGTCAGCGCAAGGTCTGCGGCGCTTGCCGGCGTACCAAGTAAATCAAGTAACGTTGGTGCAAATATCCACCCTAAAGCCGCCACCACGATACTTATCGGGATAATGCTACCCAACGCCGTTCCCATGGTTTGCTTGACCATGCTATCGTTGCGTTGTCCCATTGCCTGACCAATCAAAATAGTAGACGCCATACCAAAACCAAACACAAAGGAGATCAGGATGAACATGAGAATGTTGCCATTCGCTGTGGCTGCTAACGCTTCCTCACCCAAAAATCGACCTACCCAGACAGCATTAATCGAGCCATTTAATGACTGTAATGCTGATGACCCAAGGGTTGGTAATGCAAATAGCAGCATTGTTTTAGGAATCGACCCTTTGGTAAGGTCACGCCGTTTATGGGTGGAGGTAGCTGTTTTGCTCAATGTCTATCCTTTTGCGCTGTTCAAAATGTTGGTCTCTTTTATAGAAAAGCGTCCTACAAAAGAGACCAAATCGTTAACTTTGGATTGATTAGATGAAAACAGTTATTATAAATGAGCGAGTTCCTGTCCTTTGAATTAAAAATGTAATCAGACAATGCTAAACCCACCGCACCCATTATTGTCCGTCATTAAAAGGACCGTAGCAGAATAACTTTTTTTATTGTCCATATGGATAACGCACTTTACGCTAGCAGCGCCTACCAAACGTTGCAATGGTCATGCTGTCTTCAGTCTAGGCGTAAGAGGTGCTTGTGTTAAGATTACTCCTTTTAAATATGACCTTTTTAAAGAATCACGGCAACATTAATAAAAGCAAACACTACAACACCAACCACAATGGTAAACGGTCGCTTACCGCTACTTTTGGCAGCTTTGGCCCAAGGATTTATTTTATGATACTAGTGCGTACCGGACTCACGGCTTTGTTAACCCTGTCTATCATCGGCTGCACCACGCCCAATACTTTTACCGTTGCCACCACCCAAAAACTGGTACAGCATGAACGCTTTAAATCAAGCCTTGAGACCAAAGCGTTTACGCTAGCGTCCGGCGATAATATGACTTATCTAGAAGGCGGTAACTTAGCAGGTAAGCCTTTATTATTAATACATGGTTTTGGCGGTAATAAAGACAATTTCACCCGTATTGCAGAAAAATTAGGCAATTATCATCTCATTATCCCAGACCTCTTGGGCTTTGGTAATTCAAGTAAACCTATGGCGGCAGACTATTGCGCTGATGCGCAGGCGCAGCGATTGCATGAGCTGATGCAAGCCAAAGGCTTAGCATCTAACATTCATATCGGCGGTAATTCGATGGGCGGCGCGATCAGTGTCGCTTATGCCGCCATGTATCCTGACAGCGTTAAAAGCTTGTGGTTATTGGACAGCGCAGGTTTTTGGTCGGCAGGGCTGTATGATAGATATCAACATGCCACCGCCGATAACAATCCTCTCGTTGTCGCCAATACTCAAGAGTATTTTAAACTGTATAAATTGGTGATGAATAAGCCGCCCTTTATACCTAAAACCGTGCAAGCGGTCTTTGCGCAAGAAAATATCGCCAATCGCAATTTGCAAACCAAAATCATCGAACAAATCGTGGAAGATAATGTGGAGACACGCGCCAAAGTCGTCGCCCAATATAATATTCCCACCTTAATTGTTTGGGGACAAAAAGACCAAGTAATCAAGCTTGAAACCGTGAACTTGATGGCTGAATTGATGCCAAAGGCGCAAATCATTACGATGCCGAAAATTGGTCATGTACCGATGATAGAGGCAGTGAAAGAGACGGCGAAGGATTATAAAAAGTTTCGGGCGGGGATTAAGAGTGAGTAATTGCTGTCAGCGGAAAGGCAGTTATTCTCAAAATATTAGCTTTTATAATAATAGAGTCCAAATAAAAAAAGAAACATCAGTATGTCTGGTGTTTCTTTTTTTATTGAGTAGAAAATAGTAGAGTGAGTCAGTTTTTTTAAGCCTAACAAAATAATTTATAAAACGTAAACTGTTTTAAACAATTAGCAGAAATTAGCTTCATTCACTTTTCAGCTTACTTATTCATTAGTTCAACTGTAACGAGCCTTTTGCACTCATCAGTAAGTTAACCACATCATCGGCACTAATGACACCGAAGCGAGGGTCAATTGTTGATTCAGCAACATTATTGTGAATCATGCATGCTTTACACACCAATACTTGACCACCTTGCTCCATAAAGGCTTGTAGTAGTTTAGCAGCAGGTTCAAAAGGCGCACCTATATCAATGCCATCTAGCGCGTTAGGTAACGCTAAATGTACGGCATCTACCATCAAGATGAGCGTCGAGGAATGACCTCTTTTGAGTGCTGTGACTGCCATCGTAAATGCTAAAGTTATTTTGTTTGGGTTGGTTTCGTTATCAAATAAAGTACCGACATAATCTGTAGTTGTTAGCATGTCAATCTCCAAATAAGCTGCATAGGAATATATATGAGGAATGTATCTGAATCACTGACATTCTAACATTTATTATACTTTTTTATATAATGTATTGTTGTTAGATAGTAATCTTGAAGTTAACTCATTATATTAATTTTCGAGGCAATGCTAAAGTAAACGCAACCCGACCTATAAACTAAATGACGTTATGAGTTTTTAGAAATCAATCCATCGGTGGCCAAGGACGATCTTGATCGCTCTCAATCCATTCAGCCACATAGCCAGTCGGTGGCAACTTCCAATCCGCTTTACCCAATGCCGCAAGTACCCGTGCCGTCTCAATCACTTTTCCGCCTTCAGTCACACCCGTTCGTAGTAGCGCTGATGAGCACGGTTTGCCTTTGACCCACATCGATTGTTCCACGTATATCCAACGCTTATCAATGGCCACGATTTGAGTTTTCATGGTAACTTTATCAAAGGCGCGAATACGCTTACGATATTGAATCGTGCTGCCTGCCACCACCAAGCCCCAACGCTGTTTTAAAAGCTGTTTTCCAAGTCCCGTACGCACGGCAAAATCCGTCCGTCCCAAGTAATACAGCGTCAGCACGCGTCCATTATTCATCTCTAAAAAATTATCAATATCCGTTAAACGCCAGCGCAGTGTTATCTCGCCAACCTTAGAGAGCGGTAGCGTATTGCCTTTTTTTACTTGTAGAGCGGCGTGTGCAATAGTGGTGGCATAGCGAATAAACGGATACATAGCAGCACTCTTTTTTTAGGTCTATTTTTCAGGCTTATTGTTAGGTGTGTTTTTAGGCTTAGATTTTTGCTTGATCAATTAGCGATACTTTTTCAGGGCGATTTCACATACGTGACGCTACATCTTTAAAGAAGCTTATCGCGGTTTCAGGTAACCAGTCCAAATTAAACTTCCGATCTTGATAATCTAAAAAGCCAATATGCCCACCATGCTGAGTATTTAGCAATGTGACGCTGTTAGACACGTCACCGTTGGTGGCAACCGCGCCTAAGAATGGATCATCTTTGGCACTGATTACTAAGGTCGGCTTGGCAATATGAATCAGATGCGGTAGGGCAGAGGCTTTATTATAATAGTCATTTTTGGAGCGATAGCCGTGGCGCGGTGCGGTAAAAATATTATCAAATTCACTGATAAGATTGGTCGCTTTAACGGCTTTAATTTCCTCTTCAGTAAGGTTGTTATCAATGGCTTTTTGGATAATCGGGTGCAGCAGATAGGGGGTGTAAATACGCCTACCGACAAAACGCTCCATCGCTATTGATGAAGACAGTAAATCGACTGGCGCTGATGCCACGACCGCCGCGACGCAAATGGCTTTTTCGTTATAGTCACTCATATATTTCGCGAGCGCATTACCACCTAGAGAGACGCCAACGCCATATATGGTGCTGTATTTGCGCGCTAAATATTGCAATGAGTGCTCAAGCTCTTTGGTATCACCTGCGTCATAAAATACTGAGCCTTTAATCGGGACGCCGCCACAACTGCGAAAATGGGCGACTACAAAATGCCAGCCTTGACGGTGTGCGGCATACGCTAAGGTACGGGCGTAATGGCTGTGGCTACTGCCTTCCATTCCATGAAAAAGTACCACGAGCGGCTTATGATATTTATCATCCGATAAGACGATATCGTTGGTATCATAAAAGTCGTAAGCAACCTCGCTTTCATCGAGCGAGTCTTTGACCAGTTCGCGCCGATAGATAGGCACATCAGGGGCGATAAATTTTGGCAATATGGTTTGCAAATGCGCATTCGCGAGCCAAAAGGGCGGTTTAAATTCGGTATAGGTAAAAGTACTCATAAAAGGGTATCAAATAATATTAAGGTATTAGAAATGGGAGCAAATGGGGCAATTAACAAGTATGGCGACCATTTAAACGTTAATAACTGAACATTAATAAATATCAACGCTATCAACCAAAAAAATTAAGTTTCACGTGAAACGTTGAATTCATGTGTGAATAATTAATCAGGATTAATTATTCTTCAGTCGACAAGACTTTACCTGCCATTGCCAATTCAGCTTTTAACTGGTCAACATCCCGCTCAGCGATAGTAATGGTCAATAACACTTGCTTGCTATAAGCCACCTCGTCAATCGTGCCATGTAAACTATCAACTACATAGCGACATTGGGCTTCGGTCGCGAACTCTGCTTGAATGTGGAGTTGGGTCATTGGTACATAAGGGCATAATATCATCTCATCAACAGCCGCTTGCGCAGAACCCGCATACGCCCGCGTCAGACCACCAGCCCCCAATTTAATACCACCAAAATAGCGCACCACAATGATAATAATATTGCCAATTGACTTATGTTGCAGCACATTTAATATCGGACGACCTGCTGTACCATTTGGTTCGCCATCATCGTCAAAGCCTGCACTGGTCGTATTATGAGGGTCACCGATAATATACGCCCAGCACCAGTGACGGGCATCGGCATATTGCCCGCGTAATTGTTCCACGTGAAACATGGCTTGTTCACGCGAGGTTACGGGATAAGCATAAGCGATGAACTCAGATTTCTTAATCTCAAGACGGGTATGCACCGCGCGTTGTAGCGTTTGATAGCTCATATTTAATCAGGGTCTAGGTTGAATATGATAAACTTACAGTATTATCACAGCTGACCATATTTGGCAGCGTGTTCATTTTATTCCCCACTATAGCAACTGATGGTAGCAAATAGCATGCGTTTAGATAAATTTATTAGTAAGGCCACCGAGCTGTCGCGTAAAGAAGCCAAAAAAATCCTGCACGCGGGCGAAGTCACAGTTAATGATAGCGTGACCAAAGACGTTGGCTTACACGTCGACATCGAAAATGATGAAATCGTTTGGGCAGGCGAGCCGTTATCGGTAGCGACGGGCAATCGTTATATTTTATTGCATAAGCCGGAAGGCTTTGAATGTACCTTGAAAGTAAAAGAACATCCTATCGTCACTGAATTGATTGCCGTGCCTGAATTGGGTAGCTTACGTATTGCAGGACGTTTGGACGTCGATACAACAGGTGCGCTGCTGATTAGTGATGATGGAAAATGGTTACACCGCGTCACCAGTCCTAAGCACGAACACGCCAAAATCTATGAGCTGACGTTGGCTGAGCCGATGGATGAAGCGCAGCAAGCCAATGCGGTCGAAGAAGTGGCGCAAGGTATCTTATTAGAAGGCGAACATGAAGAAACCAAGCCTGCGGTTCTCGAATTTATCGACGCGACGCATGCGCGCTTGACCTTAGAGCAAGGCAAATACCATCAAGTCAAACGTATGATGGGTTACTTCGGTAATCGTGTTACCGAGCTGCATCGCGCCAGTATTGGGCATATTACTTTAGAAGGGTTAGATAAAGGCGACAGTCGCTTTTTAACCCCAGAAGAAGTGGCAAAATTTTAGTAAGAAAAAAGCTTTAATGCACTTTTGAGGTTAAGTCTAAGTCTAATCTAATAGTGTATATCTAAAAGTTATCATAAAAAATAGCGGTAACCATTTTCTGATTTGGAAGAGGGCTGCCGTTATTTTTTTGCTTATTGATAACGTTGGTCTTAATTTATAAACGTTATATAAATCGGCTGTGTTGCCTGTCTCTTAAACCTCAGTAGCAGTTTTGCAAAATAACCGCCTTATCCCGACCGACCATTTCATGATGTGATACAGTCCTTATCAGCTTAATTAATCTACTTTTTTACATAGTGTGATTAGCATTTATTAAAATTCTGATAGGACTTACCCTGTGAAACGACCTGTATTCAAATTTGCCAGTATAATGAGCGCGATATTATTAGCGACGACTGCTTGTGCGCAACCTGCGACTTCCCAATCGGTCACTCAAAACGCTAAACAAAATATGCAAAATACACCAGTAGCGGGAAAAGTTAGCGCGACTGTCGATAGCCGATTACGCCAAGTATTGACCCAAGCCGGTATTAAAGCGCAAATAACCTCTATCGTGCCATCGAATTTACCTAATTTGTATCAAGTCAGCCTAGCGGGTCAACCACCGCTACATATCAGCGCCGATGGTAAATACGTCATCCAAGGTGAGCTACAAAAGAACCCAAGCAAGCGTCAAGTAACCAAAATATCTGCGCGTAGCACGAGCGCGCAAATCGGTATGCCAGTAAGCGCCGCGGTCAAATCTTCAATGCTTGCCAATATGAGCGCTCTGAAAAATATGAGTGCTAAAACGCCGTTTTTCTATACCGCTATTCCGGGCGTGATTTGGGGCGCAACGCTTGAAGGTGTGCCGTTTTTAATCTCGGATGATGCGCAGTATGTTACCGATGGCGAGATATCGGTCATTGAAAATGGTCAATTTACCGGACTGGATGCCAATTTTGAAAAACGCAAAAACCAATCAGTATTTAAAAGTTTAGATGAGTCGCAGCTGATTACTTATCCCGCAACCAGCCCTGAAAAAGCGGTTATTTATGTGGCAACCGATGTTAACTGTCCTTATTGCCGCATGCTACACAAGCAAATGAGCGCGCTGAATAAAAAAGGCGTGACCGTCAAGACGATTGGCTATCCCATCTATGAGCAGTCACCTGAGCAAATGCGCGGTATTTGGTGTCAAACCAGTGATCCCAGTCGCCGTAACGCGTTAGATAGCGCAATGCTCACCGGAAAAATGACCCCAGCACCTACAAGCTGTAAAGCAAATCATGTGACTCCGAACCGCGAAAAAGCGGCGGGACTTGCGGTAGTTGCGACCCCTGCTATTTTCCGTGACGATGGCGAGCTGTATCAAGCCAGCTTTGAAAGTCCGGAGTTTTTAGAGTTTTTAGGGGTTCAATAAACACTCAGTCAGTATCCATTAAAAATAAGTGCTGTACTTAACTTAAACCGCCGTATCAATGCATGTTGATACGGCGGTTTTTTGATGGCTGCTAACGGATAGTTAATACAGTAGTTATAGCAAAGGGTTTAAGGCAATACCACATCAACAATTTTCCACGTTATCAACCCTTGACGCTGCATATTAATCGTTAACGGGTAACCTTTAACTTGCCCACTAATGGTAAAGCAATTGATACCGCAATAGCTGAGCGTTGGCTTGGCACTGTCCGTACCTTTCGCCACGTGTTGTTCTAGCTCATCCGCTTGCTTGGTCATCATATTCTGAATCTGATTTTTCACCACCGCATTGACGTCACCGCGCTGGACAATCATATCGCGAATCAGTATTTTTAAATCAATTTGATTGCTTGAGATAGCCCATGCAGCGGCAAGCTCTTTGGTCGCGGTATTGGCTTGACCTTGAGTATCAATTAATTGCTCTATATTTTCTGGCGTGATTGCGCCATCTACGGCTTGCACGATAAATTCATCGGCGGCTTGGGTAAGGGCATCCCCGCCCAATTCAGCAATGGCGGGATATTGACTCATGGTAGCCGCAAATTTATCCGTCAGCTGTTTATTGATACTTGGGCGCAGCTGCTCATAGTCAATCGCCGCTGAGATAGTCGCGCCATCTTTAGCATCATAGGCTTTTTTAAGCTGATAGGCGCTGTAATAAGGTGAGCCGGCATAGATTGCCACGGCGATAACGACCAGTAACGACAGTAATATGGTCAGTTTTTTCATAAATATCAGTACCTTTACAGAATTTTTATCGTAATTATTACCGTTAATAAGGCGATAAATATTAGCACGACTTAAGGGCTTAAAGGTATGAAAATGTGACAGTGGCTTGCTGTAGGTATAAGAAAATGATAAACAGTTATCAGCAGAGACAGCCGATACCTTAAGAAAATATCAGCTGCTATCAATATTTTTTACTTTTTTATATCAATATCAGCAGTGCTACAACGTATCCTCTGAATTTAGACGGGCAACAGCTTGATAAATCAACGCAGCATCTCCATTAATAGCGCAAACTTTTATTAATTGATGTGGTTAAACAGCATACCGCCGTTTTGGCTTGCAACGTTCCGTTACTCCTTATTTTTTATATCCTTATAGCTGAGGTTTCATGTGAAACACTGGCGTGCGAATAATGATAAAAAATAAGTGTGATTATCGATGAGATTGTGAGCAGGCAGGGCTGTGAAGACGATAGGAGAGCCCATGAGTAAGCGCGATTTTTATGAGATATTAGGCGTCAGTAAAACCGCTGATAGCAAAGAGATTAAACGATCGTATCGCAAGCTGGCGATGAAATATCACCCCGATCGCAACTCTGACGATCCAAAGGCGGAAGAGAAATTCAAAGAAGCGTCGATGGCTTATGAAGTGCTCAGCGATACCGATAAGCGTTCTGCTTATGATCGCATGGGACATGCCGCTTTTGAAAATGGCATGGGTGGCGGCGGTTTTGGTGGCGGTGGTAACTTCCAAGATATCTTTGGTGATGTTTTCGGCAGTTTTGGCGATATTTTTGGTCAGTCACGCGGTGGCGGTGGTGGTAATCGTAGCCGTACTCGTCGCGGTTCAGACTTACGTTATATGCTGGAGCTGACTTTAGAGGAAGCGGTTCGTGGCTGTAAAAAAGAGATTGCCTTTACCGCGCCTGCGCCTTGTGGCACTTGTGATGGTAAAGGTGCGAAAAATGCCTCAGACGTGGTCACCTGCCAGATGTGTCATGGGCAGGGTCAAGTGCGTATGCAGCAAGGCTTTTTTCAAGTACAACAAGCGTGCCCACAGTGCGGTGGTAGTGGACAACAAATTAAAAATCCATGTCCTGACTGTCATGGTAATGGGGTCAAAGACAAATCGCGCAATTTAGAAGTCTCTATTCCAGCCGGCGTTGATGATGGTGACCGTGTACGTCTAAGCGGTGAAGGTGAAGCGGGCGGTGCAGGCGTGCAAAATGGCGACTTATACGTCGAAGTACGGGTCAAACCGCACGATGTCTTTAAGCGTCAAGGTGCCGATCTTTATATGGACGTGCCTGTTAGCATCACGGATGCTGCGCTCGGTAAAGAAGTTGAGATTCCAACCTTAGATGGTAAAGTGAAAATTAAAATTGCCGAAGGTACACAAAGTGGCAAAATGCTGCGTGTACGTGGACGCGGCGTGACGCCGGTACGCACCACCATGAAAGGTGATTTGATTTGTCGCGTGGTGATTGAAACGCCAGTGGATCTGACTCGCGAACAAAAAGATTTACTGCGTCAATTCCAAGACACGCTTGACGGTGATAGTCATCATCAGCAATCACCACATAAAAAATCTTTCTTTAAGAAAATTGGTGACTTGTTCGACTGATAATATTAATTATTCATTCCTATTAGCAGTCATCAGCCTAGGAGTTTCACGTGAAACTCTTGGGCTTTTTTATGCTCGTTATTTAAAGTTATCATGGTTCTTTATACAAATATTATGTCTACTCGGCTCACGATAAGTCTTTGCTAACGGGCGCAAAATCATTTCATGCTATGATATTCAATACCATGATCAGCAAGCACCACTTTATATAATAATGATGTTAACTCATAAAAATTTAGGATAAAAAATGAACCAACAAGCAACGAATCAGACGAATCAGACGAATAATAAAGCCATTAAAATCGGTGTCATTGGCGCAGGTGGACGCATGGGACGTATGCTCATCGAAGCCGTTCAAGACAATCCACAAACCACTTTAAGCGCCGCCATTGAACGTCAAGGTTCAAGTCTCGTTGGCGCAGATGCTGGCGAAGTAGCCGCTATCGGGCACCTCAATGTGTCAATCGTTGATGATTTAGTCAGTATTATTGATGACATTGACGTGCTGATTGATTTTAGTTTGCCTGCTGCTACTGAGCAAAATATGAAGATTTGTGCGCAACATAACGTTGCGATGGTTATCGGTACGACTGGTTTTAATGAGCAACAAGAGGCTGTTTTGGCAGAAGCCAGCAAAAAAATCGCTATCGTTTATGCTGGTAATTACTCTACAGGTGTGAATTTATCTTTAAAACTATTGGGCATGGCAGCAAAAGCCTTTGGCACGGATGCCGATGTTGAAATCATCGAAGCTCATCATAAGCATAAAATTGATGCGCCATCGGGTACGGCTTATATGATGGCAGAAGCCGTTGCCGCAGCACGTGGACAAAATTTAAAAGACGTAGCGGTATATGGTCGCGAAGGACAAACGGGCGCGCGCGAAACCGGTACTATTGGGATTCATGCGATTCGTGGTGGCGAAATTATTGGCGACCACACGGTGATGTTTATTGCTGATGGTGAAGTGGTAGAAATTACCCATCGCGCGCGCGCGCGAATGACGTTTGCCGCAGGCGCAGTTCGTGCAACCACCTGGGTCATTCAGCAATCAGCAGGACAATATAATATGCAAGATGTTTTGGGTTTGAATGACTAAGGCAGATGCGAAAAGGGATTTGCT
Source organism: Psychrobacter urativorans (assembly GCF_001298525.1). Taxonomy (NCBI): domain Bacteria; kingdom Pseudomonadati; phylum Pseudomonadota; class Gammaproteobacteria; order Moraxellales; family Moraxellaceae; genus Psychrobacter; species Psychrobacter urativorans. The sequence continues at coordinate 1,529,305 of NZ_CP012678.1, forward strand.
ATTCATCATAAGAATCTCGAAATGAGCTCATAAGGTGATAATAAGGAGTGACGCATGCACATAGAAAAATGTCATCTGACGGGTTTTCTTGGTACTAATTTTTTTCATGCGCAGCTAATAGCAATTGCACTAAGCGTTATTCTATTACCTATCTTTACCCATGCTGCCCCTTTTCAAACCTATGTCATTGCTACTTATGGCGGTGAAACCTTGCTACCTGCCGTCCGCCAACAGCTGAGCGCCAGTGCCGATGGCGGCTCAGTGACGACTTATCAAGATAAACTGGTACTGAATACCACACCCGCCAATTATCAAGCCGTACAGCAATTACTCACACAAATTGATACCCAACCGCAAGCACTGACGGTTGCCGTGCGCGTGGGTAATAATAGCAGTGCCCAAGGCAATATTCGTCAAGGTCAGGTAATTATTAATAACCAAGGTATTCAAGGCAGCGGCATCATTAATCAAAGTAATAATCAGCAGCAAAGCAGCAGTTTATATCAAGTACAAACGCTCTCCGGCAGTGCCGCCAGTATCAGCACTGGGATGCTTTGGTCACTCACGCAAAATTATAATGCCACTATTTATTCCCCTTACAATCAATCCTCAAGACAGATTATTATCCAACAGCAGGTGTTATTGCCGACCACCCAAGGGATTCAAGTCATCCCAAGGTTATTAGCGAATGGACAAGTTGAGGTACAATTGGCGCAAGTGAATGAAGTGCACGTCAAACCAAATCTGTCATATAATCAAGGCAATTATCATAACCGTGCGATTCAATACCAAAGCTTAAATACTAGAATTACCGTTCCGCGCGGACAGTGGGTTACTATTGGACAGATATCGCAAAATTTGCAAAATCAACGTTCAAATATGCATGGCAATAGCGCAATAAACAGCAATAACAGCATACCGATACAGTTATTGGTTCAGTAATTATTCGTTAAATAATTTAATATGCATAAAAAATTTTTAAAATAAAAAAGCGCGATACTGTCAATAACAGTACCGCGCTTTTTTATAAGCATAAATTTATTTGGAATTAATCAACATAAACCACGTCCAACGGCGGGAAGCCATTAAACTCAACAGACGAATAAGAGTTGGTATAAGCGCCTGTGGTTAGCCAAAATATTTTATCGCCAATCTCAAGCTCTTGCGGCAACTGATAGCCAGTTTCTTCATACATAATATCGGCTGAATCACAGGTTGGACCTGCCAATACCACTGTACCTTGACTGGTTGAGGTCTCCATTTTAGGCGTATAAATAGGATATTTTATCGCCTCACCTAAGGTTTCAATCAGCCCTTGAAAGAGTCCCACATCGGTATAGACCCAACGTTTCAAATCAGTCTGTGACTTACGTGAAATTAATATCACATCACTGACCAGTACGCCTGAGCCACCGACCAATGAGCGTCCTGGTTCAAGAATGATTTCTGGCATGTCATCTTCATTATAATCTTCGCTTAAGTAGCGCTTCACTTCTTCAGCGTAAACCTGTATCGGATTGACTTCACTCAGATAATTAGCAGGAAAACCGCCACCCAAATTAATCATTTGTAGCTTAATGTGCTCTTCATTTAGCATCCAGTCAAACATATATTTAACTTTAGCCAACGCATCGTCCCATGCCGCCACATCTCTTTGCTGGCTGCCGACGTGGAAAGAAATACCATACGGCACTAAGCCCAATTCATGCGCCTGAATCAGCAGGTCAATCGCCATATTGGGATGGCAACCAAACTTGCGTGACAGTGGCCACTCAGCGGTATCTGAGCCTTCGACCAAAATGCGTACAAAGATATTTGAGCCGGGTGCAAACTCAGCAATATTCTTCAAATCAGCTTCGGAGTCAGTGGCATATAAACGCACGCCTTTGTCATAAGCATATTTCACATCTTTGGCTTTTTTGATGGTATTGCCATAAGAAATACGCGACGCATCAACCCCACTATCAAGTACCCGATCAAGCTCATAAACCGACGCGCAATCAAAGTTTGAACCTAAATCGGCAAGTAAATTAATCACTTCTACCGCAGGACTGGCTTTCATCGCATAATGAATTTTGGCGGTTGGAAACAGATTTACCATCTCATTATATTTGATTTTAATACGATTAAGATCAACTACTAAAAAAGGAGTCTCACGACCTTCTGCAGCTTGAGTGAATTTCTGCCAACCGGCAGGGTCAAAATACTGGTCAATTTTGATCATGGTCATGGTACGAAGCCTTTTATATCAATAATAAACGAGCGGTAAACAATAGAAGAAATAGCATTAGCTTTCAATTAAACCGGAGTAGGTTGCGCTTCTTTAACTTTTCTGTCGTGATCTAGCTGCTGCTTGTCGCGCACTTTTAATACTTTACGAACTTTATCACGCGCACGTGTTTGTTTTAGATGCGATAAATAATCCACAAATATGACCCCATTTAAATGGTCCATCTCATGCTGAATACAAACCGCCAGTAAGCCATCGGCTTCCTTATCAATCACTTGCCCATCTTGATCTAACGCTTGGATACGCACTTTATTAGGGCGCTCAACTTTATCATAAACGTCCGGTACCGATAGACAGCCCTCTTCATACGGCTGTTTTTCTTCTACTAATGGCGTGACTTTAGGATTGATGAACACCATTGGCGCGTCTTTATCTTCCGATAAATCCATGACAATCAGCTGAATATGGCGATCAACTTGGGTAGCAGCAAGCCCAATACCTTGGGCGTCATACATGGTGGCAATCATGTCGGATATTAACGTTTTAATATCATCAGTAATATCTTTTACTGGCGTCGCAATCGTACGTAAACGCGGGTCAGGATAGCTTAAGATAGGGAGTAATGCCATATGGCTCACCTCAGAAATACGGATTAGAATAGGCGGATTATTATAAGGTAAATGGGGATAAAAGTAACATATATCAATGACTTTCAGGGGTTATCACCATAAATGCAACTAAAGAGCCTAACCATAGTGATAAATGTCACCGTTATTAATACTGACAGCAATACCGTCATCAATAGCGATAAATCTCATTTACTACCAATTCCTATTTTTTGCTATCCTCATATTCATGTTGATATTATAAAGTTGCTATATTTCAGGACTGATAATAAGGGGCTGTAATAGTGTAAATAAATCAGTATTGATTTTTACGGATGTTTGTTTTTACAGACATTTTGTAGACGATAAAAAAAGACCTTATATAAAATAAGGTCTCTTGATTTGCGCTACCGTGCCGTGGTTAGAATAGCATCAGTTATACAAGGCTATACATGGCGTTTGCTCATAATAAATTCATATAAGAACAATAATATAATCGCGCCAATCACTGAGAATATTAAACCAGTAAAGCCACCATTAGCATTAATACCAACTGCGCTGGCTACAAAGCCACCTATTAGAGCACCAACAATACCTAAAATAATGGTCATAATCCAACCCATGGGATCGCTGCCCGGTTTAATCGCACGCGCCAAAAGACCAGCCACCAAACCTACGATAATCATCCAGATAAAGCCCATTTCTATTCTCCTAATTTATTCATTATTCATTATATTTTTATTTATCATCGACTACTTATTTGATGAAGTTATTGTAATCAATCAATAATTTAAAAAGTAAGCGCAAATTGTTATCTGTGTAGGCGCTATGTCAGAGAATGGGGCGAATTGCTATTATGCAGATGCTTTAGGTAAATGAAAGGTTACCAAGGTAGGTTTAACGATAACGAAAGACAGTATTTGTGTCCTTTGTTTTTGATAAGCGAATCTAAAAATAACGCCATAACAAAGACAACCATAAAAAGTAGCGCTATAAAAAGTAGCACCACTCTTAATGTATTGGTCATCAAGAGTGGCGCTATTGGCAATTTTAGCCATGTTGGTATGGGCTAAAGGCTTTACTGTCTTATTTTAGCTGAAGAAAATTAATCACGTAATGCATGTAGTAAGCGTTCATGAATGCCTTCAAAGCCGCCATTGGACATGATAATAATGGCATCACCGGCAACAGCATGTGTGCGAATATGCTCAATGATGCCATCGACACTACGCATGACTTGTTGATGACCCATATCACCGTTTGCTGTATTGGCGACAGTGGCACGCTCAATCACTTCTTTTAGACCCCATTCAAGACCATTTGGCTCATACCAAATCGTATGATCGGCAAGTGCCGCCGATTGTGCCAAGCTGTTTTGGTGAATGCCCATTTTCATGGTGTTGCTACGTGGCTCAATAATCGACCAAATGCGCCGACCTGCGAGTTTCTTCTTCGCACCATCTAAGGTAGTGGTAATGGCAGTGGGGTGATGGGCAAAATCGTCGAAGACTAGGATGTCGTTCACATCGCCAATAAGCTCCATCCGGCGCTTAATACCTGCAAAAGCCGACAACGCTGCACATGCCGTCTCGATATTTACGCCAATATTGTAGGCTGCCGCGATGGCAACTAGGGCATTATTCACATTATGAATGCCGCTCATTGACCAATCTACCGTGGCGGTCGTTGTTTTATCTTCTGCAAAACTGACGTTAAATTGACTGCCATCGGCGGTAATCAGCTCTGCTTGCCAATTGCTGTTAGTCGTTGCTATAGCCGCGTTATGGTTAGTAGAAGATTGACGGTCAGTTACTGTTGTGCGCCAAACCGGTGTCCAAACGCCTTTTGCCAGTGTCTCTTCTAAGCTAGCCGTTGCTGCTGGCATGATAATTTTACCTGTGCTCGGAATCATGCGTATCATGTGATGGAACTGAGTTTGAATGGCGTTTAAGTCGGCAAAAATATCGGCGTGGTCAAATTCAAGGTTGTTTAAAATAGCAGTACGCGGGCGATAATGCACAAATTTGGAACGCTTATCAAAAAATGCTGAATCATACTCATCGGCTTCAATGACAAAGTAACCTGCTGTCTTTGTGCCTGATTCTTGACTCTGTTTTGTATCATCAAGAGTGTCCGAACCCAAATAGCTACTATGCGCAAACACCTGTTGTAAGTGCTCATCTGTGGTATCGACTAACGGCACGCCACCAATTAAAAACCCAGCATCGATCCCAGCATAATGAAGTATCCATGCCAACATCGTGGTGGTGGTGGTTTTACCATGGGTACCAGCAACCGCTAAGACATGACGTGATTGCAGCACTTGCTCCGATAAAAACTGTGGTCCTGAGGTATAACGCATACCTTTATCTAACATATATTCAATGACGTCCATACCGCGCTTCATGGCATTACCAACCACGACTAAATCTGGTGTCGGCTGTAAATGCTGTACCAAATAGCCTTCGCTAATCGTCACGCCCGCCTTCTCAAGTTGGGTCGACATTGGAGGATAAACATTGGCATCTGAACCGGTGACCGTATGCCCCAATGCCCGTGCCAATAACGCGAGCGAGCCCATAAAAGTGCCACAAATACCAAGAATATGAATATGCATAGACGTTCCGCGCTCAATAAAAGAAATATAAATAAAAGAAGTAGAGAAAGTAAAAATGAATGGTAGTTATTGTAAAGTAAACACTGCCTTATCTCCAACAAAAACCACACCAATAAAAAACGCCTAATAAATAGGCGTCAATAAGGGTAAGGGGTCAGAACCTGAGATATCATTTTATTTACGCGATAGCGTATAGTCAGCATCGGGTACTTTATCCTTATTCATCATTATCAGATGATTGCCTTGAATGCGATAAGATTCAAGACTCTTATCGCCATAGACAACGATAATCCTATTGTCATCTTGGCGATAGACCCCTGATTCAGTCAATGGCAGTCGGGGAGATTCTGGATTTTGATACACACTGGTTTTTAATACTGAACCATCAGAAAATAAATTTAGAGTAAGCGATATCCCATCACAGAATGAGCAGGGCAACATACCAGTATAATCACCAATTAACGTGGCTTGTAGCGTACTATCCGTATTCTGCGCTGAAATCATCGGCGCCCGTCGCGCGCGATTACTGTCATCTGTTCTAGCAATAGCAATCAGCGATTGACCTTCATCTTCACTCTCTATACTTTCATCAACGTTAGCCGTACTAGCTTCTGATGGTGCTGAGGTATCGTCAGAGGTCAGACTTTGCATCATTGAGTCGCTGGCATTTTTGCTATTTACTGAACCATTAAGAGCAGGACTCGAAGACGATTGGGCATCGCAGCCGATAAGTAGCACACAAAAAGACAGCGGCAATACCAAGCCCAAGCGTCCAACACGACATGATGACGTCGTGACGCTAATAGATTTAGTAAGTATAGAAAGTAGTGGTGCAGAATATCTCATCATTATCTCAACAACCTGTAAACCTCAGATAGATAGCAGCGAGAAATAGCGAGTGTAGGAAGCCATCATCATCTCACCATATCGACGCGCCATCTCAATTAGTCATCGTTGTAAAAATGGCGTCTTAAAAAGATTTACTTAAGAGTACTATCTTATTTACTTAAAAGTAGCCTCTTAGAGGCATATCACAAATATGGTCATCAAAAAAGACTGTTTATATGCAGCTGATGCATGATATCAGTCCAAATTTGGATAACTCCTATAAACTGATACAAGATATCAAACCCTAAAAGCGGTTATGTAACCTTTTTGTTGTAGGTATGAAAAATTTGTATTAAAAAGCCCAGTCGCTTAATCAGTCAGCGACTGGGCTTTTTAATATCATAAGCGTGCAAGGTTGATGATTAACGGGTGCTAATATTACAAGGTGTTAGAATGGATTAGACGACATGGGGCGCACAATACGCCAAAATATCAGCGCATGGATAAGTAATAAAACAATAAAGAATATCAACGATTGCTCAGGGATACTGAGCCCTAAGAAGCGCCAAGCAACCGACGCACATTCACCGGAACCGGCAAGCACTTCATGTAAGACTTGTTGCATCGGTAGGGTGTCGAGCCAGTAGTCTAAACCAGGACCACATGACGGCACTTGGTCGGCAGGTAAATGTTGTAACCATACGTGCCGTCCTGCAATCGCCGTTGCCCAGCCGATACCCACCACACTACCCAGCCACAATACCAACTTGATGGGCATTGATTTAGGATGCCACAGCGCAGCAATCAGCGCAAAAGTACCCATTACCATGAGCCCAATACGCTGAAAAATACACAGCGGACAGGGTGATAGCCCCATATATCGTTGCAAGAAAAATAGCGCGTAGCCCATACCAATGACAGTCGTTAATACCAATAGCCATTGCAGGTTACGATAAGTGGTCAGTTGCAGCATTAAATTCCTACTTCTATAAAGATATTGTTTCATTGCGCGTTGTTTCATCAGGCGTAAAGGGAAAACTCTTAACGATATTGCTGTAAGAATTGCATAAAGTCTTCAGTTTCCGCGGCTTCAATTTCTGCTTGCTGCAAAATAGATTTTTCTGCCAACACTTCATATTTAGCTTGAGTATTGGGGCTTAACGTTTGCTGTAATAAGGAATCGCGATGCTGCTGTGCCAAGGTAAATCCAAGCTGCCACATACTGCCTAAACGTTCACTGTCAGCGTTGACTTGTGCAGAAATAGTGGACTCAGAATGACCTGCTTTCCCTTGCATTAAAGCGACTGCCGCTCGATAGTCGTTACCGCCATAGTGCGCATCAAGCAGGGCTGCTAACGGCTGCATATTGCTTAAATGGTCTAGCATCCAGCTCTCTAATGGCTGTTCAGAGCCATTATTTAGGATAGTTAAACCCTCACGGCGACCTTCATTGACCACGCGTTCAAGGTTAATCGCCAATTCATCTTCTTCTGCCGGCAGCAGCTCTGGTGAGTCATTAAGCAGACAATAAAGTGCCATCACTTCTAAGAAACAGGCGCTGGATAAGCGGATACCGACATCGCTATATGGGTCTAAATCAATGGCGCGAAATTCAACATAGGCAATGCCACGACGCTCTAACGCCTCAGTTGGCGTTTCACCACTGGCGGCGATTTGTTTGGGGCGAATAGGGCTGTAGTATTCGTTTTCTATTTGTAGAATATGATCATTGATTTGGATAGGATTGCCATCTGCATCATTTAAGCCCAGTTTTTGAAAGCTTTCATGCGGTGTCTTAATAGCGCGGCGCAGACCGTCAACATATTCAGGCAAATAGTTATAACGGATATCCAAATGCTCTTGCACACTATTGGTATAGCCAAGTTTGCCCATACGCAGGCTGGTGGCAGTAGGCTTATAATAGGTCGAGTCGTTGAGCAATTCTAAGTCATGCTCACGTCCGGCAAGAAAGCATGGACAGACGCTTGGGCTTGCGCCTAATAAATAAAGAATGAGACTGGTCAGACGTTTAAAATTACGAATCAGCCCTAAGTATTTGGCATTTTTGAATGCTGACAAGGACTGTGCTTGGTTTTGGTCTTGCGGCTGATTTTCTGCCTGTTTTTGCGTCTGATTTTGCGTATCAGCAGCTTGAGTGTGCCAATATTCAAACAGCCCATCACCGAATGATAAGTTATAGTGCAACCCTGCAATCGTCTGCATCCGGCGACCATAACGAATACCCAAACCACTACGATACAGGGTTTTAAGTTTACCCGTATTCGAGCTGCCATAGTCTGCGAGTGGAATATCTTCATCATTCGCTGACAGCATGCAGGGCATGGATAATGGCCACATCAGCTCTTCTTCAGGTAAGGCTTTATAGACCAAGACGTGCAACTGCCGCAGCATGTTTAGCGTCTCTTTTGGGGACTCTTTCGGATCGGTAATCAGCTCAAGTAAACTTTCCGAATAATCGGTGGTGATAAACGGATGGGTCAATTTTGAGCCAAGCTTTGCTGGATGCGGTGTCTGTGCCAAATAGCCATCAGGTCGCACGCGTAGCCCTTCTTTTTCGATACCGCGCAGCATTCCTGCCAAGTGTTGGGTCTTAAACCAGCTTGGGATGTCAAAATTGGCAAAGGTCGGGGCAAAATTACTCATAATAGTCATCTATTGTTATTTATTATGGCAGAGCAATGACCAGTTGGACTTGCTCAGAATCGATGGAAATGTAGTGTCATTAATGCAGTCAGTTTAGCCCAAAGCAGGCTTAAAAACTATGTGCAATTACAAAACCAGTCACCTTTGCTAAAGATCAGCTTGACGAAATTTACGACATAAAGTAGTTGTTAAGTGGCTGCTATGAACTTTTTAAATTGCTTTTTTTAAATTGAGTATTAAAAAAAGCACCTACCCAATAGGTAAATGCTTTTTTGACAAACATACTCTCTATACACAGATAGCTACACACAGATAGAAAATTGCGATGTGAGATACAAGGAGCTTATGAGAAATCGAGTTCAGTCTCGAAGGTTTTGAGATTATGGCGTGCCATCGCAAGATTAGACTTTTGACGATCAAGTACTAAATATAAAAACAAATTACTATTACGCACAAGGGGACGCAGCAAGTGATATTGCTTGCTTAAGGTGATGAGGACGTCCTCAATACTTTCATCAAGACCGAGCGCATCAGCGACTTTACGTTTGGCACGCAAGACTTCAGTATTGCCAGAAGCGGCAAGCTCAAGGTCAATACCCGTACCTACCGTGGCAAGCGCCAAACCAGATTCGCTATGAACTAAAGCTGCTGCGATAAAACCGTCAATTTCATTTAATGGATCAAGTGATAATCTAGCCATCGTATTATTCCTTCAAGAATATATAAAAGTGTATTTAGAATTTTTTTAAGTAGTTATTAGTAATAGTCGTTATGGTTAAGCATTATTTTTATAGTTCATATAATAGTGTTATCTAACTTGTTTAACGTAGCTACCTAATTTCTGGCATTATTTAATCATAACTTAATAACAATACAATAAAAAACCGATTAACTGCGCTCTAGGCTGAGTCATCGGTCATTAAAACGTCGTTTGGAGTACAGTTGTATACTATTTATACCGTGCTATGGTAATAATGACATATTTAAAAGTGACGTATGTAAAGCGGTTATGGTGTTAAGACATAAGGATTTGGCTTTAATAGTGTGGCTCTTATATTAATGTGATGATTATTAATATAAGAGACTGTCTTAAATAGAGAATGACGAGCCACAACCACAAGTGGTCGTCGCATTCGGGTTTTGGACGATAAAACGCGCGCCCTCTAAGCCTTCAGTATAATCAACAGTCGAGCCTTGCAAATACTGATAGCTGAGTGAATCAACGACTAGCGTCACATCATTATTATCAAAATTAGCATCATCTTCATTCAGCTCATTGGCAAAGTTAAAACCATAAGAGAAGCCTGAACAGCCGCCACCGGTGACATACACACGTAGCATAAGGTTACTGTCGCCTTCTTCTTCACGCAGACGCCGAACCTTTTGCGCGGCGCTGTCTGTCAGGTTTAAAACGGTTGGATCTACAGGCTGATTGGCGCTTGGATTATATTGGTTGGTTGCTGTGCTCATGATTACCTCAATGGCTAAAATCGGATATTGTGGTTGTTATTGTGGGGAAAAATAGGATGACTATTGCTTAGAATCATTCAGGATAAATAGTTCCTGATAACGATAGGATTAGCGCTACATCACGACCTTTAAAGAATCAAAAATAGAGGATTGATATAAAGGGAATAGCGCTTAACTACCTGATGTCAATAGTGTTTTGCTATTATAGCATAATTGGGGTAATGATAGATTTGTCAAGGACAATAGTAGTGTACGCTAAAAGAGAAGCATTATGTGGTGCCGAAAAACACTTGGTTTAGCGATAATAAAAGCTTAATTATGAAATACTTATTTAATTGTTTGCCTATCTGTTAGGCGTTTGAAATAATAGCGCGCAGTTGGTGCGCGTTGTGCGTGCTTTGCTTATCCAGTTATTAGTGTTAATGATACTTTTTACAAAACCCTTGAGATGAAAAAACCCTATGATCGAATTTAAAGACGTTGGTGTTCGCCGTGATGGTCGTGAATTATTTGCTGGTGCTAGCTTTCAGCTACATCCAGGTCACAAAGTAGGCTTGACGGGCAACAACGGAACCGGAAAATCAACCTTATTTGCCTTGTTATTAACGCGGATGGGCACAGGTGATACGGAAGTTACCGTCGATCGCGGAGAAGTGAGTATTCCGGATAGTTGGCATGTGGCGCACATGGCGCAGGAAGTGGGCGCAAGCGCGCAGACGGCGATTGATTATGTACTGAGCGGTGATGAACAGTGGTATAAAATCAATGCCGCTTTAAGTGATTTAAGCACCGTTAGCGATGACCAAATTGGCGTATTGCATCAGCAGTTTGATGAAGTTGACGGCTATCGTACACCCACCAAAGCGGCACAAATTATGGCGGGTTTGGGCTTTAATACCAATCAGCATGAACTGCCAGTCGAAGGCTTTTCTGGTGGCTGGCGTATGCGCTTAAACTTGGCGAAAACCTTGATGAGCCGTGCTGACTTAATGTTACTCGATGAGCCCACCAACCATTTGGACTTGGATGCTATTCTGTGGCTTGAGACGTGGATTAATGCCTTTATGGGTCTCGTTATCGTGATCTCGCATGACCAAGCCTTTTTGGATAATACTGTTGGGCATATTTTGCACGTTGAGCAAAAGAAAATCACCTTGTATACCGGTAACTATCAGCAGTTTATTCGCACCCGTCATGAGCGCATGGCACAGCAGCAGCAAGCGTTTGAAAAGCAAGAAGCGACTAAGGCGCATTTGGACGATTTTATTCGTCGTTTCCGTGCCAAAGCTAGTAAGGCAAAACAAGCGCAAAGCCGTATCAAACAGCTTGAACGTATGAGCGAGTTGTCACCGATGATGGCTGACAACCCGTTCTCGTTCCAGTTTTATGAGCCGGCAAATATGAGCTCACCACTTATTGAGCTGACCAATGCCGGTATTGGCTACACCGATACGCCGATGCTGCATAATGCCAATATTCAAGTAACACCTGATACTCGTATCGGTTTACTGGGTATGAATGGCGCGGGTAAATCAACCTTGATTAAAGCCTTAGTCGGTGAGCTGAAAGTATTATCTGGCACCTATAACGTCTCCGACACGCTCAAATTGGGCTATTTTAATCAGCATCAAATGGATGCTTTAGACGCTGCGGCTACCCCGTTACAGATGATGCGCCGTTTGGCTGGTAAGACGTCCGACGCTGAATTACGCTCATTTTTAGGCAGTTTTGACTTTCGTGGTGAACGTATCGACACTCCAAGTGAGCTGTTCTCAGGTGGCGAGCGTGCCCGTTTAACGTTAGCGTTGATTGTTTGGCAACGTCCGAATGTCTTGGTACTCGATGAGCCAACCAACCATTTAGATTTACAAATGCGCCAAGCATTAACCATGGCATTGCAAGGTTTTGAAGGCGCAGTGGTGTTGGTTTCGCATGATCGCGAACTGATTGCCAATGTCTGCGATGAATTGTTCCTCGTGCATGACGGTCAAATCGATGAGTTTGATGGCGACATCAGCGATTATGGCAAATGGCTTTCTGACAAGCGTAAAGAAGCCAATAGCTCAGATAAAGGCGCTGATAAAAAAGGCAAGAATAAAAAAGCTAAGAAAAAATTCGTGAATAAAGATGATGTTTCACGTGAAACTGATGCTGAAAATCACGTTTCTCAGCCTGATAATTACAAGCACGCTAAAAAAAAACTAGCAAATCCTAAGTCAGAGGTATCATCGTCGCTCAGTAAAGAAGAGCAGCGCAAACTAGCGGCTGAACAGCGTAAGCTTACCGCGCCTATTCGCCGTGATATTGAGAATTCTGAAAAGGCATTGGTCAAGATTGATGCTGCCTTGGCTATGCTTGAAGAAAAACTTGCTGATACCGAACTCTATGAGGACAGTCGTAAGTCTGATTTAATGGCGTTATTAAACGAGCAAACCACGCAGCAGCAACAGCACAGTGAAAATGAAGAAAAGCTATTACATGCCATGACTACATTGGAAGAAATGGAAGCAAAATCTGCTTAGTTGATAAACCAACCTTTAGCCCATAAAAAAGGGGAGAGCTTATGCTTTCCCCTTTTTGTTCGCTTATAACCGACGATATTTGCCATCACCATACGACAATATCTTCATACTGGTTGTACAAAGCTGACAGCTTATTTTACTTGCTGCCGCTTTCGATAAATCCAAGACTCGTCCACCAATATATGGACCTCTATCCGTAATTTTTACGACCACGCTCTCTTTTGTCTTTTTGTTGGTTACTTGCACTTTCGTACCAAACGGCAGCGTTTTATGCGCAGCGGTCAGAGAGTTCATATTAAAGATACTACCACTTGCCGTACGTTTACCATGAAATTTACTACCGTAATAACTGGTGTTAGCGGCAAAAACGCTGGTCGTTAATAACAGTGATAACGTGACTATCAAAGATTTTATAAAATAAGACATTTAATACCTTTTCGCAATTTATAAGATAGACAGATACCCTTGCCTATGCTATTCATATTCTCTATGACTATGAATAATATACATATTTTACAGGACTAAGCTTGCCTCGTTCTTACCGCCATGTACAAGACACCCATATCCAAAGTTACTTTTTCTCCGATTGATATGACAGTGCAGTAACAATCCTTAAAAAATAATGATGCTAGAATTAATGTCATCGCTGCTGATAATAAAATCGTAATCACGTGACATAATTTGAATAAATGGCAGGATTGAATCTTTGGTATTGATGGCTATTATTAGTCAGACTCTTTTATTGTTAGCGTCTGTTTTATTATTAGCGTAAAGGTACAGACTATTGTTATATAGTCAGATAAACTTCAGTATCATAGCGTTTAAAATTTGCATAACCCTCATTATTAAAAAGCTTTTACCTATTATTAAGGGAAAACGACAATGGCAGAAAAAAACTACTATGACATTTTAGGTGTCAAAAAAGATGCCTCAGATGCGGATATCAAAAAAAAATACCGTAAGCTTGTGCGTCAATATCATCCCGATGTCAGCGATGCTCCGGATGCTGATAATAAAATTGCCGAAATTAATAATGCTTATGAGACCCTAAGAGATAAAGACAAGCGTGCAGAATATGATGCCATGCTTGCCAACCCATTTGCTGGGCGCGGCGGTAATGCAGGCTTTGGTGGACAGGCGGGTGGTGGCGGTGGTCAACGCTGGGAAGATATGAGTGGTCAGTTCGGTGAAGGTCAAGCTTTTGGTGGTGGCGGTTTTCGTTTCGACGATATTTTCTCTGCTTTTGGTGGCGGTGCACGCGGTCAAGGCGGTCAGTCTCAGCGTGGCGGCTTTGATCAATTTGGCGGTGGTTTTAGCCATCAAGATAACAAAGGTCAAGATCAGCACGCGGAGATTAATGTTGATTTGGCGTCAGTCTATAGTGGCGATGACTACAGTATTAAACTGAATGTTCCGGTGCGCCAAATAAATGGTGATGTCAGCTATGATAATAAAACCTTAAAAATTAAAATTCCAAAAGGCATCACTGATGGCAAACAAATTCGCTTAGCCGGACAAGGGGCAGCGGGCAGTGGTAGCGGCAAAAATGGTGATTTATTCTTAAAAGTTAAAATTAATCATCCCAGTAATATACGCTTAGATGGCGCCAATGTTTATCAAACCGTCAATATCACCCCATGGGAAGCAGCACTGGGTGAAAAAATTAACGTCACTACGCCAGCAGGAACGTTGGGTGTCACTATTCCAAAAAACACCAAATCGGGCAGTAACTTACGACTTAAAGGCAAAGGTATTCCGGCTAAAGCAGCAGGCGATTTATATTTAACCTTAACTATCGTCAATCCTAAAGTGACCACTGACGAAGAAATACAAGCCTATGAGCAGCTCAAACAAGCCTTTGCTGATACGACTATTAATCGTTAAGCGTTAAGCATTGTTCTGATTAATAGCCTTTAATAACTGTACTCCTTTAACAACTGTAATAGAGATGACCATACGATAATGATGACATAAAAAGCGAACGAGGATAATAATGATGAAACACTCACCTGAATTAACCGATATTGTCATGAGCTTAGATGAGCTAGTTGCGGCATGCGGACAAGAACCGCAATGGGTTATGGCATTGATTGAAGAAAGTATTATCGATTACGATGTGCCTGAAAGTAGACAATTTAGCGGCTACCAGCTGACCACCGTGCGCCGTGCCGCGCGGTTGAGTCGAGATTTTGATGCCAGTGTGCCAGCGTTGGGGCTGATATTGGACTTGTTAGAGGAGATTGAGCAGCTCCGTCAATTTAAACGTCAGTGGGATATGCATACGCAAATGATTGAGAGTGAAGATTAAAAAGGCTTAGGTACAAAGTAGCTTAGGCGTAAACAGGCTTATGTTTTAAATAGCCAATGCTTTAAAATATGGTAAGCCGTTTAGTAAAAACTAGACAACAAAAAAGGGCACTCATTGCCCTTTTTTATGGTTAGAAATAATGCTGCGTTAGCTTTTAAATATGATTAACGCGCATACTTATCAACGTGCATACTTTGGATCGGCTGCTGCCGTGAATAAAACGTCAGTTGATGAGTTTAATGCCGTTTCAGCAGAGTCTTGCACCACGCTAATAATAAAGCCAATGGCAACCACTTGCATGGCAAGTTCATTTGGAATGTTAAATAAGCTACAGGCAAGGGGAATCAGTAGCAATGAGCCGCCAGCCACGCCCGATGCGCCGCACGCACTAATGGTCGCGACAATGCTCAATAATAAAGCCGAGGCAAACGTCACTTCAATGCCCAAGGTATGCGCGGCGGCAAGGGTGAGCACGTTAATCGTAATTGCCGCACCTGCCATATTAATAGTCGCGCCCAGTGGAATGGTCACAGAATAGGTGTCTTCGTGCAGACCGAGCTTGCCAGCAAGATTCATATTGACCGGAATATTTGCCGCTGAGCTGCGAGTAAAAAATGCCGTAATGCCTGATTCACGCAAGCAGGTAAATACCAGTGGATAGGGATTTCTTCTCGTTTTTACAAACACGATTAAAGGATTGGCAACCAAAGCAATAAACAGCATACAGCCGATTAATACCTTTAACAGTCGCCAATAAGTCTCCAATGCCTCAAAGCCAGTAACGGCGATGGTATTGGCAACCAAGCCCAAAATACCAAAGGGTGCTAAGGCAATCACCCATTTGACCACTTGCGAGATGGCATCGGCAAAATCACTGACCACTGTGCGCGTGGCAGCGCTGGCATGTTTGAGCGCAAAGCCGATGATAATTGCCCACGCTAAGATGCCGATATAGTTGGCTTCAGCAATGGCGTTAACAGGGTTAGCAACCAAATTAAGCAGTAAATTGGTCAGTACTTCTTGTAGGTCAGCAGGAGGGGCTTGCTCAAGAGTGGCATTGATTAATACCAACTTGGTGGGAAATAACTTACTTGCCACCACCGCTGTCAGCGCCGCCAAAAAAGTGCCGAACATATACATAATAATGACCGGCTTGACGAAAACCTCATTGCCACTACGATGCTGGCTAATCGCTGCCATGACTAAAACAAACACCAACACTGGTGCGACCGCTTTTAGCGCACCCACAAATAACGTGCCGAGCAAGCCCAAGGCAATGCCAATACTAGGTGCAAGCCATCCAATCAACACCCCTAATATTAAGCCAATAATAATCAGCGGTACTAGCCCTATTCGCTGGTACATCGCAATCAATGAACGCATTACCCCACCTTTACTTAAGTTAATTACTGGTTTTATTCAACAAACATCACTCATGAAAGCTGAATCATATCAATACTATACATATCAATATTATAATAAGCGGGGGATGGTAGCATTTTTTGGGATATTCGCCTACTGCAATAAAAAGGGTGCACCATTTTTAAGACGATAAAAAGCTATCTTGAAGATGAGCAGCAAGGTAGGGTATAAAAGGAAGTTAGAGAGAGTGATAGTTATAAAAGTAGGTCGGCTATACTTTAAAATGGGTTAATTCATAGCCCAATTGTTGATAATGCTTATAGTTATCGCGCCCTGCTTGCATACTTACAGCATCAGGTTGGATAAGTTCAAGTACCCGCGTTGGGGTGGCATTGTTGGTTGCAGTCATAAAGTCAGTAATAGGACGAGACGTAAGATTAATGGTAATGCCATTAAAATTTGCTGGTAAATAAGCGCCTAGTAAAACGGGCGCTACCGCTGACGCTGTTTTGTCAGTCATCGTGTCATAAGCAACCAGACGTTGATGCGGAATAAAGCTAGTAGCTTCATCCGCCCACAGCGCATCATCAAGCACGCCAAGCATCGTCTCATCCTCAGTAAGAATGAGCAGCGATTGAGTGCCTTTATTTAGTGCCGTTTGCGTCAACTGACAAATAAAGCCCAAGACATCTTGGGCTTTACTCTCGCTTAATACGTAAAAGCTAACGTTCATAAACTGGTATTCATTAATTATTGGTCATAAATTAGTTTTCATTAATAAGTTAAGCCATGTCCGCACAGTTTTTTAGATATTGCATAAATAACGGTACAGGACGACCGGTTGCCGCTTTATCCGCGCCAGAGACCCATGCCGTACCCGCGATATCTAAATGCGCCCACGCTTGACCATCTTCAATAAATCGCGCTAAGAAACATGCAGCAGTAACCGCACCCGCAGATTTACCACCGATATTTTGGATATCAGCAATCGGCGAGTCTATCTGCGGTTGATAAGCATCATCTAACGGCATGTGCCAAATTAAATCACCGGACTGCGCACTGGCATTTTCTAAGGCAAATAACACGTCTTCATCGTTACTAAATACTGCTGAGCGCACATGACCCAGTGCGACCACACAAGCGCCAGTCAATGTCGCCACATCAATAATGGCTTTTGGCTGATAACGCTGTACGTAGCATAACGTATCGGCTAATACCAAGCGACCTTCGGCATCAGTGTTTAGGATTTCTACCGATTTGCCATTCATTGCTTTTACGATATCACCAGGACGCGTGGCATCACCTGAGGGCATATTTTCGGCACAGGCAAGCGCACCAACGACGTTAATTGGCAGACGCGCTGCGCATAACGCTTTAATCGTACCCAATACCGAAGCCGCACCGCCCATATCAAACTTCATCTCATCCATTGCCGCACCCGGTTTGATAGAGATACCGCCTGAGTCAAAGGTCACGCCTTTACCAACCAAGGCAATCGGCGCATCGTCATTAGCGGTTTGAGCGTTACTATCCTCTTTGACCGCTTTTTTGCCAGTGCCTTTAAGTGGAAGCTTATCGGTAATGGCTTTTAGTCCGTTGCTGACTTTTGCCGCATTGGTAGTAGCTTTTTGGATCGCTGACTGCGTATCGGTATTGGCGCTGAATTTAGATTTGCCTTGATACTCTAAAATGACCAGCTGACCTTCTTTGGTTGAACCTTGTGAGACCGATAAGAAGCAACCCATTCCTAAAGCAGCCATTTCTTTTTCGCCCAATACCGTCACCTTTAAAAGGTCAGGATAAGCTTTGGCTAATTCTTGCGCTTGCTCTGCCATGTAGGCGGGGAAGCAAATATTACCCGGCTCATTAGCAACATCACGGGTCAGACTTTGACCGGCAAATACCGATTCAGCAAACTCTAACGTTGGTTGTAATGTGCTATCTGCAAGCAGGTAGATATCAGTTAAGACCGGCGTTGATTGCTCAGATTTGTACTTTTCAAAACGATAGCTTGCGGCTAATAAATTAAGGGCAAATTGACCGAACTCATCTGCTTCTAAGGCGTCACCTAAGGCTACGGTAATAGAAGCCACACGTTTTTGGGTGCTTTGATAAATGGTCGTGGCGATTTTTTGTAGAATAGTATTGCTAAGCTTATCCAGACTACCAACGCCTACTAATAATAGTTGCACAGGGTTCTGCTTGGTGGTTTTCTTATCGCCAGCCAAGGCATAATCAGCAACCGTTTCACAGGCTTTACCAGTAAAGTGTGAGACGTCAATCAATTGTTCAATACGGTCTTGATACTCGGTTAACGCGGATGCCGCTACTATATTTTTCTTATCATCAACTAAAACGACAAGACAAGATGCATCTTTATCATTGGCTTCTTTTTTGAGGATTTTTTTAGTATGCGTTTGTGGTAACTGTTCAGTTAACGTGATATTCATATATTTTTATCCTTATTAGAATGACAGAGAATTAAACGTGTATGGCTAACGCCTTAACTCATAGTAGTCGACTAGCAAACCATGGTGGTAGTGTAGCATATCAGGCGACAACTGCGCAGTGTGTAAGGCTTAGGTAATGTTTGCAAACACATTTCACCGCCATTTTTTACAAAAACATGCTAGCATTGACCGTGATATATGGTGGCTTTTATACGTCCTAATTATCTTTGAATCTCTCACCAAAATTTTGCTATAGACACGCCTAACCGTGTGATTGCCCACTTCTAAGAGTACCTATTGTGATATTACGCCGCTACATGACCCGTCAGGTTGCTTCAACCACCGCTTTGGTATTGGGGTTTTTAATGGTGCTCATGCTTGGCGGTCGCTTAATTCGCTACTTTGGTATTGCGGCTGAAGGCAATTTAGACATCAGTTTATTATTTACAATCATTGGTTATAATTTGCCGTTTTTTTTAGAGCTGATTTTGCCATTAGCATTTTTTATCGCACTGATGTTGGTGTTTGGGCGCTTATACGTTGACCAAGAAATGGCGGTGATTAATGCCAGTGGCGTATCACGCGGTAAGCTGGCACGATTGACGACACCGTTAATTTTGGCATTGTTTGTAGGCGAAGCGGCGTTATCAATAGTCGGAAAACCTTGGGGCGTGCGCTCATCCGAAACCATTTGGCAACAGCAAGCGTTAACCAGCGCGTTTGATTTAATTCGTCCTAATGAGTTTATTAATAGCGGCAATTACCATCTGTATGTGGGCAGTCTCAGCGATGATAAAAAGCAGCTCAAAGACGTGGTATTGATTCAAACCGCACCGCAAGAAAAAGGCTCAGGCAATAACAATGCTAAAAATAACAATAATCCTAACAATCTTGATGCAAATCAATCGCCGAATGCATTACCAAGCGAGTTGCCAGCAGAGTTAACGGCGCGTATTGACAGCAGTAAATCCACGATTGGTAAAGATACGATTACTTTGGCTAAGCGCGCTGAGCAAGTTGAAAATGGCGCTAGTGGCGTGACCCAGTTGGATTTATTCCAAGGGCGACGTTATGAGGTGGGCGCAGGCAGCCTAAAGTATAATCAAGTTGGTTTTGATCGCTATCGTATTACCTTGTCCGAATCGCCGAAAGAAGTGGTGACCGAAGACAATATCCAAACTCAGCCTATTATGCCGTTATGGCAAGCGGCAACTGGTCATGCAAAAGTGGGCAGTGTCAATGCCATGCGGGCGGCACAAGCGGAGTTGGGTTATCGGTTGGCGCTGCCGTGGTTGATGATTATTGCCCCGATGCTTGCCGTACCACTGGCACAAGTGCGTCCCCGTCAAGGGCGTTGGCTGCGTCTGTTTCCAGCGATTTTATTATTTGTCAGCTGTGCGTTAGGTATTATCTCGCTTAAGAATGCGGTCAGTAAAGGCAGTGTCAGCGTGTGGTCATATGCGTGGCTGGTCATCGGCTTTATGACCTTGGCGCTGTATTTGAATTGGAGCAGCCGTATCCAACATCGACTGCGTATTCGCTTAAAAGAAGACCCGATAATCAACGTTGACACTGACGCTGACACTGATAATATAAGTGGCTCAAATGGAGGGCAACTATAATGCGCTCCTTACTCTCTAAAGCTCAATCCACTCATGGGCAATCTGCTAACCTACAAATACTTGGGCGTTATGTAAAACTCAATGCTTTATTAGCCATTGTCGCTGCTGTAATGGGACTGTGGGCGCTGCAAGTTTTATTTTCTTATTTATCTGAGCTTGATGCGCTTACTGATAGCTATACCATGTCCGATGCGCTCAAATTTATCCTTTATCGCTCACCTCATTTTTTAGCACAGTTTATGCCGACAGGGGCGCTATTGGGCGCGGTTGTTGGTCTAGGATTATTGGCGAATAAAAGCGAGCTGGTGGTGATGCGCGCCGCTGGCGTTAGCATTTATCGTATTGTTGGTTGGGTATTACAGCCCGCGTTGGCGTTTGTGCTATTGGCGTTGGCACTCAATCAGTTTGTACTGCCTTATACCAATCCATTGGCAAATCAAATTAATAGTGAAGATAACCGCTCGCTTGTCACCTCAGTACGTGGCTATTGGACGGTACAGCCGCGCTTTAAGACCGTTGCTAATGATAGTAATAGTTCAAATGACAATACTAATAGCAATGCGGATAAGTCAAACGTACAACCCGATGGTAGTGATATTCTCTATATTGACTATGCCGATGTCAAAGGCAATATTGGTGAGGTAAAGCGTTGGCATTTGGACAATAATGGCAATTTGCAAACCGCGATTCATGCCGAAGGTGGCAAGTATATGGGTCGGCAACCAGTACAAAGCTCAAACGCCACACTCAGTGAACAATATCGCTACGATTGGCAACTCAGCAATATGACCACGCTCACGATTAATAAAGGTTTTGGTAGTGCGCAATCTAAAACCGCATCTGATGTTTTAAGTCTACCATTTGCACCGGAGTCGGTTTATTTACTCACGCGCCAAGCCGATGATTTATCGCTGACGCAACTGTATGAACATCGTCAGTTTATGCGTCAACAAGGTAAACGCTCACTCGCGCATGAATTGGCATTTTGGCAAAAGCTGCTCTCACCGTTATCTATTTTATCATTAGTGATTGTCGCCTGCTCGTTTGTCTTTGGTTCATTGCGGACGCACAGTTTAGGTTTGCGTATTGTGGTCGCTTTATTATTTGGTTTACTGTTCAGTTATATTCAGGATTTGGTTGGCTTTGTGTCATTAGCTACTGGATTTTCGCCGTTATTAATGGTGCTATTACCAATTATAGCTAGCACCGCTTTAGGATTATATTTGCTCAAACGGCAAATGTAATCCTGAAAAGATAGCCATAAAAAAGCATGCTAAATCATCATGATGTAGCGTGCTTTTTTTAACTTATCTACTTATTGTCTAACTTTTAAATCTTAGTCTTTAGTCGCCATCGTAATGGTATAGGTTTTGCCTTGTTTGACCTTTTCGCTATTACCAAATACTTCGGTAAACGAGCGTTTCATAAACTGACGTAAGCCATTAATCGTGACCACATAAAAGCGCCCACCTTTTCGCATACGCGCATGGGCATCGAGGAAATACAGATAATGCTGCTCTTTGCCTACTTTTGCGGGCAAGTTTGACATGACCAAGCTAAAGTCTTTCGCTTTATCCACATGATTAAAACCGTTGGATAAATGCACATCGACGTTATGTAGACCGTTTTTTTCGCAATTTTGGCGCGCATATTCTACCGCCATAAAGTCTTTATCAATCAATGTATGCTGACCGTTCGGACATTCACGCGCTGCCGTCATACCAAGCACGCCATAGCCGCAGCCCAAATCTATCGAATCATCATCCTGCTGAAAATCAACATAATCAAGCAGCATCAAGCTACCGTCATCAAGCTTTTGCGGTGAAAAAATACCCCACGTGGTGGCAAAATCAAACGGCTTGCCCAGTACGTCTTCGCGAAAATTAATATCATCGCGCCAGTATTTGGCTTTTTCTAATAGGTCAGCAGGCGGTCTATGGCTCATGGTTTTCTCGCTTGGGAAAGGATTACAAAATATAGGGCGTATTGTAGCGAGAAAAGGGCAGGTTTGCAGCTATGGTTCTTTAGATTTTATACTTTTATAATTTGTATGTTACATTATGGCTGCATATACTCTACTCATTGATAGATTCTTTTAGAACATTATAATCAAATGGAATTTCGCATGAAAAATCTTTTACTTAGTTTGGCGCTCAGTTTAAGTATTCTATCAGCGACCCCTGTAATTGCTGCCGTTCCAAATTTCTCTGCCAGTAAAATAGCTCAGGTTAAAATCAAAGACTTAAGCTTTAAAGAAGTTATGCGTAAGTTTTATAGCGGTCAGATGTTCAATATTCATGTAGATTATATGGAAGATACACTGTATATCGGCTTAGGAAAATATGATAATTCTGGAAGGGCAACTGTTGCCTTAATGCGCCCTATTATTCAATATAAAAATACAGCAGGTGAAGATCGCTATCTAGTTATCATTGAAAAGGCTCAGGTTTCTGATGGTGAAATTGATTCTTGTCATATCTGCAAGGCAACAGCGGATTTATACAGTTTCAAAAAACTAGATAATGGGTTATTTCAGTTAGTGAGTCAAACACCAAAGAACGCAAAGTATTCGAGTAGCAATGGAAGTGTGGGACTCTATGCCGAAGATATTCAGGATGGTTTGCAGCCGTTAGGTAAGAACCTAGTAGGAAGTGTATTTACGAATTTCTATATGGGTCAAGGTGCAAGGGATGACTGGTGGGAAGCCTTACACCTACCTGAGAATGATTTTATTAACGTTTATTATATTGGTGATGCTGGCTCAAGCAATGCTAGTTATGATGAAGAATCACCTTTATATTATGGTTATGAAGGGACTTTAAAAGTATTGTCGAACAATACCACTTATTATCCGATTATGTTGACTTACAAAGGCGAAATGCCTACCGATGATGATGAGCGTATTGAGCATGTCAACTACAGTAAGGCTGTAAAGTTCAATCCGATAAAAAAAGCTTATGAATAGATTTAGTAAATGAGCTGAATCTTTCCTCAAGAAAAATCACATTAAGAAAAGAATAGGACATAACCTATATCAGATTTAATTTTCTTTAGCCCCTCGGATGATGCTCCGCATGCAACTTCTGCAATCTCGCCGTCGCCACATGAGTATAGATTTGCGTGGTTGATAAGTCACTATGTCCAAGTAATAGCTGCACACTGCGCAAGTCTGCACCATGATTGAGTAGGTGTGTGGCAAAGGCATGGCGTAAGGTATGCGGCGATAATTCTTTATCAATACTGGCAATTTTGGCGTATTTTTTTAGCAGATACCAAAAGTTTTGCCGCGTCATATAGCCGCCTTGTGCGGTCAAAAAAACCGCTTGGCAATTTCCCGCTTTTAGATGGGCAATTAAATCGCCGCGACCATGGGTGAGATAGTCTTCCAGCGCATCCGCTGCGTATTCACCTAATGGCACTAAACGGGTTTTATTTCCTTTACCGGTAATCTGTAGCCAGCCTGAATTGAGATTGACTTGTTCAAGCGACAGATTAATCAGCTCACTCACGCGCAGACCGCAGGCATAGAGCACCTCAAGCATGGCTTTATCGCGTAGTCCGAGCGTGGTGCTGTTATCAGGAGCAGTTAAGAGGTTATCAATATCGGCTTCGGACAAGTCCTTTGGCAACGGTCGCCCCAATTTTGGGCTTTTGATACGTTCGCAAGGGTTGTCTTCGCGCAGATTACTAGCAACCATCCACAGATAAAACTGGCGCAGGCTTGAGAGCATACGCGCTTGGGTGCGTGGGGTTTTGCCATCTTGAGTGAGAATTGACAAGCAATGCAGGACATCGTCAGGTTGCCAAATCGTTAGCGCTTTACGGTTGGTCAGCTCACAGGAACGTAAATCGCGTACATAAGCATTACGGGTACGCGTTGCCAAACCACGCGCGAGCATGGCTTGACGAAATTCGGTGATATAAGCCGGTTCGTCATCGACGGCTAGCGCTTTTGGTTGACGCTGCTGTACGGCACGATCACGGCTCATAAGACACTACTCGGCAGTTTTGTAGGATAAAAGGGGATAAGGTGATTCGTTGAGCAGTTTATGGCTTCAGTTATTATTTAAGTATTACTTCTTAAATGTTACTGCTTAAATATTAATTCTTAAGTGTTATTGCAATTATCAAAAGGCACTAAACACCATAACGAGGTGATTTCGCTACTTCTCGCTGCAAACAGTGGGTCGGTATTGTCTTGGCTGCGACCATGTTTGGGCGTGGTATCGAGACGGTATTTCACCTCTAATCCAGCATCCGCAACCCAGCCTAATAATTCATCACGGCTGCGCAACTGCAAATGTTCCGCTAAATCTGACAGAATCAACCAGACCTCTCCTTGCTCCGCTAAGTGCTGTTTTACGCCCTGTAAAACCCCTCGCAACATCGCGCTATTGGCATCATAGACGGCATATTCTAATGGCGAGGTTGGCTTAGCAGGCAGCCAAGGTGGATTACAGACAATCAGATTTGCCAACGGCACCTCAGTTGGATATAAATCTGCTTGCTGCAACTGCACGCTAGATAACGCTAAACGTTCAAAATTCTCGCGAGCACAAGCCAAGGCGCGTGGATTTAAATCGGTTGCGATTATCTGTTTTACACCACGCTGTGCCAGAATAATCGCTAGCAAACCAGTTCCCGTACCAATATCAAAGGCGACTTCATGTTTATTAGGCAGAGGTGCATCAAGCAACAGTTGCACATACTCATGACGGGTTGGCGCAAACACGCCATAATGTGGAAAAATTGATAGTCCTAAGTTTGTAATCGGTACGCCTTTCGCGCGCCACCCTGCCGCACCTAACGCCCCTTGCAAATCACGAAATGAAATTAAACACGGCTCATCCAGCTTACCAAAAGCAGCCGTACAAGCCGCACTCACATCGGGGGCGCGACGTAACTGACTGACATAACCGGCATCAAGTTCTAATAGCAAACGGCTTAATAGACGTGAACGCTGTGCTTGAGCTTGGCGCTGCTGATGGAATAAGTTAGGTATTTCCTTAGCGTTTTCTAATTTAGTATCGAATTCAGACTCAGCAGCTTTACTTAATTTATTAGCCGCTTTGCTCATTTTGCGCTGTTCACTGCGTTCAATACGGCGCGTGAGCGCTTGTAATAATTGCCGCGCATTCTGAAAGTCACCCTGCCACAGCATTGATGTGCCCGCGCAAGCCAAGCGATAGGCTTCATCTGCGCTCGTTTTGTCATCGACCAAAACGATACGTGCAGGCGGCACTTGATTACTCTCAGACAACCAGCGCGCATGACGTAACGTTTCGTTCTCAAACCACTGCACATACTGCTTTTCTGTTGCTAACACGCGACCTACCTTTAACTTATGGATGAGATATTGCTGATGACATTAGCCGCTATTAAGCGCTTTTTTTCTTAACCAAATAGCGATAAGTTGGCGCGTCGTTCAGCGTTTCTTGATGCACAAGCGTGTGCCCCAAATGACGGCAAAAATTAGGAATGTCACGCGTCGTTGCTGGATCAGTGGCAAGGATTTCAATAATCTCGCCGCCATCCGCTTGACGTATGGTTTTGTGCAGCATCATCACCGGCTCAGGGCAAATCAGCCCTTGCGTGTCTAGATGATGGTTAACAGTCGTATCTGAAGTCAAGGTAGTCATCGTCATCATGAGAGTCATCGTGTTAGAAAAGTTAAGAGTTTGAAAATAGGTTAATAGTTTGCTTATTACTGCCAGTCAGTCTTTATCAGCTATTCTTCATGAACAACTGATTCAGGCTCATTTGCTACTGCTAAAAAATCAAAAAAGCGTTTAAAACTGACTTTAAATAAAAACGCTACGCCAAGCCAGCACGACAGCCCAAGCCAAGCGGTATCGGCAAATAACAAGCCGCCAATCAATACGATGGTTGAAACGCCAATCGTCATTCTAACCATCGAGGCTTGATTCAGGCGATAGCGATAAATAATAAAGGCATCATATAGCGTCATAGGAATAGTGAGCGCAATCAGCGCATACGGCAAATTAAAAAACAGGCGATACAGTAAGGTATTGTCATGAAACATCTTAATACTGGCAATCGTACCAAAGACCATAAAGGTAATAATGGCGGCATAAATGAGATAAATAGCGATTGTATTCGCTCGCTGTGCACCTTTGATACGCGCAATCGCCAGTGGTGCAAAGCCATGTTGCGACGACGCTTGAGCAGCATTTTGCTTAGATTGCAAGGATTGGTCTGGAGCAGTGGTCATAACAAACAGCCATCTTCTATATAAATATGATTAAGAACGGTATAACGATGCTGATAGTTATCCAGCCATGTTGGCTTATTCTGCTTTAATCGCGTCAATCGGCAGCGCACAGCTTGGGTCAGCAAAGTAGGCTGACAATAAAATACACGCTGAAATATCATCAATTGGGTCACGCTCGTTTTTAATCCAGCCTTGCTCCCACGCCAGCTCGCGCGCGCCAACTGAGGTCAAACGCTCATCGGATAGCAGCACACTCGCAGGCACGCCTTGCTCCATCATCCGATGTGCCAAGCGGCGGGCAAATTTATGCGCGCGTTTTGATAGCATCGAGCTGCTGCCATCCATATTCAGTGGCAGTCCAACCACCACCGTGGTCACGCCCCACGTTTGAATGATGCCCAGTAAGTTATCCCAATCTGGTTGCCCATTATTCATCGCCAAGATATCAAAAGCGCGCGCGGTTTCGGTAATAGTATTACCAAGCGCCATGCCCATCTTCTTAACGCCATAATCTAGCCCTAAGATAAGGTGCGCTTTTGGTGCAGGCTCAGCGTTATCAATAACTGACTTTTCACTTTCGATATCTGTTGTTGTATTACGGTCTGCTATCGTCATAGTAGCGACTTTTTCCTATGTTCATTTATTGTCT